>JBHGBF010000208.1:0-10023 GCA_041946865.1 Acidobacteriota bacterium | reverse complement strand
CGGTAACTGGTAACTGGTAACTGGTAACCGGTAACCGGCAACCGGTAACCGGTAACCGGCAACCGGCAACCGGCAAGATCGATTTCGGTTCGAAAATCAGTTAACATGCGCCCTACGGGAGACGGAGGGACCAAACATGGGCTTATTTAGTCGGTTACGAGGCATCTGGTACGCGATTATGAACAAGTTTGTCTCGGGGCTGGAAGACCAGTATGTGGCCGACCTTGCCGAGGCAAAACTGCAGGAGGCGACTGAACGCCTGAAGGAAGGCCGTCAGGGACTCGTCACCTACCAGGCACTGGTCCTTAAAGTGCAGCAGCAGGTGGATGAGGGGCGGCGAAGAATCGCTCGCTTGACCGCGGAGATCAAGGGCCATCTCAAGGCGAACAACGAAACCGTCGCCGCCCAGCTGGCGCTCGAATTGAGTCAGGCGAAAGGCGACGTGAGCGCTAACGAGGAGCAGCTCAATTTGCATCAGCAGGCTTACGAGAACAACCTGCTGAAAATGAAGACTGCCCTCAAGGACATTCAGAAGAGTCGCTATGAGCTGGAGAAGCGGAAGGCGGCCCTCAAGATGGAGCGGGCGCTGGCCGAAGTGGCGGAAGCGGCGGGGGCGCTGAATGCGAACTTCGATGTTACGAGCGACTTCGGCCAGATCATGGGCAAGCTGGATGACCAGATCAATCAGGCGAAAGCGCGTTCGAAAGTTGCCGCGGATCTGTCAGGAGAAGGCGTCGAGCGCCTGAAGGCCCAAGAGGCCGCCGAAAAGGCACTCGCAATGGATCTGCTCCAGCAGTTCAAGATCGAGGAAGGACTGGTCAGTCCGCCGGTGGCCGAAACTCCGCAGAAGACGCTCGGCCCGGCCGAAATGGAGAAGATTCCGGAGATCGAGACGGAAAAACAGGGATGAAGGCTGAAGGAAGAAGGATGAAAGATGAAGACAGGCGTCCTTCTTCCTTCCTCATCCTTTTGCAGGTGGCGACAGTGAGCTAGCCTGCAAGAAAAGGAAGGGTCCGAACATGGCAGACGATGTCAGGCTCAAGCCGATGGCGTGGGTTTTGATCATAATTGTTGTGTTGGGATTGGTGGCACTCGGACTGTATCAGGGCCGAGAGTGGATATTCCCGACGGGTCAACAGGGCGGGGATGTCAGCAAGGAAGACCTGGGCGGTAAGGTGGAAGCGCCGGATGCCACCGGGGTCACCACCGTCAAGGAGTACAAGTTTGTCCCCACTGAAGTGCTCCCGCCCGTCAAGGGCGCCGCGAACTACCGGCCGCTTCAGGACAAAACAGTCGTGATGGGGCTGAACGTCTGGGCGGGCTGGGCGCCGATCTTTTACGCGAACGGCGGCTCAGATCCCAACCCCAACAGCCTTTTCGCCAAGAAATACGGGTTCAAGGTGGCCATCAAGATCATCGACAGCCCGTCCGCCTCAATTAACGCTTTTGCGGCCGGCGACGTCCACGTGACGGCCTGGACCCTCGACATGATCCCCCTGTTTTACGAGCAGCTGAAGGCGGATTCGCGCGCCTTGCCGCGGGCTTTTCTGCAGGTTGACTGGAGCAACGGCGGTGACGGCCTGGTTGTTCGCGAGTCGATTAAGTCGGTCGCGGACCTGCGCGGAAGGAAAATCGCTCTCGCCCAACATTCCCCGTCGCACTACCTGCTCCTGAACCTCCTCATTAATTCCGGGCTTCAGCCTTCGGACGTGGATTTCAGATTCACTGAAGATGCCTTTCAGGCCGCCGCGGCCTTTAACGCCGATCGCTCGCTGGCCGGTTGCGTGAGCTGGGCGCCCGATATCTACAAGCTCTCGGAAGTGCGCGGCAACAAGCTGCTGGTCAGCACGGCGACTGCCAACAAACTGATCTCCGACGTGATGTTCGCCCGGGCTGACTTCGTGCGGGATAACCCGAAGATCATTGACGGGCTTGTGCGCGGCTTTTTCGATGCGGTTGAGGAGCTGAAGAACGAGGCGAACAAGAAGAAAGCGGCGGCGCTGATGGGCAAGGCCTACGGGCTCCCGGCCGACGAAGCTGTGAACATGCTCGCCGACGCGCATTCGACCAACTACGCCGAGAACCGCGACTTCTTCATGAACCAGAACAACCCGACCAACTTCGAACGCTACTGGGAGACGGCCAGCACCCTGTACATGAAGCTTGGCTCGATTGCCAGCACCGTCAGGTTCGATCAGGTGGCTGACTTCTCCTTCGTCAAAGCGCTGGAGGGCGTAGAGCCCTATGCCAGCTCGCGTGACGAATATAGCGTAACCTTTACGCCGAAGGGGGTTTCGTCAATCAAGGCGGAAGCTACAGAAATCCTGACCAACACGCAACGGATCCATTTCTATCCGAACTCCTCGGAGTTGTTCTACAAGAACGCCGACGGCGCGCTGTACGACCCCAACGTCTCCAAGATCCTCGAAGAGGTCGGGCGTCTGTGCGGCCAGTTCGGAATGGCGCGAGTCGTGATCGAGGGGCATACCGACTCGTCCATGAAAGGCTTTGTGCCTTTTGACGCCGTCCGGGACCTCTCTATGGCGCGTGCGAATGCCGTGAAGGAGGAGTTGGTCAAGCGCTTCAGACTTCAGCCGAACCAGTTCTCGGTGGTGGGAGAGGGATGGAATCGAGAGCTGGAGCCGGGTAACCACGCCCTGAACCGGCGCGTGGAGATCAAGGTCTACCCGCTCGAACAGCAGTAAGGGGCGAAGGCAGCTGCCTTCGATTGACTATGAAGACCGCTTTGCGAAAGGGCCTTTCCAGGCCGCTGGCGATCGGCCTGCAGGTAGGATCGGTTGCCGCCGTCCTGCTCCTCTGGTTTGCCGTGACCGCGGGGAGTCCGGAGGAGCGATTCCTGTCTCCGCTGACCTTGCCGAGCCCCGGCGAGGTTCTGGCTCAGATCAAGAGCCTTTGGTTTGACGCGGCCTTGACGCGAAGTATCGGCTGGAGCATGTCCCGCATCCTGCTGGGTTTCGGTTTGGCGGCGGTGATAGGCATCCCGCTTGGTATCCTGGCCGGTTGCTTTCGCTCGGTGGAAGCCTGGCTGCGTCCGATCACGATCTTCCTTCGCAACATCCCGATCGCGGCCCTCATACCGCTGACTCTGGTCTGGTTTGGGCTGGGCGAGTCCCAGAAGGTCTTCTTCATTTTCATTGCTTGTGTGGGCTTTGTGATCTTTGACACCACGGCGGCGGTTCTGGAGGTCGAAGAGCGATATGTCCAGACTGCCTGGACCCTGGGCGCCAAGCCTCACCACGTGGTGTGGAAGGTGCTCATCCCCCTGGCCTTACCGGCGATCTTCAACTCGCTCAGGCTGCTCTTCGGTCTGGCCTTCGGATACATCGTCCTGGCGGAGTTGATCGACGCGAAATTCGGGTTGGGCTACATCATCCAGATTGCGCAAAGGCGGGGGCCGCGCGAGCACATCTACCTGGTTCTCTTTGTGATCACGATTATCGCCTTTGCCATTGATCGGTTTCTTTTCTGGCTGCAGAAGAAACTGTTTCCTTACATGTTTGCCGAGGAGTGACGACTGTGAGCGATGCCACGACGGACAAGCCGGCGTCTTGTCCCACTGAAGGGACTCGCAAGAGCTGGGAAGCAAAGTCGGAGCAAGTCCCGACCGGAGCCGAAGGCCCGGTCCCTCCGGTAGTCCAGTTCAAGAATGTTTCCAAGGAGTTTCGCCGGGGAAAAGACCGGTTCCTGGCACTCGAGAGCGTGACCTTCGTAGTCGAGAACCTGCCGGACTGCGGCGAATTTGTCTGCCTGCTCGGCCCGAGTGGCTGCGGAAAGTCGACACTGTTGCGTTTGATTGCCGGACTGGAGCCCCATTTTCCGCCTTCCACAGGAGAAGTGCTGGTCGGGGGGAAACCCGTTGTCGGTCCAGGTGCGGATCGCGCTATGGTGTTTCAGGATTACACCTCGTATCCGAACCGCACCGTGCTGAAAAACGTCGAGCTGGGACTCGAGATCCAGGGCAAGCCGAGGGCCGAACGGCGGGATATCGCCCTGTCGTGGATCGCAAAAGTCGGGTTGCAGGGACACGAGAACAAGTATCCTCACGAGCTGTCGGGAGGCATGAAACAGCGGGTCGCCATTGCCCGCACTCTGGCGGTGCGGCCCTCGATTGTCCTTATGGACGAGCCTTTTGGCGCACTCGATCCGGAGACCCGCTATTCGATGCAGGAGCTCCTGATCCAGCTCTGGAAGGAAATGCAGTCGACCGTTTTTTTCGTGACGCATAGTATTACAGAAGCGGCCTACCTGGGTGATCGCGTGTATTTGATGCAAGGGCCGCCGGGACGGCTGGTCGAAGAGATCAAGCTGCCCAGGCCGGAGGAATCGCCTCTGGAAGTGGAATCACGCGCTGACTTTCGCGAAGTGGTGGCGTTGCTTAAATCGAAGATTCATAGTCCGAAAGGCAGCTGACGGCGCCTTTCTGAGAAACAGCTATGCCACGGTTGGGGATCCTGGATTACGCCAAGGAAGCGTTCAAGGAACCGTACAATCTGATTCTTCTTATTGGCGCCCTGCTGGCCGGCGCCATCTCCTTGATGCCGCTTGTCGTCTGGCCTCTGGCCGCGGCAGCTGAGATCTTGTACCTCCTGACAATGGCGAACAACGCGCGTTACCAGGCGGTTGTGCGCGCCCGTATGCGGCGGCGCGATCAGTCCGACACCCTCGACGTGGCCAGTCAGCTCATTGAGGGACTGAGCGAGCGCCGAAAGCTGCGCTTTGAGGCGGTACGGACGCGCTGCATCAACCTGCAGGAGTCGATGAAGCCGGCCGGGAAACGCGACGAAGTGGGCAATCTGCTCGAGAGCCAGCAGCTGCAGAGCGTCAATCAGCTGCTTTGGGTCTTCCTGCGGACCCTTGCCTACGAGCAGGCTCTCGAGTCCTTCTGCCAGAGCATGCCCCGAGCCGACATCCAGAACATGCTGCGCAAGACCGAGGCGGCCTTGCAGGCCGAGAAGCTCTCCGAGCAGATGCGGACCGCGTATCAGGAGAACGTGGATGTCCTGAAGAAACGGCTGGAAAACCTGGAGCGGGCGGAAACGAATTTGAAGACCCTCGAGGCCCGGCTGATTCGCGTCGAGAATTCGATCATGCTTATTCAGGAACAGGCGCTGACCCGACAGGACCCCGCGTTTATCGAGGCGGAAGTGAATTCAGCCACGGCCGGCCTGACCTCGGTTGAGCAGATGCTCGGCTCCCTGGATCTTCCTTCAATGGACGCCGCCTCGCAGGGGCCGGCGCCCGAACTGTTGGGCCGGGCCGAGGCGGAGCGGTAATTACTTACAGAGCCAGGCGCAGCTGTGTGACGCGAGTCGCTTCGTCGTGAGGGTGTTGTAACTGCGACTGGTGGAGACACCTATGAGCGAAACGCTACCCGATAAGACGGCCGCCGGCGGGACTGCCAACGCCCCGCTGCCCCAATCAGGCCTGCCTGGCTGGGCGCGCGATCTATCTGAGATCTACCTGAGCGGAGGCGCGAGCCTGTTTGTCCTGCACGGTAACATCCACGATCTCGTCCCGGTGCCCGGTCCCTCGGGGCGGACGGAGACGTTCCTGTCACTTGAGGATTATCTCGCCTTCCAGCTGTTTGGAAGGCGCGACAGCGTGATCCGCTACGATCGCGGCTCCGGGGTCTCTTTCCAGTCGGACGATCCCAACCGGATGCGGGCCATGCGCCAGGACTTCGATCGCTCCCTCCAGGCGATCGACCTTGTTCACGGCACCGATTTTTCCAAAAACCGTCCCAAGGACCCACGCCAGGTCCTTGAGCTGCTTGACCGCTACATCCTGCACAAGCTCCTGGAAAAGAACGAAGCCAACGAAGCCAGGCCGAAGAGTGTCGCGATCATCATTCGTTACGCGGAGATTATCGCTCCCGGCGTTGAAGCGGCATGGCTGAGCGGCGAGGTCGGATCCAACCTGATCAAGCTGCTCAACTGGGCTAACGATCCCGCCATCAGGCAGGCTGATATTACCATTTGCCTCCTTTGCGAGAACCTTAGCGAGCTGAATCGCCGGCTGGTTGAAAATCCTTTTGTCGCCAAGATCGAGGTCCCGCTCCCCGACCAGCAGGCGCGCAACGACTTCATCGAGAAGCTCTTCGCTGGTCATGCGGCCGGCACCGGGGCTGCGCCGGCTGACGCGCGACGCCTGGCAGCCGTCTCGAACGGCTTGACACTGATCGGTGTCAACCAGATGGTTCGCCGGAGCCTCAGAGTGGGAAAGGGGATCGATGCCGCCTACTTGAAGAAGGCCAAGAAGGAACTGATCGAGAAAGAGTGCTTCGGCCTGCTGGAGTTCATCGAGCCGAAGTTCGATTTGAGCATGGTGATCGCTCAGGAAACGGTCCGTGAACGCCTGGAAGAAGATGCCCGGCTGATTCGCGAAGGCGTCCTGGAGGCAGTCCCCATGGGTTACCTGCTCTGCGGCATGCTAGGGACCGGGAAGACCTTTACGGCAACATGTTTTGCCGGAAGCATCGGCATTCCGGCCGTCGTTTTCAAGGATATCCGTGAGAAATGGGTGGGATCATCCGAGCGAAACATGCAGAAGGTATTGTCGGTCATCAGGGCGCTCGGGCCGGTCATGGTCGTCGTAGACGAGGCCGATGCGGCGTTGGGGAAACGCACTTCCGATGGAGACAGCGGCACGTCCGGCAGGCTCTTTGCAATGGTCAGCTCGCAGATGAGCAATACCGATTACAGGGGGCGTATCATCTGGATGCTCTTGACCGCCCGACCCGACCTGCTCACGGTGGACTTGAAGCGGCAGGGCCGCTGCGAGGTCCACATTCCTTTATTTCCGCCTCAGACCGACGAGGAACGGCGCCAGATGTTCCTCGCCATGGCGCGCAAGAACAAGATCGCAGTGGCGGCGGAATCGGTGCCTCCGCTGTCGGGCTATCTCTCCGGTGCGGATATCGAGAGCCTGGTCATCCAGGCCATGCGACTGTCGGCGGTACGCGGCCTGCCGGCGCCAACTCCGGAAATCATCTCCGAAGCCGTCAGCCGCTTTGTGTCTCCGAACTACTCGCTCCAGAAGGAGCTGCAGGAACTGGTGGCGATTCGGGAGTGTACGGACCTGCGCTTTCTCCCCGAGCGATTCCGGCCTTACCTGACCGATCCGGAAAAATCAGCCGCGTTGGAACGCCGGATCCAGGAGTTGGCGTTGCTGGTGGAGTGATCACGGCTCTCGGCGCGCTGTTCTGTCGCGACCTTCAATCAAAGCCAGGTTATCCCGCGCGTTCTCGTGATCCGGATTCAGGCGCAAAGCCGCCCGGAACTCGACGGCCGCCTCTTTCATTTTCCCTTCCATAAACAGCGCGCTGCCCAGGTCGTTGTGAGCGTCGGCGTCCGAAGGCCGGGCACGCAAAACCTGCTTGAAGTGAGTGGCGGCCGCCGCCGCACGGCCTGCCTGAAGGAGCAGGATTCCGAGATTGTAATGGGCATCCGGGTAATCGGGGCGCAGGCTGAGGGCCTTCTCGTAACACGCGGCCGCGTCCTTAAGTCGAGCCAGCTGCTGCCAGGCTGTTCCCAGGCTGTTCCATGCAAGCGCCTCCGGCCGGATCGAGAGCGCGGCCTGGTAGTGTTCGATCGCTTCGGAAATGCGATCCTGGGTCTGCAGCACGGATGCCAGGTTGAAGTGCGAGCTGAATTCGTTCGGGTACTTTCGGAGCCTGCTTCGCATGAGGGCCTCCTGGAGCACGATCCGGTCACGCTCTCCACCTCTGGGAAGAACCTGGACCCACAAGTGTCCCATCTCATCCGAAGAGCGGTTCCCAGCCTTGACGCGCTTGGGAGGGCGGTTGGGATTGCGGACATTGTCGGCTGAGTTGTCGTAAGTGAACCGCATTCGGATCACGGACCCTTTGGGGAGGAAAACCCGCTTTTCGTATCGATAGACGGCCTGCCAGTTCAGGTCCCAGTCATTGATCCGGATGAGCGGCTGACGCCTGCCGCCGGGCAGGTCGGCCCAGCCCTCGACGACTTTGCCCAGGTAGTGGGCGTGAGGATAGACGCCGAGCACTTCGACATCCACCGGCAGCTGGTACTCGTCGGTAACGGCGAAGTTCTTTTCGCCAGGCGGAATGTCGAGCGCCCCATCATGCTCCAGCTGTAGCAGCATCGGGAACAAACGGGGCGGCTCGTCGGAGAAATAAATCCCCAGCTCGGGCTGGAGAGTCTCTGCTTTGCCCGAAGGCTGGAGGTGCGCGTTGAGCACCAGGTCTGTTCCCGGGGCCAGACGCCAGGTCAGTCCCGGAGGTTCGAAAGCCGCAGGCGTGCCGGGTTTCCAGAAAAGGAAGTGACTGTCAGGCTCAAACTGGCTCGACTCGATTACGACGTCCATCCCCGCAAAGCCGACTTCCGGATCTGCGGCGTCCAGCCGCCGGGACGACTGCTCGCGATCGATCAGGAGATTGGCGTGATGGACGACAGTCTTCTTACCCGGCAAAATCTCGATGGCTTTTACGTAACGGGCGGCGGTTATCGGGACGGGAAACACAAAGTTGCGAAAGACGTCGGTTCCGCCGGGCGGCAAGATGTAGGATTCAGGCAAGCCGAGGACCAGATCGGGCTTTCCGAGCTGCCATCCCTGGTTCGGAATCGCCCTGGGCGTCGCCTGCGATCGGTCCCCTTCCGGCGCACCCTGGTCGGCCCACAGGCGCAGCCGTTCAATCTGGTCCCGGCTCAATCGCCGCTCGCCCGCAAATCGCGGTCCCTCCGGTTCGGGCAGCCAGGGAGGCATGTAACGCTTTGCTGTGACAACTGCGATCTGCCGGGCGCGCTTGCGGACGTCGTCGTAAGAGACCAGGCTGAACGGGCCGGCGCCGCCAGGATGATGGCAGGGCAAGGCGCAGTTCTTGAACACAATGGGCGCGATATCCCGATGGAAAGTGAGGATGGCATCCGCCCGCGCCGGAGGGGCTGCATCCCGGCAGCCAGAGGGCGCCAGGAGCAGGGCCGACATCGACAGAAGAAATCGAAAAGTCCGCCTGACGCGCTCCATTGGCCTCACTCCAGGTCCGCAATGAAGCAGCCTATGGCTGGCGTAACCGCTGTCACCACCTTCTCCCCGTTCAGAATGGAGTCGAGCGCCTCCTCCAGATCGTGTCTGGAAGCCGTTTGGCGCGTCTTGCCGAAGTCGGCCACGCGATCGTCTATGCGACCGTGGTAAACAAGCTTCGCCTGGTCGCCGGCGCCGGCGAACACTGCAACCTCGGGAGTCACCTGCACGCCCGTCAGCTTGACCAGCTTTTGTTCGGGATCCCGCAAAGCAGGCAGTGTATAGCTATACTCGCGCAGATGGGCCCGGATATCCGCCGGCGAGACCTTCCGGCCCGGGTAAACCAGCCAGAAATTGACGCCTCGCGGCCGGTACTTCCCGGCAATGCGCCGGATCTCGGGCGCATAGCGGTTTGATATGGGGCAATCGGCCCGCACGAATACGAAAACTGTCGCCTTGGCAGCCCGGTCGCCAGGTGGTCGGACCAATTGACCGTCCGGATTTCGCAGCTCCACCTGCTCGCTCGACGCGAAGCCTGCGACCAGTGAAAACACGACACTGCCGACAAGACCGAAGAGGACTGACTTCATCGGAAAGGAATCAAAGCCTTATCCGGATTATACCCCAGGATATGGTCGCAAAAAGACAGGAGCCGCGCACGCCCACAGAGAGCGTGTCGAGACAGGCTGGAGGGCGCGCCTCCCGACCCGTTCCACAATTGTTCCCGGCAGCCATCCGAGCCCTCATGCGCGGAAAGGCCGTCAGGTGGAGGCCCTTGGCAATCTCAAAATGGAATGCGGGAAATCTAATGCGGCCCGTTCCGGCCTGGCGCCCTAACTATAACTCCAAAGACGGTCAACCCGCATCGAAAAAACCTAATCCGCCGTCGATGTTGCACTGCCCCTTCAGGGCACTTTTTACGCCGAAGGCGTAAAAAACGTTTACACATGAGCCAATTGCAAAAATCGGCTTTGCCACGCGACCTGGCCCGCTCCACCAGAC
>JBHGBF010000207.1:0-11560 GCA_041946865.1 Acidobacteriota bacterium | reverse complement strand
ACTCTCGCTTCAAGCCCGAAGGCCCCTCAGAACTCTTTCGGGCTCAAGCCGGCAACCGGCAACCGGCAACCGGCAACCGGCAACCGGTAACCGGTAAGTCGTTTGCAGCGCAGGGACGGCATCGGGTAAAATAGCGCGGTTTAGGAAACGAAGGCCGTGTTACGGGTTGCAGGTCGCGGCCGGCAATCCTCTTTTCCCCCATGAACTTAGATCATCGTTCGCCAGAGTTGAGTTTTGCACTGAGATTTGCACGGCAGGCCGCCGATGTTGCTTTCCAAGTCGAACAGGATATGTTCTCGACTCTGACCAAAAGCGACCGCTCGCCTGTCACGACTGCCGACTTTGCGATTCAGGCCCTGGCCGGACGCCTGATCGAAGAGGTTTTCCCCGGGGACATCCTGGTCGCCGAGGAATCCGCGGCGATGATCAAAGACGGCAAAGCCCCGGCCTCTCTTGAGGAGATCACGAAGGTCCTGGCCCGGATCTGGCCCGAAACAACCCCGCAAAAGATATTCGAGTGGGTCGATCGCGGCACGGGTACGCCGGCAGATCGGTTCTGGACACTCGATCCTGTCGACGGGACTAAGGGTTTCATCCGCGGCGACCAATACGCCACCGCTCTGGCCCTGGTCGTGGACGGGCAGGTCCAGCTCGGTGTTTTGACTTGTCCGAGGCTGGCGCTGGCGCGGGGGAACGCTGCCGTCGTCAGGACGGGCGAAGGATCGGTGCTGGTGGCGTGCCGCGGCCAGGGCGCCTGGTCGGCGTCGCTGAAGAACGGTTCGGGCTTTTCGCGATTGGCCGTCTCGTCCTCCTGCCATCCCGGCAATGCCGTGGTGGTGAGATCTTACGAAGACAGCCACACCAATACCGAACAACTGGATCGTCTGGTCGAAGTGCTCGGGATCCGGTCGGCGCCCGTCCGCATGGACAGCCAGGCCAAATACGCAGTGGTGGCGGCGGGGGCGGCGGACCTTCTGCTGCGGTTCCGGTCATCGAATCGCGAGTATGACGCCGCCAAGATCTGGGATCATGCCGCCGGCGCCTTGATTGTCGAAGAAGCCGGCGGCTGCGTGACCGATCTTCACGGCAAGCCGCTCGATTTCTCGGCCGGCCGCACGCTGGCGCGTAACGAAGGGTTGATCGCGTCCAACCGCCATCTGCATGAAGCCGCGCTGGCGGGGTTAAGGGCGATCTCGCAGGAAATGCATTAAGAAAGCGGCGGACGACGTAACCCGCTCAGTTGAACCGCTGCTGTGTGGCTGTATCACGCTGGAAAGCGCGACTAACCGCTCAGTCTTCGCAGGGCGCGGCCCTGTGTCGCTTTCGGAGGCCTCCCCCTGCGAAGACTGAGGGATTAGGACTTGCGGTAATCACTCAGTCTTGTTCGTAGTGCCGCCCAGGGTAGCGCTTTTCAGCTGGAAAATTCAAGCGGCTTTTATCGTGGCCGGACTCTCCAGAGTCCGGTTGCCGGGCTCGCTTTTTGAGCCCGGCCAAAAACGTCAGGGGGCATATGGAGGGTTTGCTGCCGTCCTGTCCTCCACTGCGTCCGCTTCGTCCACTCAACACTCGGTCATCATCCTGGCCACGTCTTCGACTCCGTTCAGGAAGGCGTCGACATCGGCGTCCGTGTGGGCGGCGGAGATCGAGCCGAAGCCGTGGACGGTATGAAAGCCGCGGGCGACGAGGGCCAGCCGGAGGATTTTTTCGCGCATTTCCGGATCGCACACTTCGCTGTTCCAGTTGTCCTCCGGTCTCTCGATGGTCCGGCCGGGCTTGGGAAACTGGATCATTCCCATGGAGCTGCCCGGCGCCGCGCCGTTCGGATGGCCCGTGCAAGCCGCGTTTATGCCATGTTGCGCAAAAATTCGGGGAACTTCGGTCCTGATCCTTTCGCCCAGGCGGTTAATCCTGGGATAGATCTCGGCGGTGTGCTCGGTAAGGTAGCGGACCATAGTGATTCCCGCAATCAGCGCGCAGGGATGGGCCGAGAAGGTTCCTCCTTCGAACCGGACTCGCCGCGCGCCGGCCTGGGGGTTGCACAGCTCCAGGATTTCAGTTTTTCCGGCGAGGGCGGTGAAGGGCATGCCTCCTCCCACGATCTTTCCGAGCGCCCAAAGATCCGGTTTGATGCCGTAAAGGGCACTGAGCGGGCCGGCATGGAAGCGAAACCCAGAGATGATTTCGTCGAGGACGAGGACGACTCCGTACTGGGAGGTCAGTTCCCGGGCGCGGCGCAAGTACTGGGGATCGAGAAAGAGAAATCCTCCCTCGCCGATGAAGGGCTCCAGGATGAAACAGGCCAGGCGGTCGCCGAACTCATGAAAGACCTGTTCGAGATGCGACAGGTCGTTGAATCGAGTCGTGACGATCTCGTCGGGACAGGAGGGATGCAGGCCCGCCGATTCCCGTTGGAGCAAACCGTCCTGGTAGGCGGTTATGCCCTTGAGCAGGTAGGGCTGGGCGCCGTGCCAGCCGCCGCTGACCTTTAGCGAAAGGTTCCGGCCGGTAAAACCGCGGCTGAGCATGACCGCGTAGAGAGTCACCAGGGAGCCGCTCGTGCTAAATCGGATTCGTTCCGCCCCGGTCAGTTCGCAAAGCAGCCGCGCCAGCTCCAGTTGAATCGAATGCGGGAAGCCGGTGTGCAGACCCTGCCCTTTGCCCAACTCGCGGCGCAGCACTTCCAGGATCTCGGGTGGGTTGTGACCCAGGATGTTGGCATAGTGACCTTGCCAGAAATCTACGTATTCGTTGCCGTCCAGATCGCGAACCCGGCTGCCGCGGCATTCCACGTCATAGAAAGGGTAAGGTTCGAACAGGCGCAGGTTGTGGCTCCCGCCCCGGACCTGGTATCGGGACGCCTCTTGAAAGTGTGCTCGTGATTTCGGTGTTCTTTTCTCGTACTCGCGGACCGCTTTCTCCCAGAAGACTTGCCTGTTCATATCTGGGGCATTATATTTTCAGGGCGGAAGGGGCAACAAGAGAGACGGCGGGGTTACCGGGGTTTTCGATATAACGCACCAAAACGCGTCACTCAATCGCCGCCGCGGTTATCCGCATGGAAGATCCGGATCACAAGGGGACCAAGGCCGAGGCAGGCCAGACGGGGGAGGAAGGCCGCGGCTGTTATTACGCCATCAACACCCTGATGATCCTGGGCCTTGGGATTCCAATCCTGATTCTTTTGATTTTCTTTATCCTCTGGTTGATCCCGGATTGATCCTGCGAACGGTTTTTGTCGTGGCCGGACTCAGCAGCTGTTGCGGGCACTCTTTCGGAGTGCGGCATGGCCGGCATGCCCCTGCTCCTTATACGCATTTCGGAACCGCCTAACGGTAACCCCGCAGCCAACTGCGGCGGGGTCTAGAACGCGTCAGAGAGCCGCAAGCGCAGCGCTTTCTGCGGAGCGCGTCGGGTGCGAACCTCTTGCAGGATCGAATCGTGGAAACGGTTCGCCCCCGACGCGCTCCGCAAAAAACGCTGCACATGCGGCTCTGTTTCAAACGCTGCGGCTCTTCCACTGGCGGAAAAGAGTGCTCGGCGAGGCTGCGAAGTCGCTTCAGAGCAACGAGAGGCCTGCTAAAGCGCCGGCCTTTCGCTGCCGCCGCGCTCCAAAAGGGGGCCTCGGCCCCGCGCGAGGTTACGTAAACCAGGACCCTGAAAATAGGGGAATGCCCAATGACGAGGTAGAATAAAGCGATGGAAATGCAGGTTGAACTTGTCGACGTGAGCACAGTCAAGAAGAAACTCAAGGTACAGATTCCAGCCGAGGTGACGCAGAAGAAGTTTAACGAGATCGCCGACGAGTATCGGAAGCGCATCCGCCTGCCCGGCTTCAGGCCCGGGAAGGCGCCCGTGGCGATGGTGAAGAGGCGCTTTCATAAGGATATCCGACAGGAAGTGATCCAGCAGATAGTCCCTGATTCTTATGAACAGGCGATCAAGGAAAAAGGGATCGAACCGCTGACGGCGCCCCACCTGGAAAGCCTGACCTGTGAGGAAGGCCAGCCTTTCGTCTATGAGGCCCACTTCGAGACGCGGCCTCACATCAGCGTGCCTGACTACAAGGGACTCAACGTGCAGGCGGCAGCTCTGTCCGTCACCGATGAGGATGTCCAGAAGGAGCTCGAGCGGCTGCGGGAACAGCACGCGCGCTTAACTCCGGTCGAGGATCGGCCGATTCAGAAAGGCGACTTCGCGGTTATCGATATGCATGGCGAACACGTGCTCGAGGAGGGTCATGCCCACCATCCCCACACGCCGATGGACGAGGAGAACGTGACGGTCGAGGTCGGCGGTGAGCAGACTCACGAGGCCTTTACCTCGGCCTTGGAGGGAATGATCATCGCGCAGGAGAAGACGTTCGATGTCAGTTACCCTGCCGATTACCCGGAGAAGGATCTGGCCGGCCACACCATCCGTTTTACGATCGAGGTGGCGGACATCAAGAAGAAGGAGCTTCCGGAGTTGAACGACGAATTCGCCCGCGAGCTTAACCTGGAGAGCCTCGACGCGCTCAAGGAGAAAGTGCGGTCGGATCTGACCGACTTCCGGGAAAAGAACCGGGAAAACGACATCAGGAACAAGCTCTTGGCAAAGCTCGCCGAGGCGGCGCCTTTCGAGGTTCCTGACACCCTCATTGAGGATAGGGTCGACACTCGTATTCGCAACCTGACCTACGACATGGCCGCCCGCGGCGTGGATCCCACCAAGGTGAAGCTCGACTGGCGGAAAGTGCGCGAGGATCTTCGACCGGAGGCCGAAAAGGACGTCCGGGCCGCCATGATTCTGACGGAGTTGGCGAAGACCGAGGGCATCGAAGTGACTGATGACGAGCTGGAAGAGGAGCTGGAGCAGATGGCGAAGTCCTTGCGGCAACCGAAGGAAAAAGTCCGCCAACAGGTCCAGAAGCAAGGCGGTCTGGAGGGCCTGCGGTCGCAGATCCAGCGAAGGAAGGCGCTGGATTTCGTCTACCAGCACGTGAATGTGACGGCGTAACGGGGGCCGGTCGCTTATGAGCCGTGCGGCGCAGGGGCGCAAAAAGCGAGCCCTGTGCTTCGTGCGCGGCTTCGCAAAAGCGATCAAGACTGCCGGCGTCTCCCACTTGCATGACAGACGCCGGATTTGAGAGATTGGTACACGAAGATCAGTGAGGTTATGAACATGGCCCTGATTCCAATGGTAGTGGAGCAAACGAATAGAGGCGAGCGCGCCTATGATATCTACTCGCGGCTCCTCAAGGACAACATCATCTTCGTCGGGACTCCGATTGACGACAATGTCGCCAATCTGGTCACCGCCCAGCTTCTGTTCCTCGAGGCTGAGGACCCTGACAAGGATATTTCGCTTTACATTAACTCGCCGGGCGGCTCCATAACGGCAGGAATGGCTATCTACGACACGATGCAGTTTGTGAAGAACGACGTGACGACCATTTGCATCGGCCAGGCTGCCAGCATGGCGGCGTTGCTTTTGGCAGCCGGCGCGCCGAACAAGCGGTTTGCGCTCCCCAACAGTCGAATCCTGATTCATCAGCCCGCCATGTCAGGGTTGTCCGGCCAGGCGACGGACATTGACATCCATGCCCGGGAGATCCTCCGGATGAGAGAGACCACGAATCAGATTCTCGCCAAACACACCAGGCAGAAGCTCGAGAAGATCGAACGGGACGTGGAGCGGGACTATATAATGAACGCCGAGCAGGCGCGGGAGTATGGTATAATCGACCTCATCATCGAGAAACACGCATGACTTGCCCGCTCGACCGCAACCTCTCGATGATGATTCAGGGGGTATGAGGTGAAAAAGGACGGGGACGATGTCCTCAGGTGTTCGTTCTGTAACAAGAGCCAGAACGATGTTAAAAAGCTGATAGCGGGCCCGACAGTTTTCATTTGTGACGAATGTGTCGATGTCTGCAATGAAATCATCTCCGATGATATTACGGCGGAAGCAGCCTCTATCCGCGAAGCGCTTCCCAAGCCAGCCGAAGTAAAAGCATTCCTGGATCAATACGTCATAGGGCAGGATCTCCCCAAGAAGAAACTTGCAGTCGCCGTCTACAACCATTACAAGCGCATCAAGATCGGACGCAGGCGACACCAGGACGTGGAACTGGGCAAGAGTAACGTCCTGCTCATCGGTCCTACCGGTACCGGAAAGACTCTGCTGGCCCAGACCCTGGCCCGGATGTTGTCGGTTCCCTTCGCCATTGTCGATGCCACCACGCTGACCGAGGCCGGATACGTCGGAGAGGATGTCGAGAACATCATCCTCAAACTACTGCAGGCGGCGGGGGGTGACCGGGAACGCTGCATGCAGGGGATCATCTATATTGACGAGATTGACAAGATCTCGCGCAAGGATGAAAACCCGTCGATTACGCGTGACGTCTCGGGTGAGGGCGTTCAGCAGGCGCTTCTGAAAATCCTTGAAGGCACGGTAGCGAATGTCCCTCCGCAAGGCGGTCGCAAGCATCCCCACCAGGAGTTCGTGCAGATCGACACCACGAACATCCTGTTTATCTGTGGCGGGGCCTTTGTGGGGCTGGAGAAAATCATCCGCAAAAGACTGGGTCGAAGCAGCATGGGATTCCGTTCCCAGCTGAGCGATTCGCACTGGAAGAAAGAAGAAGAATCGGCCGTTCTGGCGCAGGTGCTCCCGGAGGATCTGATCAAGTATGGGCTGATTCCCGAGTTTGTCGGCCGTCTCCCGGTGGTCTGCACGCTCCATGAGCTGGACCGGCAGGCGCTAATGGACATTCTCACCAAACCGAACAACGCTCTCATCCGGCAGTATCAGAAGATGTTCGAGTTCGAGAACGTCTCTCTCAGGTTTACGGATGACGCCTTGCAGGCCGTTGCCGACCTCGCCATGGAGCGCAAAATCGGCGCCCGTGGCTTGCGTCTGATCACCGAGGATCTTATGTTGGACGTGATGTACGAGCTTCCTTCCGCGAAGAAAGTCAGGGAGTTCGTCATCACCCGTGAGATGGTCGAGAACAAGGAAGTGGTCTTCAAGCTGCTTGAAAAGGCCGGCTAGTTTCGGATCCAAAAAGGCGCGATATTCGACCGCCGCTGCCTGGCAGGTCTCACCAATGCTGGGAGCGCAGGCCTCCCGCCTGCGTTTGCCCGCGCACAATCGATAGGGCAAGCGAGACAAGCAGGCAGGACGCCTGAGCTCCCAGGGAGTAACTGCGTTTCGGCAACGAATCGGAAATGGAGCGCACTCTGGCCCCGCACCCAACCGGGGCTGATCGATGCGATCGGTTTGAAACCCGGAGGCTTTTCCTGAATCTTTATATTCGGAAGGTTCAGGGTCCAAATAGGGAAATAGGTCCTGATACGACCCACCCGGTCTTGTAGGTTCTATTGCCCTATTTGGTCCCTTGAACCCCTGTTTCAACCCAGAAGGGCGTGTCAAATAAATGAACGAGTTTGAAGAGAGAACCAGAGAAGTTTTTCCCATGGTCCCGATCCGGGATGTGGTGGTCTTCCCGTACATGATGGTTCCCTTTGTGATTGGAAGACCTTCCTCGGTGCTTGCACTCGAGAGAGCCTTACAGAGCGACAAGCGGATCTATCTGGCCACACAGATGGATGCCTCCCAAGACAACCCGACACCGAAAGACATCTACAATGTCGGCACAGTGGCTACGATTGTGCAGAGCCTGAAGCTGCCCGACGGGAATATCAAGGTCCTGGTCGAGGGGTTGCACCGCGCCCGCACTATCCGCGTCAGGGAAGAAAACGGCTGCCTGCATGCCGAGGTCGAATTGGAGCCCGTCATCAAAGTCTCCCAGGCCAAGATGAGCCTGTTGACCAAGCGTCTGAACGCGCTGTTCGAACAGTTCGCTAAACTGAATCCCAACATCAATTACGAAACTATTGTCCAGGCTGCCAGGAGTACCGATACCGACCGGTTGGCAGATACCATCGCTTCGAACCTGCCGATCGGCGTCGAGGACAAGCAATCGCTTCTGGAGATCGGCGATCCCGGTCAGCGGATGGAGAAGATCTGCGAGTTCATCGAGATCGAGATCGAAAAGATCAAGATGGACAAGTCCGTCCAGGGCCGTGTCCGCCGCCAGATGGAAAAGGCCCAGCGCGAGTACTACCTGAATGAGAAGATCAAGGCCATCCAGAAGGAGCTAGGCCGAGGCGAGAAGGATGAAATTGAGGAGTTGAAGAAGAAGGTCGAAGAGGCGCACATGCCTCCCGACGCCAAGGAAAAAGCGATTAATGAGATCCGGCGGCTGGAACAGATGCCGCCGATGAGCGCCGAGACGACTGTCTCACGGACCTATCTCGACTGGCTGATCGCCATGCCTTGGGAAAAGCGGACGCGCGAGATCAAGGATATCGTGCGCGCCGAGCGGATTCTTAACGAAGACCACTACGGCCTGGACAAGGTCAAAGAGCGCATCCTCGAGTTTCTTGCGGTTCGCCAGATGGCTCGCCAGAAGAGCTCGGGATCGATCCTGTGCTTTGTCGGTCCTCCCGGTGTGGGCAAGACGTCTCTGGGGAGATCGATCGCCCGGGCGACCGGTCGCAAGTTCGTCCGTCTTTCGCTGGGCGGCGTGCGTGACGAGGCTGAAATCCGGGGACACCGGCGCACTTATATCGGGGCCTTGCCTGGACAGATCATCCAGATGATGAAGAAGGCAGGCACCAAGAACCCGGTCTTTCTGCTCGACGAAGTGGACAAGATGAGCATGGATTTCCGAGGTGACCCCTCGGCGGCGCTGATGGAAGTCCTCGATCCGGAGCACAACGCCAGTTTTGTCGATCACTATCTGGATACCGAGTTCGATCTTTCGCAAGTGCTGTTTATCTGCACGGCGAACGTCCTGCACACCATTCCACGGCCGTTGCAGGACCGCATGGAGGTCATCCACATTTCGGGCTACACCGAGCCGGAGAAGCTGAATATCGCGAAACGGCACCTGGTCTCGAAGCAACTGGACCAGAAAGGGCTTAGAAAAGATCGAATTCAGTTTACGGACGAAGCAATCCTTGAGATGATTCGTAGTTATACGCGGGAGTCCGGCGTCCGGAATCTGGAGCGGGAGATTGCGAACGTCTGTCGCAAGATCGTTCGCAAGCTGGTCGCTGGCAAAAAGAGAGATCAGCAGATTGTCATCGACACGGCTTACGTCCACGAGGCTCTCGGGCCGGTCAAATTCAGGACGCAGCTGGCCGCCGAAGCCAACGAGGTCGGTCTGGCCACCGGGTTGGCCTGGACTGAGGTAGGCGGAGAGGTTCTCCTGACCGAAGTCACCACCATGGAAGGCAAGGGAGATATTCTCCTGACCGGCAAGCTGGGCGAAGTGATGCAGGAATCAGCGAAAGCCGCGCTGTCGTTCGTTCGTTCGAGGAGCGGGGATTTCGGGCTGTTGAAGGATTTCCACAAATCGATCGACATGCACGTCCACATTCCGGAAGGGGCGATACCGAAAGACGGTCCTTCTGCCGGCATTACCCTGGCTACGACAATCGTATCGGCCCTGACGCGGATTCCGGTCCGCCGGGACGTCGCCATGACAGGTGAGATCACCCTCCGAGGCAAGGTCCTTCCCATCGGAGGAGTGAAGGAAAAAGTGCTGGCTGCTCATCGTGCCGGCATCAAGACGGTGATTTTGCCGAAGGAAAACGAAAAAGATCTCATCGATATTCCTGAAGCGGTACTTGAAGATATCAATGTCGTTCTGGTAGAAAGCATGGATCAGGTCCTTGACATAGCGCTTGAGCGGCCTCTGAAGCAGGACCCTGAGGAGTACGGCAAGCAGAGGCCACCTCGACTGGAGGGCGGTGATCGCCCGGGAGTCCACTAATTGAGAATGGGGCCCAATCCCCGGGAGGGGGGTCCCGCCTGCGCCCCATCTGGAGGTGGGCGCCACTTAGAATCGTCCTGTAAACGGTCAGTTGGTGTCATCTATCGTCGGTTTTTGCAGGCGCTTTCGTTGCGTCCGGAATCTCCAGAGTCCGGCCCCAACATCGTGCTAGCGGCGCAAGCAGGCAGGATGCCTGCGGCCCCAATGCGGGCGGGATGCCGGCATTTCCAGGTCGAGGCAACCGCAGAATCACTGCATTGCCTTTAACCGTCAATCATCTATCGTCAATCGTTTCATTATCAATCATCAATCGTGAGAGGAATTTAGTGTATGGCTGAAGCAAGCACTCCTCCCATCAAGGAAAACGGGGAGCCGCTCAACATCCAGGAGCTTAAGGAGCTCAACATTCAAGCCCTGAACCAGATCGCGAAGGAGCTGGACATTCCGGGTGCGACCGGCATGCGCAAGCAGGAGCTGATTTTTCAGATCCTGAAGGCGCAGACAGAGAGAAGCGGGCTTATCTTTTCCGAAGGAGTTCTCGAGACCCTGCCTGATGGTTTCGGTTTCCTTCGGGCGCCCGAATACAACTACCTTCCGGGCCCCGACGACATCTACGTTTCTCCTTCCCAGATCCGCAAATTCGACCTTCACACCGGTGACACCGTCTCGGGGCAGGTCAGGCCGCCGAAAGACGGCGAGCGCTATTTCGCCCTCATCAAGGTCGAAGCCATCAATTTCGAGCACCCGGATGTGGCCAGGGAGCGGACGTTTTTCGAAAACCTGACGCCCATTTACCCGGATGAACGCATTACGCTCGAAACCGCGCAGGAAGGCCTTACCGGGCGCGTCATGGATCTGCTGACCCCGATCGGCAAAGGGCAGCGAGGTCTGATCGTCTCCCCGCCGCGAGCGGGCAAGACCATGATCCTGCAGAGCATCGCCAATTCGGTCACTACGAACCATCCCGAAGTCGTCTTGATTGTTCTTCTTATTGACGAACGTCCGGAAGAAGTGACCGACATGCAGCGCACGGTCCACGGCGAAGTGATCAGTTCCACGTTCGACGAGCCGGCGGCCCGCCACGTTCAGGTGGCCGAGATGGTCCTGGAAAAGGCCAAACGGCTGGTGGAGCACAAGAAGGATGTCGTTATCCTGCTCGACTCGATCACCCGCCTGGCGCGCGCTTACAATACCGTCGTTCCTCCTTCGGGCAAGGTCCTGTCGGGCGGTGTGGATTCAAACGCGCTGCAGCGGCCAAAGCGCTTTTTCGGGGCCGCACGGAACATCGAAGAAGGCGGAAGCCTGACCATCATTGCGACCGCCCTGATCGACACCGGCAGCCGAATGGACGACGTCATTTTTGAAGAATTCAAGGGCACGGGCAACATGGAGCTGGTTCTCGATCGCCGGCTCGTCGACAAGCGCGTCTTCCCGTCCATCGACATCAACCGTTCGGGCACCCGGAAGGAAGAGCTGCTGCTCCCACGAGACGAACTGAACCGGATCTGGGTCCTCCGCAAGGTTCTGAACCCACTTTCGGTGACCGAGTCGATGGAGCTGCTGCTTGAGAAACTGAGCAAGACCAAGACCAACTCCGACTTCCTGCGGTCCATGTCCGGCGGCTAAGCCGCTGCCGCGGATCGACGCGGATTGCCGCGGCAGCGTTGATCCGCGGCGTAACCGCTCAGTTTTCTGCGAGCGAAGCGGCAGGCGCTTTTGGAGTTCATCATG
>JBHGBF010000206.1:0-10144 GCA_041946865.1 Acidobacteriota bacterium | reverse complement strand
TGGCGCTTTGCGCTTGACTCTGTGGCGCCTTCGGAGCCTGGCCGTACGAAAACTGAGGGGTTACAGCCTTCCGCTGGGCTTGACCGCTGGCGAACAGCCTGAATAGAATTCCGAAACGCCCAAGTGAAGCGCGTTCCAGGCAACTTCCATGCGAATCGCCGGACATGTCTACGATGTGATGACCCAAGCGGAGATCGAGCGCATTCATTCGGGGGCGCTTCGCATCCTGAGCGAGATGGGAATGGAAGTCCAGAACCGGACCTTGCTCGACCGCTTCGCGGCCTACGGATTCCCGATTGACGAACGGGCCGAGCGAGTTCGTTTCCCGTCGCGGCTCATCGAGAGCTTCATCGCGGACTCCGATAAGCACGAATGGAATACAGCCAGAGCAAGCATCACTGCGTCGGCCGGCATCTATGAAGGCCTGTATCATGATCCTGAAACCGGGAAGCTCGTCCCTTGGGACGAGGAAAAACTGGCGTTTTACTGCTCTCTGGCTCGGCAGCTTCCCCGCATCAAGACCGCCTGCGTGCTGGGTTCCCGAATCCCTTGTAGCAACGGTCTGGATCCGTTGTTCGAGCGCTACTACGCCTGGAAATACGGGGCGCTCGAGTTCGGATCTTTGCACGCGGAAAGCCTCGATCCGTATCTGCTCGAGTTGTACCAGCTGAGAGCCGATCAACTGGGAAAGACGGTTTCCGAGGTGTTCAGAGGGGAAATCAATGCAATTTCGGCTCTGAAGCTCGGCCGGCCGGAAGCAGCCCACATTGTTTACTTCATGGACCACGGCCTCCGCGTGATTGTCGGAGGTGGGCTCGGGAGCCATGGTCCGGGAATACCCCATCGATGACGAAACGATCGGCGTAGACACAGTACTCGAAGCCGGCCCCGGCGGGATCTACATCGACAGGCCGCACACGGCCGATCATTTCCGAGCCGAACACTGGAGACCGAAGATCTGGTCGCGCGAGCCGCTTCGGTCGTGGCTCGCTGACGACAAGAGAATCGACAGCGACCGCGCCAGGGAGATGGTCATGCAGTTCCAACAAACGCAGGAACCACTGCCCTGCGCGCTCAGAGAAGAGGACGAGAGGCGGATCCTGGCTTTGATCGCCCGTACCCAGGAGTAAGTAAGCAGGTGTCAATCTCTATCCTGAGCTCGAGGATGAGGGATTCGTCGAGTTGGATTCGCTGACCAACCTTCGCCCGTCGCAAGGAAATCGAAGGCCAAGACGACGTCATCCCCACAGCCGCAAAAGCACGACCGGAACTGCAGATAACTTTCAGTTGCCAGCTCCAGCCTAACTGCAACTTTCAATCGCTTAGCTCGCAGCTTTCCGTTCCTGGTTTCCTCTGATGGATTAGTTTGTGAAGAGAAGCGGCTCTCATGTCGATGTCCTCGACACGTCTTGAGAACATGTCGAAAAATCGCCCAATCTTCGACATGAGGGCTCTCAGCTAGACAGCAAATCAAGAAGACGTTGATTCAGAGGGGAAGCAACAGCAGTCGGTCACGGGTTCGTAGACAATCTGGCAAGGGGAGGGAGACACGTTCGGGGGGACGAGACGCGGCAAAAGTGCTTTACCGTTGGTTCATTTCGGGGCGCGGGGCGAGACCCTGTCACGATCCCTTAACGTGAATTCCAGCAGCTCTTTCGCCCAGTCTGAATAGAGGACTATGGCTTCCAAGTTCGGCTTTTCGGTCAACTTCTGAAGAAGAAAGCCGTCCTCATCGAACCACCTCGGCAGATAGCCGCCGAAAAAATAGCCTCGTGAAAAGAGATCCGGGAGAAGTCGTGCGGCGCCGCCGGTCCCGATATTCAGGAAGATCTGTCTGACCTGACAGGCCTTGCTGGATGCCGTTGCCTCAAACTCGTCAATTGCGGCAACCGCGCCGTTCCCCGCCTTGCTCACGGACAGCCTGGCCACGGCTGCCTCTTCGAAATACCGGACCGTGAAGGCGCTGTCACCGGTTTCGGCTGCGCCTTCCTCGACCGGTCGTATCGACCGGTCGAGTCCGATCTCCTGCACACATCTTCCGACGAGGTCCCTGTAAACTTCAGGCACGTGGATATCGTGGGCTTTGTCTTTCAAGACCCTGAAGACCGGTAAACCTGCGATCCGACCTGCGCCGCGGCCTTCCATCTCGTACGCCCCGGCGGGCATGAGGTCGAGCTCGATCCCGGTCTCAAACCCGCCCGCTCGCCTGGCCGCCTTCTGTATGATCAAGTGCTTACAGACCGCTTCCGCGAACAGCGCCTCCAGATCCGCCTCGATTGGGAGCCTTTTGAGGACAAAATCGTTGATTTCAAACGCCGCCCGGGAGTTGCGGTATTCCTTTCGGACAATATACTGTCCCGCCTCGTAGAGACCCGGGAAGGGAGGCGAACTCCGGTAAAGCGCGCCGAAACCAACGACCTGGCCGTCCAGGGTGTGGGCAACGACGCCGAGGATATTCCGCTTGCGGTGTTCCTCGATCAACCTGTCGGGTAGGTAGTAGGTGTCTACAGGATATCCTCCGCCATAGACCGAATAGCAGCACTCAACGACGCCCCACGCATCCTCGGTCCGGAAACGATCGACTTTGATTCTGAGGCCTGGGGGAACGGGCTTCGCCGTTCTCTCCAGGACCTCCAGCGCCTCTTTCCGGGTAGTGATTCCTTTCATTTTCCTAACCCCCCTCATTTGCTCGGAGGCCTGCGACTTGGGAATCGACCTTCTCTGTCAGGCGCAAGAGCAGGTTTCCAGCCAGGACGCGTCGATACTCCGCGCCGGCGCGGACGTCGCTGATGGGGATAACGACTTTCTGAACCAGCGCCGCGGCCTCCCTCAGTCGTGCCGGGGTAAGTGTCCTTCCGATAACGGCCTCTTCCGCCTCGCGGCACCCCACGATGGTCGGACCTACGCTCCCCCAGGCAAAGGCCACCTTCTCGACCGTGCCGTCCGTCGCCACTCGGAGCAGGGCAGCCAGGCTGGTGATCGAACAGGCAAGCGCGCTCCGCAGGCCCACTTTCTCGAAGTGATGGACATTGTATTCGGTCGGTTTCTTTACCCACACGGCAGTCAGGATCTCTTGAGGCTCCAGACGCGTCATGCCCGGACCAGGTATAAACTTTCGAAGCTCGATTCTCCGTACGCGCCGTTTCGACCGAAGCTCAACCTCGGCGTTGAGCGCGTAAAGCGGCGGGAGCGTATCGCCTGCCGGCGACGCGGTGCATATGTTGCCGCCGATTGTCCCCATGTTCCGGATTGGAGGCGAGCCGAGTTGTTTCACGGCCTTCTGCAGTATGGGCAGCCGGCGCCGGAGCAACTCGGCCTCGAGAAGCTCCGTGTGGGTGGTGCAGGCGCCGATACGGATATGGACGCCGCACTCGACCACGCCCTTTAGTTCCTCGATCCGTTCCAGGCAGATCAGTTCCTCAGGATACGTCGTCCCCTTGTACACTTCTACCAGCAGATCTGTTCCGCCGGCGTAAACACGCGCCTGTGGATGGCTGTCAAGGCAGTTCCACAAGGCTTCCAGCGAATCGGGCAGGAATATTTGTCTCATCCTTGACGAAGCTTTCGGGCGGCCGCCTCGACAGCGTCCACTATTTTCACGTAGCCGGTGCAACGGCACAGGTTTCCGCTCAATCCCTCCCGGATCTCCGCCCGGCTGGGATTCGAGTTGTGACCAAGGAGATCCAGGGCCGCGAGGACCATTCCCGGCGAGCAGAAACCGCACTGCACGGCCCCGTGTTCTATGAAGGCTTCCTGGACCGGATGCAGGATCCCGTTTCCGGCCACTCCTTCGATTGTCGTGATCTGACGGCCCTGGAGCTGTGCGGCCGTCATCAGGCAGGACAACCGGGCCTTCCCTTCTACGAGAATCGTGCAGACGCCACACTCCCCGGCGCCGCAGCCCTCTTTCGTCCCGGTCAGACCGAGGTCCTCCCGGAGCACGTCCACAGCCCTGCGGGTGGGCGGAACCTCCACGTGTGTTTCGTGACCATTCAGAAAGAACGAGATTCTCACGCCTGATCCTTTGCTTCTTGAGTTCCAGAGTTTCCGGTAAGCACGTCGTCCATTCTCAAAGGAGACCGGCGCAGGCGCCGGCCGACTGCGTCCTCCACAGCTCCGGCGATGGCCGGCAGGGGACCGTTGGCGTCAACTTCGCCCATCCCCTTCATGCCGAACGGCCCGGTTGCCTCGACGGTCTCAACCGCAACCGAAGTAATGTCAGGGATGTCCATCGAGGTCGGAATAATGTAATCCGTGAAGCTGGGGTTTTCGATGCGACCGTGATCCAGCCGGATCTCCTCGGTCAAACTGTAGCCTAGTCCCTGGCCGACGGCGCCGTGAACCTGCTGCTCGAAGGCCACCGGATTGATGATTCGACCCCCATCTGTGACCGCGAGGTAACACTTCACATCGACCTTCCCGGTGAGCTGATCGACCTCGACGCCCGCCAGGTGAGCGGCGTACGAGAAGAGGACATGTGGAAACCCGATCCGGAACTCCTTGCCCGTCTCGATCCCGTCTTGCGACACGGGCATGACAAACTGACTCAACACGGTCCGGTCCGCCTCGGGAAAGAGGCGGCCCAGAAGCTCGAGTGGAACCTCCCGCCCCGACGGGAGATGCCTGACCGCGCCGGGTACGAGCGTCAGTCCGCGGGGTTCATCGAGCGTAAGAACGAGAGCGGCGCGGTGCAGAAGCTTCTCTTTCAATTCGGTGCAGGCCTGGATGAGAGCGTTTCCATACGTGTAAGTTGTCCTGCCTGCAGAGGAAGACCCCGAAGGATGAGACCGATCGGTGTCGGGCTGGACAAGCTCCATTCGGGCGGACTCCTGCCGCAGTATCTCTCCGGCAATCTGAACAAAAGCACTCGCATTACCCTGTCCCATGTCGGAGACGCCGTTGTAGACACGGATTGTGCCTTGCGAGGTCAATTCGACTTTGGCGATCGCGGAGTCAGGCAGGCCCCTCCCGTAGCCGATCGCGTTTGAAACCGCCGCAATCCCTACTCCTCTGCGCTTGAAGGGACCCGCCGCCTGCTTCCATCGCTCCCTTTCAGTCCACAGGCTGTGCCGGCCAAGTTCTTCGAGGCAGGGGACGATTCCGGTTGAGTGGACCAGCGTTACACCCGCCGTATCCCTGTCGCCCCGGCGGAAAGCATTTCTGAGGCGTATGTCGAGCCGGCTGAGGCGGAGCCTGGATGCCAGCTCGTCCATCATCGACTCCATTGCAAACGCCACCTGGCACACGCCGAAACCGCGCATCGCGCCGCTGATCGGATTGTTCGTGTAAACGCACCATCCCTCAACGAGCGCGTTCGGGATTCGATACGGGCCGCCGGCGTGTTCCATGCCAAGGGCCATGACCTCGACGCCAAGATGCGCGTAAGCGCCGGTATCGTAGTAAAGCCGGCAGTGAAGTGCGTGCAGTGTGCCGTCGCGCTTTGCTCCCAGCCGGTAACGCATCCGGACCGGATGGCGCTTGTAACCGGCAACGAAGCTCTCCGCCCGTTCCCAGCACATCTTCACCGGCCTGCCTTCCGCATGCAGCGCGGCCAGCGCCAGCAGACACTGGACGGTGGCGCCGTCCTTACCTCCGAATCCTCCGCCGAGGTAAGGGCTGATGACCCGGATCGCCTCGACTTCCAGGCCCAAAGCGTGCGCAATCTCGAACCGGTCCCGGAAGGGTGCCTGCGTGGAGACGGTCAGGACGATTCTGCCGCCGGGTTCGCGCCAGGCAAGGCCGTTCTGGGTTTCAAGAAAGGCGTGCTCCTGACCGGCGGTTTCGAAAGAACCCTCGATGACGATGTCGCATTCTCCGAACGCGTCCTGGGCATTGCCCGTGCTCACCACGGCACTCAGGAGGACGTTCCCTGTCTCGTGGACCCGGGGGGCATCCGGCCGCAACGCCTCCTCGGGATCGAAGACCGCGGGTAGCGGATCGATATCCACGCGAATAAGCGCCAGGGCCTTTTTCAAGACCTGCCGGTCTTCGGCCAGGACTAGCGCCACTGGGTCTCCATAGTGACGGACCTTGTCGCCGGCCAGGACCGGTTGGTCCTTGTGCACGATCCCCTGCCGGTTAGTCCCGGTAATGTCCGCGTGAGTGAGAATCTTGAAAACCCCCGGGACTTCCCGTGCCGCGGACAAATCGATGGCGCGTATGGCGCCGTGGGCGATCCCCGCCCGCCTGGCGCCGACCCACAGGACATTTTCGGGGTAGTGATCGATCGCGTATTTCTCCTCCCCCGTGACTTTGGCCCTGGCGTCATACCGGGGAGTCGGATAACCGACCTCCAGCATTCTGAGTTTCGAGGGCAAGTCGTCAATTTTCTGCAATGGTCACCCCCTTGAAATTTCCGAGGACCAGGAGCAGAACCAGGTCAACCACCGTCAATCCTGCACAAACGTTGAAGAGCGAGGCGTAGGAGTAACCGGCGGCGAGAAAAACGCCCCCGGCATACGGACTGAGGAAGAACCCCGCGTCCATCAAAAAGAGTGACAAGTTCGTGTTCACTCCGCGAACTTGTGGCGGCGATGCCGCAAAAAGCAGGGCATTGAGCAGGGGGACGATCAAACCGATGCACAGCCCGTAGTAGCCTGCCAGCAAATAAAGCATCCGGTCGGAATTCACCTGTCCCAACAGGATGAAGCACGGAGCCAGCACAAGCATACCAACCTGGAGCATCTTCGTCTTGTCGATCTCATCGAAGAAAAGCGTGCCTGAAAGGCGGGTGCCAATCATGACCAAGGTCGAGACAGTAAAAAAGCCGCCGACCTCGGCGATCGAACGCGTGGCAAGGTTCCCTTTCATGAAAAAGAACACCGAGGCGTAGCAGAGGTACAGGAAGAGGTTAACGGTGAGGATGAGGACAATTGACGGTCTTCTCAAGTTTTGGCGGATCTCGGCGGATGCGGGACGTCTTGCCAGCGCCTCGTCAATCCTGCCCAGTCTGCTGTTCAGCCTTCGGCGAAGGAAAAGGAGCAAGACAAAGGCGGGAGCGGCGAGCAGGGTAATCCAACGGTAGATTTCTGCCTCGTTCCGAGTCCGCGTCAGGAGGATTTCAGTCATCGGCGGCATGATTGCGTAGGGGACGAGTACCGATAGGCTGGCCAGGCCAAACCCCTGCCCGCTTTTCGCTTTCGGTATGAAATGCACCATGAGTGTCATGCTGGCCGAAACCAACAGCACGAAGGCTGCCCCGTGGAACATCCTCAGCACGACCAGCCCGGGAATCGTCGCCACTTCGACGTAAGAGCAAAGGGCGACTACCAACATGACGAGCGCTACGAGCATGGCGGTTGCCGCGTTTCGTAGCGTCAAGAGCGGGACAACCGCGAGGCGCAGAGCGAAGGCGCTCATCGGCTCCAGCCCGACCAGGAATCCCCTCCATTCGGCTGGAATACCGATCCTGGCCAGGTAGCCGAAGAAGCTGTAGAACACCGACATGTTGCAGAAAGCGAAGAATGAAATGACGTTGAGCGAGACAAATTCGAATGTGAAAAGCCTTTCGTTCTCGCGCATCGCCTTGCCTGGTTACTGTTCCGGACTTTGCTTCAGGATTCCGCCGAGCGCCTCCACACAGGCCTGCAGGGCTTCATCATGAGAGATCGTGATTCTGATCCAGTTCGGGAAGCGAAAACCGGTCATGCTGCGGACCATCACGCCCCTGGCCATGAGCTTCCGGTAGGCGAGGCTGTCACTCATGGGAACCCGAGCCATGACGAAGTTTCCCTGGCCGTGAACCACGGGCACGTGCAATAAGCTCAGCTCATTGAGCAGAAAGCGTTTCCCCGCAGCATTCATCTCGCGGGTCCGTGGGACGTGTTCCTGGTCATCAAGGGCAGCAAAAGCTCCTACCTGTGCCAGCGAGTTCACCGAATAGACGATGCAGGTTTTGCGGACAATATCGACGACTTCTCTGGTTCCGGCCAGGTAACCGATGCGCAGCCCGGCAAGACCGTACATTTTGGAGAACGTTCGGAAAACCAGGAGGTTCGGGTATTCGGAAAGCAGGGAAATCCCGTCGGGGAAATCCGGACAGTCGACAAACTCCCGGTAAGCTTCGTCCACGACTACGATCTGCCTTCCCGCGATCCGGTCCAGGAACGCGCGCAGCGTTTTGCTCGTCCAGTAGCTTCCGGTCGGGTTGTTTGGATTGCAGACAAAGAGGATCTTCGTCCGATTGTCGATTTTCTCGATCATCCGGCCCGGATCAAACCCGTGATCCAGGAGGGGAACCAGGCGGGCTTCGAACCCCGAGAATTGGGCCACCCATTCATAGACCGCAAATGTCTTGTCCGCAGTGATGATATTGTCGCCCTGCTGGCAAAACGCCTTGATTACGAAGGCGATCACCTCGTTGGCCCCATTTCCGACCAGGAACTGGTCGGGGTGCAGACCGAACAGACTTCCCAGTTTGCACCTGAGATGGTACGCGTCGCCGCTTGGATAAACGGATGCCTGCCCGGGAGGGAATGACCGGATGGCCCTGCGCGCCGTTTCAGGAGGCCCGAGCGGATTCTCGTTGTTGTTCAGTCGGTAGAGTCGCGAACAGCCGTAGAGTTTTTTCAACTCATCATCCGGCTTACTGGGTATGTAGGCCTCGAAAGTCTTGATGTAGTCAGGAACGAGCTGCTCCAGCGGTACTCCGGGCATCATGCCTCTTTGCCTCGAAGCTGAAACATGACGACGTCCCCTGTGTGCCCTGCGTAGGGGAGCACAAGCCGCGGTTCGAAGCCGGTTTCTAGCAGGCCGGGGATAAAAACCGTCTGCCAGGCCTCCCCAAGATCCAGCGCAAAATAGATGCACCGAATCTCTTCTTCCCGCAGGAGTCCGACATGCCGTTCAATATTTTCGCCGGCATCTCCCCCAGGCCACATCGCCCGCAACGTCACGCTCGCTCGCAGCCGATCGAATTCGGCCGACAGTACCGAGTGCTTCGGCAGGGTCTCACCTGAAGCTTGATCGATCCTGATTTCTCTCGGAAGCACCAGTCTCGTACATTCCCGGCGGACAAAACCCTCGAGTCGAGAATGGACCCAGACGGCGCAACCTGCGTCCTCCTGAAGAAGCCGGAACCACGCCTCAACAGGCCGGCAGGATCCATCTTGCCCGCAGACGTCGAACGTCCCCAGTCGCTCGAAGTGCCGCCTCGGAAACTCGGGGGTCGGGAGCGTGTTCATGATTCCAACCGCCCGGGTCTTGGCGACTGCACTAAGGCAGCCCTCAATCAGTTCTTCGGCTATCGCCGATGACCGGGTCTGGTTGAAAATGTACGGACCCGAGCACTCGAGCGTACTTTCTCCGGCCCAATGCCAGAAGATAGCCCCGGCGATCTCTCCTGCGCGGCCCACGGCCGCCAAAGACCGGTATTCACCGGCTTTAATCCGGTCAGCCAATTTGCCCGGGTGAAGGAGGATGCCGGAAAGCGCCCAAGTACCGTAGTACGACCTGGCAAGCTGGGAAATGTGTTTTGATTCTTCCGGGTCCGGAGCCCGCAGCGACCATTTCTCAAGAGGCGCAGCCAAGACGGGTGGCGTCTCCGGAAGGGACGGATAGCTCTTCTCTTTAATGAGCGCCAGTTGCAGCCCGCCTTCTTGGTTGCGTGTGAAGGAAAAACGATCGACCGATCTCGAAGCGATCAGCAGACCCATTTGTTCGAGGCTCGTATCGTCTGCCATCGCCACAGTAGCGGTGAGGTTAAAGGCGCGCATGTCCAGGCTGTGAGCGGGAGGGAGGGAGAAAACCGCCTCCGTGTAGTAGCCGCCATTTGAACAGCGGATCTCGAACGGACCGTCCGATGTGATGACCCGGCACACGTGCATGAAGACCTCTTCGGCCGCCAGCGTGAGTTTCAAAGCCTCCTCTTTCCCCAGCCCGAAGCACGTGGCGGCTTGTTCAACAAACGAGGTCACCAGCGGCAGGAGGGCCTGCTGTGCGCCCACCGATAGAATGACTGTCGGTGCTTGTTTCATCTCCGTTGAGAAGAAGGATCCAGGCTTCATTTCGAAATGTGAGCCTACCCCCGGCTTCCCAGCCCGGTCAAGGTAAATGCTGACACTGTCCGTAATCACTCAGTCTTGTTTGTAGTGCCGCCTAAAGGCGGCACGCTGGACTTTGGCGAAAATATACAGATGAATCAACA
>JBHGBF010000205.1:0-10169 GCA_041946865.1 Acidobacteriota bacterium | reverse complement strand
CCGGTTGCCGGGCTCGCGAGAGCCCGGCCAAAAGCGGCCGGGGCTGCCGGACTCTGGAGCTGGAGAGTCCGGCCACGATAAAAGCCTGCCCGCACGGCCGATCGCATTTCCGGAGCAGTGCTCGCCGGCCCTGCCGGCGGCCCTTGCGTTTGCGAACGAAAGAAACTCCCTTGGCCCCTGGTTGCTCACCCCAGAGTAGCGCTTATGCGTCGATTCCCTCAGCTCACCCGCTTTGCCGGCGCCGGTTTGACTCTGACCGGATAGGGCGGCCGCTTCGGCTGCGCGTGCGGGTTCTTCTTCAGCTGGTCCATGACCTCCTGGATTGCCCTCTCCAGCTGAGGATCCCGTCCTTGAATCACGTCGGCCGGTGTCTGTTCGACTTCGATGTCGGGCGGCACACCTTCGTTTTCTACAACCCAGCCGTCTTCCGTCCAGATCGCCAGATTTGGCGCCGTCACCATTCCGCCGTCCATCAGGACCGGGAACCCGAGGATGCCTACAAGACCTCCCCACGTTCGTTTCCCGATCAGCTTGCCCAGCTGGAACTTACGGAACATCCAGGGCAGAAGATCTCCTCCCGACCCGGCGGTTTCATCGATCAGCATGACCTTCGGGCCCTGAATAGAGGCGCTTGGGGTCTTCAGATCAGCTCCATATCGCATGGCCCAGTAGCTGATGAACGGTTTCCTCAGCCAATCGATGTAGTAGTCGGCGACCTGGCCGCCCCCGTTGAACCGTTCGTCGATGATAATCGCCTCTTTGTAAGCCTGGGGGAAGAAGTAGCGCTTGAAGTAAGTGTGGCCCATTGTCGACGTGTTCGGGACGTACACGTAAGCGACGCGTCCGCCCGTCGCTTCTTCGACTTTATGGAGATTTCCTTCGACCCAGTCGCGGTTGCGCAGGCCGTACTCGTTGGCGATCGGAACAACCGAAACAGTCCGCGAGCCAGAGCCGTCCGGATTCGGGCCGACTGTGATTTCAATCAGTTTGCCTGCTGTGTTTTCAAAGAAACTATAGATGTTGGCGGGCGGCCTGAGGTCCCGTCCCTGGACCGCCAGCAGGTATTCGCCCGCCACCACGCTGACACCGGGGGCGGTCAGCGGCGATTGAAGCTCCGGGTTCCAGTTGAGCCCCCCGTAGGCTTTCTTGAACCGATACCGCCCGTTCTCAATCGAATAGTCGGCTCCGAGCAGGCCTCCCGGCACGGCCTTGGGCTGGTAGAGGAAGTCGCCGCCGCCGACCCGGTGGTGACCGACGGCCAACTCGCTGCACATCCAGGTCAGGACCCGGTTCAGGTCGTTTCGGCAGGCCACATCCGGCAGAAACACCCGGTACCTCTCGCGCATTGCCGGCCAGTCGGCGCCGTGCATGTTGGGATCGTAGAAGTAGTCGCGGTTGATTCTCCAGACCTCCTCGAACATCTGGTTCCATTCCGATCTCGGGTCAATCCGGACTTCAACGCTGTCAGTGTTCACCTTGCCTTTGCCCGGTTCGATCTTCTCGGCCAGATCCGTGATGAACAGGGCATCCGGAGTTGAATACATGATTCTCTTGTTATTCAAGGATAGGGAGTAGCCGTTCAGCCGGCCGATGATCGTGTCGTCCTTGCGCTTTTTGAGGTCGTACTTGTGGAGGGAGTAACGGGCCGGAGGAGGTCCTTGCTGGCCCTGAAGAGGCTGGACGACAGGCAAGGACTCCAGGTAATAAATCTGCCCTTCCGCCCCGGCCTGCAGGCTGGCATACTCTCCCGCCGGCAGCGGCAGAGCGACGATGCGGAATTGAATGCCCTCGAGATCGATTCGCAGCACGGCGTCCTTCGGCTTGTCGCCGGAGGCTTTCTCGTCGGTCTTCTCTGCGGGTTTCTCCGGCTTCTTGTCGGCCTCGCTGCCTTTCTCCTCATCGCTTTCCTTGGCCAGTGGGGAGGGAATGTCCTTCTGGAGGACCGCCAGATAAATGGACCGGGTGACTCGGACATCCGCGTTCGACATGTCAAACCACTGCCGTCCGGGACCCGCGTCCGTCGAGGCGAAAAAGTAGAAATACTTTCCTCCCTCGTCGAAGACCGGCTCGGTGGCGTCACTGAGCCCGTCCGTGATCTGGAAGGACTTGTCCTGCTCGAGCGAATAGACGTAAACGGTCTGGATGTAAGACTTGCCTCCGAGCGTGTAGGCAATCCAGTTGGAGTCAGGCGACCAGGCGCTGTAAACGTTCCGGGCTCGTCCCGGTCCGTAGAGGTACTCCGAGGCGATTTTCTTGACTGTTCCCTTGTCGACGTCGAGCCAGTACAGGCTCCAGGAATTGTCGGCAAAGGAAAGCTTTCGGCTGTCGGGCGACCAGAGCAGTGATTCGTAGAAACCCGCGCCGGAAAGCTTCAGTTTCCGCACCTCGCCCTTGCCGTCCTGGTTGCGGATGTGCAGCTCGTATTCACCCGATTCCTCGGAAAAGTACGCCACGCTTCTGCCGTCCGGTGACCAGGCGGGCGAGCGCTCATGCACGCCCGGAGTCTGAGTCAGATTGCGGAAATCGCCCTTTTCGGCAGGAACCGTCACGATCTCCCCCCGAAACTCGAGGGCCGCGCGGGCGCCGGAAGGAGACAGAGAACCGCCGCGGATGTAACGAAAGCCTTTGACGTACCTCGGGCGTACTTCGAGCAGATCCGCCGGAACAGCGATCGTCAACCGCCGGCTCTTGCCTGACCCCGGATCGTACAGATGCAGGTAACCCGCCTGCTCGTAAATGAGTCGGTTGTCCCCGGCCGCGAGATCCAGAACTGGAAAATCGGTGTAGCCGGTCAGCTGCTTGACCGCCTTGGTTTTGACGTCATAGGAGAAAAGGTTGAACTCGCCGTTGCGGTCGGAGCGGAAGTAAATCGTGTCGCCCATCCAGCGGGGCTGGACGTCGTTACAGCGTCCTGCCGGTTGCGGGATGTTGTGGACCGAATAGTCGCTGAAGCGGAAGATCGACACTGTCGAGACCGTTCCGCCACGGTAATGCTTCCACTGGGTAAAGGCGTCATAGAGCGGGTTGTATGCCAGCTGAGCCCCGTCGGGGGAATAGGAACCACGCACCGCGTGGGGAATCTTCAGCTGCTCCGGGAAGTTTCCATTCAGGTCGACCGTGTACAGCTGGGTGTAACGAGCGCTGTAAACCGCCCGCGGGGAAGAGAACAGAACTGCCTTCCCGTCCGGCGTGAAGCCCTGCACCGTGTCATTGCCGGGATGCCATGTCAACCGCTTGGGAACCCCGCCATCGACCGGTACCACGTAGACGTCCGTGTTTCCGTCATAGGACCCGCTAAAGGCAATCAGGGCGCCACCCGGAGAGAAATGCGGGTTCGATTCCGGGCCCTCATGAGTCGTCAGCGCTCGAGCTCCGCTCCCATCCAGGTTGCAGACCCAGATGTCTCCGGCATAGACAAAGGCGATGTGCGACTTGCTGATTGCCGGCTGGCTGAGGAGCCGGGTGTCCTTGACGTTCACTGCCAGAAGCTGACTGGCCGCCAGAGCGGCCAACCAACTGCCTGATATCAACGCGTGCCACCACGATCTTGCTCTCATGGATCCTCCGTTGGAATACGCGGATCATACCACGACAGTGACAGAGCCCTTTCCGGTTGTCCTCAAGGACCAATCCGGTGCAGGATAGGCCCTGAAAGCCATGTCAGTGAACTTTCGAATCGCCGAAGCAGCGGACCTTCCGGCCATAGTGGAAATCTATAACCAGGCAGTCGCGCTGAGGAAGGCGACCGCCGAGCTGACTCCGGTTTCGGTGGAGAGCAGAAAGGAGTGGCTGGCCGGTCACACTGCGGCGCGGTTCCCGGTCTTTGTCGCCGAAACGGGGGGCATGGTCGTCGGCTGGTGCAGCCTGAGTCCCTATCGACCCGGGCGCATGGCGCTTCGCTTTACGGCGGAGATCAGCTACTACATTCACGAGGATTTCCGGCGCCAGGGCATCGGCGCCCGGTTGGTCGCGCACGTCGTGGAAGAGAGCCGGAGCCGAGGCATCAAGAGCCTGGTGGCCATCCTGCTCGACGTCAACGTCGGCAGTATCCGGCTGCTGGAAAAATTGGGATTCGAAAAGTGGGGCGAGCTGCCCCGAGTCGCCGATTTTGACGGCCAGGAGTACAGCCATCTTTACTATGGCCTGCGAGTCAATCCGTAGGGCCGTGCTTTGCCGCCGCAGCCCGCGCGCACGCAGCTGCTCCTTGGACTGTGCGGGCCTTATGGCGTGAACCTCAGGCGTATCAGCAACACCTCTGGCCGGCTGCTGGTGCGCACCGGCGTCCCCCAGGTACCGGCGCCGCAGGAAACGTAGTACTGAGTGCCGGCTTTGCGCAGGTAGCCCCAGTCTTTTTCGTAGATCAGCCCGGTAATGAAATTCAGCGGCCATAGTTGTCCATGGTGCGTGTGCCCCGAAAGCTGAAGATCGATCCCCGATTCGGCGGTCTGTTCGAGGTGAAAAGGCTGATGATCGAGCACAATGACCGGCCCTTTCGGTTTCGCCCGCTCGATCAAGGTGGACAAAGCTGCGCGGTCGCGTCCCGGCCCCCAGCGGATACTCAAGTCCTCTCGCCCGATGATCCAGAGTCCTGCCACCTCGACAAATTCATCCCGAAGAATCCGAACGTGATGGTCGGCGAGGTAGCGGCACGCTTCTTCCACGCCGCCGATGTACTCGTGGTTTCCGGTGACCGCGAAGACCCCCAGCCGTGACCGGATCTGAAGCAGCTTCCTGCCCAGGTCCCTTTTCAAGACCGGGCCCATGTCTTCGTCGACGATATCTCCGACCAGTAGGACCAGGTCCGGGCTGGTCGAGCTGAGCAGGTCCGTGATGCGGCCCAGTCTCTCGGGGCCCATGGTGTTTCCGATGTGGATGTCCGACGCCATAGCCACTGACAGCGGATTCGGAAGGCTGGGCGCCGGACGCCCCTTCAGGGGGATCTCGATCTCGATGGTTCGCAGCCGGGGGCTCCTTCCGTTGATCGTGCCGGCCGCGAGGGCCAGGAAGATCAGTGAACAGACGGCAACTGCAGTGGCGCGGGCCGCGGGAGACCCGGCGCCAGGCAGCTGGAAACCGGCCAGGCTCAGTACCGCCCGCGTAAGATCGATTACGCCGAGCGACAGGACGAAGTAAAGCAGCGCAGCCAGCCAGATACTCCCGACCCCGACCAGCGTTCCCGTGGCGGCGTTGATTATGTACCGTTCGATCATCCGTCCAACGGGATAGGCGAGAGCCACGACAAGGAAAACCGGGAGATAGATGCTTCCGGCCCTGGAACCCGCCGGAAAAAACAGCCGCCCCCGCACGAACACGTAGTAGTTAGCCGACCCGTAAACCGAAAAAACGATGGCGATGAAAACCAGAAACCGCATTGCGCCAATGTTAGAGGAATAACGAAGTCAGTGCTCAAAAATTCCCGAATCCAGTCGTGCTTCGATCCGTGGCTTATAAGTAGGCAACCGGCCTTCTCCTTCGGGCGTCTGGACTTTGGCGAAAGTATGTTCTGCCTGCTTCATGCTACTTGCAGGCGTCCCATCCTCCGGACACCAGGAATTTCGCCGCGGGTCAAGTCTCTGTACAGGTCGCCGTAGAGGAGCTTGATCACGAGCTGGTGGACGGCCAGACAGAGCGGCGGTGATGCGGGCCGTTTAGTAGTGCTCCCCGCTCAGAACCGCCCGCATCTCCTCCGGCAATCCACTCCCTCCTTCCCGTTGCGCCTCCTCTCTGCCTGAACTCTAACGGATCAGTAATGCCTCAGTCTTGTTTGTAGTGCCGCCTTTAGCTTTTAGGCGGGCCTCTGACCTCCCTCATAGCAACGGGGCAAGAGAAGCCGTCATCCTGTGAACAGCCACCATCAGGGGACCACTGCTGTCCCCACACCGGACTGGCGATTGAAGAACGCCGAGGAGTTCCGCTTTCACCATCCGATCCAGTGTCCTCCTACCGGACAGCCACAACCCACGTGCCCGGTCATCAATCAATGGACGAAGCGGTTCGACAAGGTCGTCTGCCAGACAGTAGCCGTTTGCTCGATTACAGTGGTGGATCCCGAGGGCTGGCAGAAGCCCTGAAACAACCAAGGCGCGGGCAACAGCAGCCCGAAGCACCGAGTAGCCGTAATTCAGAAAAACATTCAGGCCTTCGGCTTTGGGATCCCGGTGAAAGAAGATATCTCCACCCAGCCAGTAGCGCCAGTAGATTCGAGCAGCCTGGGCTTCGGCATTTGCCGGATCTCCCGAACGCACTTCCCGGGCTATCCGCTCCAGGCGGATCCTTGCGTCGGACGACTTCGGGAGGTTGGCAGCCTGAGCATGAATTTTCGCGCGGACGATCTGCTGCCACAGACGCTTGCGAGTGGAAACCGAAGCGGTAATTTGCTGGTGCAACCGCGAGATCGTTTCCCGGTTCTGCGAAAAGGGTAGAACCATTGATTCAGGCAGATGCGTCGGCCCGCAAAAAACAACGCCGGCCCCGTAATTCGCGAGCGTTGTCAACACATGAGTGGAGAAGGTCGCCTGGGCGTGGTCAATCACGAGAAAGCCCACGTCCTCACAAGGAATCGAGACCGGTTCGAGTGAACCCTGATGAATGATGAGTCGCCCAAGACGAACGCGTAATTGGACGGGTCGACTTGAGATCTCGATGATTCTCTTTATCATGCCTACCTGTTGGTCGCCACTATCCGGCCCAGAACATCCACCACAACCTTGCGAGCATTCCCTCTTTCCATGGCCCCGACGGACAGAGATAGGCTTTCCTCAAGGTCTTTGGCTGGCCGGACGTCAGTATGGAGCCGATAGTACACGCGCCCGTTTTGCTTGATTTTCCTGACCACGCATAGCTTAGGTCCGTCCGACAGATTCACGACGAAGGCCGCACCAATCGAGAGACACATAATCCGCTGTCCGGTACCACCTGGCGTGATACTTACTTCACTTCTGGCTCGGACGGCCGAATCCCACGTTGTCACCACCCTTGCCTTCCACCGGCCCGCATCATCGCGGAAGTATTCGATAAAGTGGTTGTTGTGGGGTTCAACGGCCTGAGTGGAACGCCGATCCGAAACCGTCCGGATCGTGCGGCTCTTTTCGATCATACGAACCCGGCGAATGGGGACACCGGAGTTCATCCTCGGCACGTTGTCGCCGGCAAAAACACCGCGAGGGTACTTCCCTTCGCCATAAGCATTGATGCCTTGAGCAGCGAGATGATCCACGATGAAGGGTGTCAGAGCTTCAATTTTCAGTTTCGTCCCTCGTCGTTCGCTGGTCACAAAACTGAAAATTGAAGCTCTGACACCCGTTCTTGATTTCGTTATGGCCGACCGCTGAACTTGGCGTTAGGCGGTTCTGGACTCACCGACGGCGTGCAAGTTCGGCTATGATAACGACATGCCAAGGATATCCGAGTTCTTCGGCATTTTGATTAGCATGCTCTACAGTGATCATAATCCGCCTCACTTCCATGCTCGTTACGGAGAGTACGAGGCGATGGTGGGGATCGACCCTGTCAGAATCGTGGAGGGATCGCTTCCGAAGCGAGTCCAGTCGCTTGTATTTGAGTGGGCTGCCATCCATCAAGGCGAACTCCGCGACGATTGGGAATTGGCCAGAAGACAGGAGCCTCTTCGAAAGATCCCACCTCTGGAGTAGTAACGATGATTCATGTAGTCAAAGCAAAGGCCTGCGGGCACTACGAGCTTGCGCTCACGTTCAGCGACGGAACCAAGAAACGGGTGAACATCGCTCCGCTTCTCCATGGGCCTGTTTTCGAGCCGCTCAGAGACCCAGTGTTTTTCAATAAGGTCCAGGTAGATCCGGTCATAGGAACGGTGGCATGGCCCAACGATACGGATTTGGCTCCAGAAGCTCTGCGTGACTTGCCTGCTCTTCCGGGTTCCGGGGACTGTGAAACGGCGGGGGGCTGAGCCCCGGCAGTCTTAGCTGTCCGCTTGGTAGAACCGGGGCATGCCTAACACGTTCCAGCGGAGCCCGCCACGCGACGATTCGCTTGACCATTCGAGAGGCGTTGTGGCGAGGCCGCTGAACCTGGCGTTAGGCGGCGCAGGGGAAGACAAAAGGCTTTCGAAAACAGGTAGACTCAGCTCGAAGACAAGCGGTCCGGTGGTAGCGCCTGTCACCTTGGCCGCGGAACTGAACGTTAGGCGGGGGAGACAAGAGCATGGCACTTCAGGCAGAGATAAAGGCGAGACTGGACAAGTTTGACGACGATGAGCTGTTACGCATGTTCGAACGGCCTACTGACTACCTGCCAGAGGCACTGCAGTATGCAAAGTTCCTCTTGGTGCAGCGTGGCAAACAGCAAGGCTTGGAGGAGCAGCATCGCTTGGACTCCCCGGGCCGACCGCTGAACTTGTCGTCGTTAGTCGCGACACGAGGTCGCGTGATTGTATGTGCTGCAAGGGAGGTTTTAACCAAACCGGACAGCACCTTGTGTGTTCCCACAAGTCCCTGGGAGGACATGCTGCCGTTCGGGCTGATGACGGGGTGAAGGGTGGGGTGAAGGGTGTCAGAGCTTCAATTTTCAGTTTCGTTCGCTGGTCAGAAAACTGAAAATTGAAGCTCTGACACCCGTTCTTCGTTGCGAGAACTTCTTCGCATTGATGCCATCTCTCGCGACCGGAGCAGAAGAAAGCGGCGCTCTTGACATGACGTCAGAGCGACGGTACGGGGCTGCCTAACACATTGCAGCGGACCCCGCCTCGGGACGATTCGGTAAACCGTTCAAGCGGTGGCGTGGCGGGGCCGCTGAACTTGACGTTAGTCGGTCAGTCTGATCCTGAGTAGAATAACTTCATGCGGTTCGAGTGGGATCCCGAAAAGGCGACGCTCAACCGGAGTAAACACGGAGTCAGCTTCGATGAGGCCGTCACCGTTTTCTTTGATCCTCTCGCCGCCACCTTTGCTGATCCCGAGCACTCAGTAAACGAACTCCGGTTCATCACGATAGGTTGGTCAACGGACGAGTGACCGAACCGTCGCGAGGCGGGGTCCGCTGCAACCTGTGTTGGCAGCCCCGAAGCGCCAGCCGCGCCCTTTTCACCCCGGCAGACCGCTTCAGTGGGCGGGGAGACGATATCCGGTATTGCGAAAAGCCTTCACACTTCCCGACCGACGGTGGAGCGGTGTATCAACAAGGCCTTGGCCCAAGGGATCGAGGCGGCATTGGCGGATCTGCCCCGGCGCGGCCGACCCAGACGAATTTCCGAAGAGGCCAAAACCTGGGTGGTGGATTTGGCTTGCACCAAGCCGAGCGAGCACGGCTACGCGAGTGAACTGTGGACCATCAAGGCGTTGGCCCAGCATGTAAGGAAGAACGCCAGGGAAGCGGGTTTTCCCGAGTTGAATCGGGCCAATAAGAGCTTGATTCATGCCATCTTGAAGAAACGCGAAGTGCGACCGCACAAAATCCGGTACTATCTTGAAAAGCGCGACCCGGAGTTCGAGTTGAAGAAAAGCCAGGTATTGGTCGTTCACAAGGAAGTCCAGGAGATGAATGCACATCCGGATCCGGGACGAAAGGCAGCCACCTTGTCCTTTGATGAAAAGCCGGGCGTCCAGGCTTTGGGCAAGACGGCCCCGGACCTGCCGCCTGAGCCTGGCAAGCACCCGGAATGGAGCGAATACTTCCGACTGGGCACCTTGTCTCTGATCAGTGCCATCGATCTGCACACCGGCCGGGTTCTGGGAATCGTGAGGGAGCGTCACCGCAGCCGGGAATTCATTGAGTTTCTGCAATTGGTGCATGCCTCCTACCCTGAGGATTGGAAAATCCGCATGGTTCTCGATAACCACTCCTCGCACACCTCCAAGGAAACGCAGAAGTTTCTGAAGACTCTCCCTAATCGGTTCGAGTTCGTCTTCACGCCGAAGCATGGCTCCTGGTTAAACCTCATCGAAAACTTCTACAGCAAAATGACCCGCACCTTCCTTCGCGGAATCCGCGTGGAATCAAAAGAAGAACTCAAAGAGCGGGTCGAGAAGTACTGGTCTGAGCTCAACTCCGATCCGGTTGTCTTCCGCTGGAAGTACCAACTTGATGAAATTCAAACTTGACGATTATTGTAACGTGACTTCAAGAACGATGTACTAGGCCGTTATTGGGTCCCGAACGAGAATTTTGTTCCCATTAGGCAGCAACCTTCAAGC
>JBHGBF010000204.1:0-18892 GCA_041946865.1 Acidobacteriota bacterium | reverse complement strand
CGGCAACCGGTAACCGGTAACCGGTAACCGGCAACCGGTAACCGGTAACCGGCAACCGGTAACCGGCAACCGGTAACCGGCAAGGCAACCGGCAAGTGGCGCACGCCGGAAAGCTTATATTATACTTTACCAACCATGAAAGGCCTGCGGGGAACAACGATCATACTGGTTCGCAGGGGCAACGAAGTAGCGGTCGCAGGCGATGGGCAAGTCAGTCAGGGCGAAACCGTTATCAAAAGTACCGCCAAGAAGATCCGGCGGTTGCATGAAGGCAAAGTGCTGGCCGGATTCGCCGGCTCGACGGCCGATGCGTTTTCTCTTTTCGCCCGGTTCGAGAGCAAACTCGAACAGACTCACGGCAACCTTTCCCGAGCGGCCGTGGAGCTGGCCAAGGATTGGCGAACCGACAGGATCTTGAGGCATCTGGAGGCGTTGCTGATTGTCACTGACAAGAAGACCTCCTTCCTCATCTCGGGTGACGGCGACATCATGGAGCCTGATGATGGTATTCTAGCCATCGGCTCAGGTGGCCCGTATGCACTGGCCGCCGCCCGGGCGCTTGCCCGCCATACGGAGAAAACAGCCCGGGAAATCGCGGAAGAATCGCTTAAGATTGCCTCCGAGATTTGCATCTATACGAATTCAGCCCTTACGATCGAAGTGCTGTAGAGTCTAACTTTTTCCCATGCGGATGTATCAAACGAATAACGAGCCGGAAGAAGTCGTCCAGAATCTGGACGAGATGAGCCCCCGGCAGATTGTCCAGGAGCTCGACAAGTATGTGGTCGGTCAACGCCGTGCGAAACGCGCGGTGGCCATTGCGCTGCGGAATCGTATCCGACGCCAAAAACTTGACCCCGAAATGGCTGAAGAAGTCCAGCCGAAGAACATCATCATGATTGGGTCGACCGGTGTGGGCAAGACCGAGATTGCCCGCCGCCTGGCGCGTCTGGCGAATTCTCCGTTCATCAAAATCGAGGCCAGCAAGTTCACCGAAGTCGGGTACGTGGGAAGAGACGTCGAATCTCTGATCCGGGACCTGATGGAAATTGCGGTCGACATGGTGCGCCAGGAGAAGGCCGCCCAGGTCGAGGAAAAAGCCGAGAAACATGCCGAGGAACGCCTGCTCGATCTCCTGCTGCCTAACAACAAGAGATCGAGAAAGCGCAACGGCAAGGAACAGAACCTTCAGGAGCTGGAGGAGATCAAGAAGACCCGCGAGAGACTGCGCCAGCAGCTGCGGGCCGGCAAACTGGACAGCCGCATGGTCGAAATCGAGATCCCGGAGCGGGGCTTCCCCTCCTTCGAAATCATCAGTTCGCAGGGGATGGAAGAGATGGACGTCACCTTCAAGGACTTCTTCCCGAACGTCTTTGGAAGCCGGACACGCAAGCGCAAGATGCGCGTGGATGAGGCGATTGACTACCTCGTCATGGAAGAGGAGTCAAAGCTGATCGACATGGAGCAAGTGGCTCGCGAAGCCGTGGAACGCGTCGAGGATTCCGGGATCGTGTTCCTGGATGAGATCGACAAGATAGCCGGTCGCGAGTCGGGCCATGGCCCGGAAGTCAGTCGTGAAGGCGTGCAGCGCGACATCCTCCCCATCGTGGAAGGGACAACGGTCAGCACCAGGTACGGCATGATCCGAACCGACCACATCCTGTTCATTGCGGCCGGGGCTTTCCACGTGTCCAAACCGTCCGACCTGATCCCCGAGCTGCAGGGTCGGTTCCCGATTCGGGTCGAGATGGACTCGCTATCTGAGGAGGACTTCGTCAGGATTCTCAAGGAGCCGCGCAACGCCTTGCTGAAGCAGTATTCGTCGCTGCTGGCTACCGAAGGAATTGACCTGCATTTTGCCGAGGACGCCGTCCGTGAGATCGCCCACTTTGCGGCTATCGTCAATGAAACCACTGAGAACATCGGGGCCCGGCGTCTGCATACGATCATGGAGGCGCTGCTCGAGGAGGTTTCGTTTGAAGGTTCGAGCCTGCCGACGAAGAAAGTCGTAATTGATTCGCGGTACGTTCAAAAGCAGCTCGGAGAAATCATCCGGAATCAGGACCTGTCCCGGTACATTCTGTAGATGCACGAATCACCGCTACCAGTGATCGCTGGGTGGGCAGGCGCCCCAGGGCAGGCAGGACGGTCGCGCTCCCACGGTTTCTGCCTCGTTGCGCTCTGCCTGTTGCTTCTTGATTCCTGCGCCAAAATTGCCCCGCCGCTCCCCCCGATCGTGCGCGTCCCTGAAGCAACGCAGGAGCTGCGCCTGATTCAAACGGGCGGGAGCGTCAAGCTTCTTTTCCCGGTTCCCTCGCCTGACATAAAGGCGGTGTTGATCCACAAACAGTGCGGGCCGGCGACCCCCTGGAGCTCTGACACGGCTGCACAGAATCGGGTGGAAGTGACGGACCTGAAGACGGAAGCGCCCGGCCTGTACGCCTTTGTCGATACCGCCGCCCGGCCCGATTGCCAGTACGCCATTCGTTACGTCAACGATCAGAATCGTCTCTCTGCCTTTTCGAACACCCGGGCGATGGCCTTGCAACCTCCACCAGAACCTCCGACCAACGTGAAGGTTCAACCGGCTGCCGATCGACTGATTGTGACCTGGGCCTCGCCCCGCCTGGATGTCGCCGGCCAGCCGGCTCACGTGGTCGGCTATCTTGTCAACGGTCGCCAGATGGTCTCAGTTCCCCGGTTCGAAGACCGGGATTTTGCGTGGGGCGTTGCAAGGACCTACCGCGTTCAGGCCGTCGGGCAGGCGGATAACCCACTGGTTCTGAGCGAACCAAGCCCGGAAGTCTCGATCACGCCGCTTGATACGTTTGGCCCGCCGCCGCCGGCTGGACTCGTCGGGCTCTTCAGCGAAGGGGAAGTGCAACTGGTTTGGCGACCGCCTGACGCCAAGGACCTCAAAGGCTACCGAATCTATCGGGGCCCGGCCCCCGGGCAAATCGAGAAGATCGCCGACCTGGTAACCGAGAACGGTTTTGTGGACCAGGCGCCCCCGTCGGGGGACACCGTTCTTTATTACCAGGTTTCTTCCGTCGACCAGAAGGACAACGAAGGCGAAAAATCCGAACCGGTACGGGTGGAACGAGGGGGGTAAGGCCGGCTGAACTCCGAGATCCCGCAGAGCCGCAAGCGGAGCGTCTTTTGCGGAGCGCGTCGGGTGCCTGCTTTCAGTACGAATCGATCTCGCTTCCGGACGCACCCGACGCGCTCCCCGTCCGCTGACGCTTTGCTGGAAAGCGCTGCGGCTTTGTGGGATCTCGCTGAGCCGTTCGTCCGTCCATATGGACGCACCGCCTCGGCGCTAAAACCTTCTTATCGCCGGATCAGGGCCGAACTTCTTGCCTGAACGCCCCGGCTGGCGCAGAATCATGGCGTGAGACTGCGTGTCATTTCAGCTTTGCTGGTGGCCTTCGCTTCAAGTTCGGCCGCGTTGCCCTGCAGCACGTTTGTCTTGCGGTCGGGTGATCGGATTGTCTTCGGTCGGAATTACGATTACTCCGTGGGTTACGGCATTGTTTTCCAGAATCAGCGTCACCTGAGGAAAACCGCTTTCTCCACCCCCGCAGCGCTCCTCTCCTGGGTTTCGCGATACGCCAGCCTGACCTGCAATCAGTTCGGCAAGGAGCAGCCGACCGACGGCATGAACGAGGCGGGGTTGGTTGTCGCGCTCATGATGCTGAACGGGACGACTTATCCTGTTCCCGATGCCCGCCCGGCTGTCGGGTGCCTGGCTTGGATTCAGTACCAGCTGGACAATTGCGGGAGGGTCGAGGAGGTCATCCAGACTGACACCCGCCTGCGGATCGCGCCCGGCAGCTACCCCTTGCACTTCCTGGTCTGCGATGCGCTGGGCGATGTAGCGGTCATTGAATTCCTGGACGGCCGGATGGTGGTTTACCGCGGCGACACGCTGCCGGTCCTGGCCTTAACCAACAACACGTACGAACAATCAATCCATTACCTGCGACGGCACGTCGGGTTTGGAGGCCAGCTTCCGATCCCACAATCCCATGGCTCGCTTGACCGTTTCGTCCGGCTGGCCGACCGCCTGGCGCACTACGATCCGGACGTCTGGACGTCCCCGGTCGATTACGCCTTTTCGACGCTGGGCTCTGTGGCCCAAGGATCCTTTACCCGCTGGACGATCGTGTATGACGTAAGCGCGAGGGCCGTGTATTTCAAGACCTGGGAAAGCCCGACAGTAAAGGTTGTGCCGTTTTACGCCCTTGACTTCCGATGCACCGTTCGTCCCAAGCTGCTCGACATTGACTACCAGGGTTCGGGGGATGTCAGTCAGTTTTTCGAGAACTACGAGGTCGGCATCAATCGCGACTTGATTTCCAGGATTCACCACGCGCTCGGTTGGCCGATCTCAGATTGGGCTCTGGATGCGCTCGCCGCCTTTCCTGACTCTTTCCGCTGCAATCGCAGTCACCTCGTGAGGCGACCTCGTGAAAAAACCTCTCGTTAGGCTTTTAGGCGTGTCTCTGGTTCTTGTGCTCGGCTTTTACCAGGCCGGCCAGGAAACAATTGTCGTCCGTCCGAAACCCCTCGACGACGTGCTGGTGAATCCGGGCATGGGCATCACGACATTTCAGCGTTTCAACGACGAGCCGCTGAACGCCGGTCTGGAGTGGTCCGAAGAAGGCCCGACTGCCCCACGCGCGGCTCAGGTGGGAGTCGATTTTCCTAGAGCATCGATCTCGTATTGCCGGTGGTTCTGGGCGACGATTGAACCTCAATCGGGAGCCGTCCGTTGGGACATCCTCGACGGCGCGCTCGAGCAGGCCCGAAAGCATGGTCAGACTCTGGCCATCCGGCTGATGCCTTATGACCAGAAACATCCCTTGCCGGAATGGTACCGGAGTTCGGGCGCCCGGCGGGCTAACCGGCCGGAAGACGCGGACGGTGAAGTCTGGCAGCCGGACTTTGCCGACCCGCTTTACCTCAAGTACTGGGGACGGCTGATCGCAGCGGTCGGGGCGCGATACGACGGACATCCGTATCTTGATACCGTGGATGTTTCCTCTATAGGGTACTGGGGTGAAGGCTGGAGTCCCTACATGCCGGATTTCGAGCACCAGAAGGCCCTCATCGACATCTACTTCGATGCCTTTCGAAAGACCCCGCTGCTCATGAACTTCGACCAGGAAAAGGCTTTGGCCTATGCGACCGCGAAGGGGGCGGGCTGGCGGCTCGACTGCCTGGGCGACATGCGCACGTCGTCTGACGATCCGTACTTTCCGCCGGAAATGCTCGATGTATATCCCCCGCAGGTGGTCCGGGCGGGAATTCAGGAGGTTTGGAAACGCAGCCCCGTGTCCCTGGAGACCTGCTGGGTGCCCGGCCACTGGAAAGAACAGGGCTGGGACGTCGACTATATTCTTGAGCAGGCTTTGCGCTGGCACGTCACCTCGTTGAACGTGAAGTCCTCCGCGATACCGAAAGAGTGGAAACGCCAGTTCGACGACTTCCAGAAGAAGATGGGATACCGATTCCTGCTGCGCCGGTTTGAATATGCGAAGACGACGAGGACGGGAGAAATGATGAGCCTCAAGAGCTGGTGGCTGAACGCCGGGGTCGCTCCCGTCTATCGTGACTACCTTCTGGCTTTCCGGCTGAAATCCGATCGCATCACGACTGTCATCAAGACCGATGCGCATTTGCGGGCCTGGCTTCCCGGCGATGCCGTCTGGGACGGCAGCGTCTACCTGCCGGAGAATCTTCAGACTGGAAACTATGAAATCGCGGTGGGAATCCTCGATCCCAGGCTGGAAAAGCCCGCCATCCGGCTGGCGATTGAAGGCCGGGATCCGGATGGCTGGTACCCCCTAGGACGGTTGGAGGTGGTCAAGTAGCACGCAGTCCGGGGTCAAATGAACAGAGCCGCCTTTGCTGCCGGAAGCAGTTTTAGCCTGCGTTGCGTCCTTTCAACAGGCAAGTTGCCAGGTCCACGGCGCCGTTTTTTCGAAACTTGACGCCTTCGGCCTTCAGCAGGGCTTTTTGCAGCCCCGGCGGGATGTGGGGCAGCCGGTCGGTTGAGCAACGGCCTGTAGCGTTGACCACCCGGTGCCAGGGTACATCCGCCGGGCAGACATGCATGGCCCAGCCGACCGCCCGTGCAGACAGCCGCCCTTCCAGTTGTTTCGAGATTTCGCCATAAGTAGTGACCCGGCCCGGTGGCACTTCACGGACGATCGCGTAGACCGCCTCCCAGGCGCTAGGACCGGCGCCACGGCCTAGATGTTTCCCCACAGGTCGGCGGTCTTCAAGTCCTTTCCGAGCAGCTTCAAGTAGTAGAAAAGCTGCCCCTTGTGCTGTCCGAGGTGGTTGGCCATGTGAAGGATGTGCTGGAACAGCGTGAACTCGGTTCCTCCCCAAGGTGCGCAGAAGCGCCTTTCGAGCAGTTCCTCCTCGCTCAGACCTCTGATTGTCGTCATCGCGATTTCCCGGTCTTCGGCCAGAAGGCGCAGCGCCTGATCCACGCTCTCCACAGTCGGAAGCTTCTCAGCAGGCGGCAGCATTTCCTCGGGGGGAATGTCCTTCATCTCGACGCCTTCAGGAAGGCCCCAGTCCCCGGTCACGAAGGCGCGCGCGGCGACGCCGCCGGCCTGTGTGCAGTGCATCAGCAATTGGCCCACGGTCATCCAATTCGAGCCGGTCGGCGGCTTCCAGCCGAGTTGGCCGGGTTCGACGAGTTGAAACAACTTCTCTGTCACGTTGTAGTTGTTCTCCATCTCCTCCAAAAGCACTTTCACGAGACTCATGCTTCACCCTCCTCCCGAAAATCCCAGTTGTGCCTGGTGGACAAAGGCCTCGACCAGCCGGCGATCCTTTTGCCCGTCCGGCGCTTCCACTCCGGTATGCGCGTCGACGCCCGCCGGCGCCACTTCCAAAATCGCCTGGCGGACGTTGGAAGCGTTCAGCCCGCCGGCGAGGATGAGAGGCCGGCCGGAATGCCGGGCGAGGAACCGGCTGATCTCCCAATCATGCGTCTTGCCCGTCGCCCCGCGGGCGCCTGTTTCCGGATCATAAGTATCGGTCAAGAAGAAATCAACCAGGTCAGTCTGCGAGCGCGCCTGGTCAGCCAGGTCGGCCGGATCGGATTCTCCCACGATCAGACTGCGGATGATCCTGAGGTCCGGCGCCATCTTTCGCAATTTGGCGAGGGCCTCGCGGGCCGGACGTGAGTGGATCTGTATGGTGTCTGCACCCAGGTATCGGGCCAGCTCGACAATTTCGGCTGGCAATGTCAGGTAAGTTATCAGGACTTTGGAAACAGACCTCGGCAGCGTCTTAATGATGTCGCGGGCCTGCCAGTCAGGCAGATCCTCGTGGTGGTAGGCCAGCCGCAGCGGAAAGCCGAGGTGGGTGACGCCGCAGTCGCAAAGCATGAACGCTTCCTCCTGATCCAGGATGCCGGCGATCTGGATGATCCGACGGTTTGTCATGGGCGACCTGTGGCGGTCCTAGTCCGCTTGCGACCTGCGGACATTGGCAGCCGATACTTCCCGCAAGATGCCGTCGGCCACCCAGTAGGCCAGAAGGCGACGTGTCCGATACGGGTCTGCAGCGATAGAGGCCTCACACTGTGCAGCTGTCTTTCCGAAAACCGCTTCCGCCCAGACCTGGCGGACGAACTCTGCGTCGTCCTCGCCTTCCGGCCTCCCGGGCCGCTCTCCGGTGGGTGCGAAAACCGTGTCGTCAGGAACAAGCAGCCGCAATTGCTGGTACTCGTCGTAACGTTTCATCCCTTCAAGAAGCGTGGGAACGACCGGTAAGGGCCCGGCGGTCTGGCTCTCAGGCGATTTCGCCGCCGGTTCGGCGGCGCCGGAACTGATCAGCCGGAAGCGGCCAAAGACGGGCTTTTCAAGAAGGGCGTACAGCGCCTCTTTTCCGCGCAGCCGGCCGGTCTGGCAGTGAAACAGCTGTCCTCTGACAAAAGTGGCGGTTCCTTCAATGACTTCCGCCGAGTTCAGCAGTTCGAGAAGGCCCGTGGCGGCTGACACCTCCAGATGCTGAATCAGCGATGGCAGGTTGAATGAATGGAGCTCGCCTTCCAGAAGCAGGATGTCCGACTCCAGGCCTGCCGCAGCCGCTTCTCCTTCCGCCCGGGCCGCGGCTGTTTCAGCCGCAGAAGCCGATTCCTGACCCAGCGCCTTGACGGCTGCGACACCAAACGATCGGGTCGGAAAACGCCGGGCAATGTGAGCCAGGACCGACCGGACCTGGGGGGATGAGGTGCCCGAGACCGCGCGCACGAGGTCGAGAAGCGGGTAGTCCTTGGGCTTCCTGAGCCAGCTGAACCAGCGGGAGGGCTGGTACCGCCTGAGGAGCGCCAGCAGCCGAGCCAGAACGTCCGGCTCGGTAGCCAGGTCGCGAGCTCCCAGCATGGCCAGGGGTGCGGTCGAAAAACCGGTCGGACTGTCCGGATCGAGGCAATACTTGAGGACTAACCTCCGAATTGAAGGGGAATCGGACCGGGCCAGGCGGGAGAGGATTTGCTCAAATGAGATGATCCACTGGGAGCCTTGTTCGCCCGCCAAGGCGGCCCGCCGGCCGGCGGCGGCAGGAGACGCCGGCTCGAGGAGCGTGGTGAGCAGGTCGGTTCCCTGGTCGATGCTGATTCGAGTGCCAAAGCGCACCAGTTCGCGAAAGACCGCCAGGGGCACCGGCCAGGCGGCCAGCCGGGTCAGGAGCTTGACTTCTTCCGCAGGGACGGTCCCGTCTTGTGCCGGAATCGAGGCCAGGACCCCAACCAGGTCCCTGGCGAATTCCCAGTCGGGCTCCGCTTCTTCCTTAAGCATGAACTCCAGTCGCTTCCAGACGTCTGCGCGCGCCGCGTCGCCGTGAACCTGGAGCAGCGAGATCAGGAGACGACGCCCGCCCTTCTCCTCTTTCCGTCTTAAGTCATTGAGCAGATTTACGGGGGAAAGCACCGGGAAAAACGACAGGAACTGACGCAGGAGCTGGTGCTGAACCGGGTCGGGCAGAGAAACTTCGAAACGATGCCATTGGATCTTCTCCGCAGCCTTGTCCCAGAGTGGGTTGGCTTGCGTGGACGCGATCCGCTCCTGGCGGACCAGCTGGTGAGCAGACTCGAGGATGGAGACCGCACGGCCCACCGCGCCTTGGTTAAACTGCTCCACCGCCGTCTGCAGCATGTGATCGAACCGCTCGCAGCTCTCTTCCGGCGCCTTTCCTAACTCCACGATCCGCTGCATGGCCCGGAGTCGGGTGTCCGAGTAGTTCAAAAGCGATGGCCCGGCTTTGAGGCTGGTCGCCCCTGCTGCCGCAGAGGCATCTGGAGAAAGAGGAGGAGGGGTCGACACGACGGCCCAGTTAGGCACGCTTCCTCCCAGGGTCCGGAGAACACTGGGAACATCGGTGTTCAGGCCCATGGTCTTCAGCCTGTCAAGCCTCTCATCCAGCTGTTGGGGGCTATCAGCAGTCCTCGTCACGGCGGCCAGCAGTTGGGAAAGAACTTCCTGGCCGGTTGCCGGCGCACGGGTCTTGGGCTCCTGGACGAGGGTGCGCGCCATCTGCTCGAGCAACGGGATCAGGCGCCGGGCGAGGCTGTCGGAGAAGGCGGACAATTCCTCACCCTGAGGTTGATCTTCGGCCGGCTCGCGGTCCGATACCCGGCTTTCACGCGTCAACTCCTGCCCACCGGCGAGCAGCTGACCAATGACCGCCCGGACTCTCGCCCGGGCGTCGGGCGGGCAAGCGTCCAGAAGCACGGGCGCGAACTGCGAGAGAAACCGCTTCATGTCCTGCTTCGGGAGCAACTGAAGATCGGCAAGCTGGTAGATGCGAGTAAGAGCCTTTGCCAGCTGTTCACCCAGCTCGCCCGGGTCTGCTCCGCTGGTCAACGACACCCAAGACAGAAGATGCTGGGCCAGCACTCGTACCGGCGCCAACATGAGAAGGCGCACTGAATCGGATACGAGAAGAGGTGGAACCAAGTCAGCCAGGTACAGGTCTAACTCGTCCAGAGCATCGCCTACCTCTTTAGCTTCGCCTCGGTCCATGATTGTGCCCCGGCTTGGTAAAGCACCGGCCTCTCTCCTCGTTGCTGCCACACTCCGAACAAAAAACTGAGGCATTACATAGCGCCGAATTTTGAGGCGATAAACTCCCAACAGCCGGTGGGAGCATGCGCTCTTCCTTCTTGGGAACCTTCACGGCGGCGCTCTTGTGCGAGATTCATCCCTGCCGGCTTGTCACGTTCTCGCCCGAGAAGTGTTACAATCCCGTGCGCTAGCTTTCAGAGGATTCAATCAATGTTCTCATTACAGCGACTTCTTGGAAAGGACGAGCGCTTCTTTGACCTCTTGGAGGCCGGCGCGGAAGAGGCCCGCCATAGTGTCGGGGCCTTAGTGGAACTGCTTCAAAAGCCGGAACACGAGCGCTCGCTGGACGAGTTCGTCCTCCGACGCCGGGAGGAAAAGCGCATTTCCGAGGAGATATCCGCAGCTGTCTGCCGGACCTTCGTGACTCCACTCGAGAGAGAGGACATCGAAGCCCTCTCCTCGGCTCTTTACAAGATTCCGCGCACGATCGAGAAGTTCAGCGAGCGGATGCTGCTTTCCCAATCGCTCCTGAACGGCGCTGACTTTTCCAGGCAAACACGGGTCCTGACTCAGACGATCGACGTGCTCTCGAAGATGGTCAGTCAGCTCCGCCACAATGTGAATCTCGAAAAAATCAAGGAACAGAACGATCGTCTGCATTACTTCGAACAAGAAGCCGATCAACTTATCCTGATGCACCTGAAAGAACTGTACAGCAGGAAATATGACGCGCTTCAGGTTATCGCGCTGCGCGATCTGTACGAATTGCTGGAGAAGGTGATAGACAGGTGCCGCGATTGCGGGAATATCATCTTCCGCATCGTACTCAAGCACGCCTAGCATGGCGCGACTGCTCCTCATATGGTACTGGTTTTCTCGGTCATCCTGTTCGCGCTCGTCTTTGAGTACGTGAACGGCTTTCACGACACCGCCAATTCAATTGCCACGGTGGTCTCGACGAAGGTTCTCACGCCGCGGCAGGCCATCGCCTGGGCGGCGTCCTTTAACCTGGTTGGCGCCCTGACCGGCACGGCCGTGGCGACCACCATCGGTAAGGGCCTGGTCAATACCGATTTTGTCGATCTCACCACCATTTTGAGCGCGATTCTCGGAGCAATTGTGTGGAATCTGCTGACCTGGTGGCTCGCTTTGCCCTCAAGCTCGAGTCACGCCCTGGTCGGCGGGCTGTGCGGGGCGACTCTGGCCTCGGCAGGAGGCGCCTGGAGTGTCATCAAGTGGTCCGTGCCCGACCCGAAGACCAGCCAGCTGGAAGGCCTGTGGCCCAAAGTCGTACTGCCGATGTTTTCATCCCCCGTTCTGGGAATGCTGATCGGGTTTATCGTCATGGGCCTCCTGCTCACCGCCCTGCGGTCGTGGGTGCCCCATTACGTCAACCTGATCTTCGGGAAGGCTCAGTTGTTCAGTGCCGCCTTCATGGGCTTCAGTCACGGAACGAACGACGCTCAGAAGACGATGGGCATCCTTTCCCTGGCCATGTTTACGGCCACCGGCTCGGGTGTCTTCGGGGGGTTACCCGAATCGCTGTCTTTTCTGAAGATGACGGTGTTTCACGTGCCGTTGTGGGTGAAGGTCGTCTGTGCCCTGACCATGGCGGCGGGGACAGCGGCCGGCGGCTGGCGCATCATAAGGACGCTCGGACACAGGGTGGTCCATCTTCAGCCGATCCACGGCTTCGCGGCCGAAACATCGGCTGCCGCAGTCATCCAGATCGCCACCCACTGGGGGATCCCTGTCTCGACGACGCACATCATTTCCACCTCGATCATGGGAGTCGGCGCAACCAAACGCCTGAGCGCCGTCAGATGGGGACTGGTGGAACATATGCTCTGGGCCTGGGTGCTGACCCTGCCGACTACGGGATGTCTCGGGTTTCTCTTGGATGTCCTGTTGCGAAGACTGACTGGGTGACGCGCTGCCAAGCCCTGCCAGAGGAGCGCTGCCCTGATAAGGAAGTCAACGGGCACAGGGAATAGCACACCGCACGTCAGAGCAGTCTGAAGGTAGTTATCCTTGCACTGCCTTCAGAAGCGTAGGCGCGCAGTTCGGCGCCTACCCTGAGTCTGCCCAGGGAAAACCTTGCTCGAACGCCCTTCGTCGTAAAGACTCTGCAATTTCCTTACGTCGTGCTACTTCACTCCCAGCTCATTCTTGGCGCTCTGAAGCAACTTCGGGACGCCGAGCAGATTGTGATAGGACTGTTTGTACAGGTCGTTCAGCTGCTTGCGAGCGTCTGAAGAAGTCGGCCCGTTCAATACGGCGGCACGCGCAAATGAAGCGCACCCTTTGTCAACCGCTCCGGCCCGCCAGTAGAGAAAGCCCAGCCGGTAATGGGCCATATCGTTCTTGGGATCTAGCTTGACTGCCGCCATGAAGTGCTTCTGAGCGTCGGGAAACGCGTTTTTCAGATAATCTTCCTCGCCGAGGGCCCTGAGGCAGTAGGCCCGGATCTGGTCGGTCTTGGCTTTCCACTCGGCGGTATTCTGTCCGGCCGGAGGCGACATCGTGTCCAATGCTTTGAGTCCACGATTGGCGAAACTCGCCGCTTTTGTCAGGTCCTGGCGGCTCCACGCGGACGAAATGGCTTCGACCAGCATCTCCACGTTACCCGGATCGTGCTGTAGCGTCTTGTCGACCCATTTCGAGAAGTTCACCCGGTCGTTCAACGACTGATACGCTTTCGCGACGAAATAAGCGGTTGCGCCGTTGGGGCTTTGCGCATAGAGCCGCGTGCCGAATTCAACCAGCTTCTGCGGGCTGTTGAGCTTTTGATAAGCCTCAGTGGCAGCGGCCATGGCGTAGACATCGGAGGGCCGGTAACGCAGGAACTCTTCGGCTAAGGTGGCCAGTCTCTGCCATTCGCCCGCGCGGCGCGGTTCGGCGTAAAACTGCGCGTACAGGCCGGAAATGTGCGTATCCAACTCAGACTTCGAGTACTTCTTTACGAATTGCATTAATAAGGCCCTTTTCTCGACGGCATTGGTCTCGCCGTTTGCCTTCTGGTATAAAGCGTACTCTTCTTCGTACGTTGCGCTCTGCTGAGCGGCGCTCGCCTGGGATGAAATGATCTGCCAAGAAACCAAGTAAAGCACCGGCCTCTCTCCTCGTTGCTGCCACACTCCCAACAAAAAACTGAGGGGTTATGGGTTTCCTTATGCCTGTCAGGGCCGCAGCAACGTGCGAAAAAGGATGAACCCCACTCGGGTTCGTCTCATCAAGAGCATTGAAAGGAGATTTTCGATGAAGAAGTACCTGCTTTTAACCTTGTTCCTGGTGATTGCGCTTGCATCTCCTGTGTTGGCTGATGGACGCGGGAGAGGACGGGGTCATGGAGCCGCGCACTACAAGCATGCCCAGAAATGGGACAAGCATGCCTTCAAAGCCAGGAAGCTGTACGGGCCGGCTTACCGAGCCTATCCCGCTTATGGCTTCTATCGGCCCTACCCTGTGTATGTCGCTCCAGTACCTGTTTACGGCTATTATCCGGCCTGTCCGGCCCCCTATCCGCCGCCGGTGTACGACCCCTACTACGGCAGACCCGGAGTGCGGGGCCACATTGGCGTAGACATCATCTTCTGAGCGATTCGCGGCGGAAGGCTGGTGTCAGCATTCGGCGGGGGGCAGCAACGGCAGGAACGCTCCGCAGCCCTCCGCTGCGTGCGCGTCCTGTAACGCCACGCAAGCCAGCGCTGTGTAGCACCTTTCGCCAGCTTCTTCCAGCCTGCAGGCTATCCGGCTTGCTTGAAATGGAAGCGATAAGTTAATCTTATTGATAGATCTGCTAACCACCACCGCCCCCTCTCGCGGTCAGGAATCGTTTCGCTATGGAAGAAGACCCCGAAACCCGAGAACCTGGGATGAAACCGCGTCAAGAGGACCAGAACGACTCGCAAGGCCAGATTTCCGATGAGGTGAGGCGAGCGCTGTGGGAGGCGTCGGAGGCCGAGACCGGTGGGCATTATGCACTTGCCAGCCTGCTGGCTTTGCATGCCCTTCAACTGGATCCGGCGAGAGCAGAGGCCTCGGCGATTCTTGAACGCTGTCAGGCGAGGCTGGGCCGCCCGAAAGGCGAGGTCGAAACGCCTCAGCTGCCTTTATCCCGCGTCGCTTCTGATCCGTGGGGCGGGAGACTCCCTCCCGGACCTCCGCAGCCGCCGAAACAGTCGATCGAGAGCCTGTTCAGGGACGATACATTGCGCCATCCCATCGACTTGCGCGGAGTTCCGCCGCTCACACCTGGTCCCAAGCCTCGTGGCCTCGGTTCCCGGATCTTTCGCGCCGTGCTCCCGTCTCTAGTCCTCGGCCTCTTGATTACAGGCATATGGCTGACGTCGAGCCGCACGAACAAGGTCAGGTCTCCGGTCCCGGCGCCAGCCGTAGCGGAACCTGAAGCCGCCGCTGACCCTGACCCCGTCGCCGATCGGGGCCCGGGGGCGCTTGCCCCAGGGACGGTCGCGCTCAACATCGTGCCCTGGGCGAGAGTCGACGTCATTTACAGCGTCTATGACGGACGCGAGATTGAGCCCGACGGTCTGGTAAGCCCCTGCACGGTTTATTTGCCTCCAGGACGATACAGGTTCACCGTCTCACACCCGGATTTCGGAAGCGCTGATCTGCCTCTCATCGTAAGAAGCGGGGAATTCACCCGAATCGATCACTCGCTGATCTCCAGGCAGCAACTTGAGAAGGAACTGGCGCCCGCGCTCAAATCGGCTGGGTATCCGGCGGGACGAACCAGCGAGGCCGTCATCAACCAGAGCGCGGCTTTGCGAAGGTGAGGAAGGCAAACACTTTAGGGTCAATCATTTACTACTTTCACTGTGAAAAACATGCGTGGTTGGATCTGGTTTGTTTCAATTATTCTGCTGGCCGCTTCAGGCGGTACGCGCGGGGAGCGGTGGGACAAGCTCTACGATCAGGCCAAGAAGGATATTGACCATCAGCTCTGGGAATCCGCCATAAAGAAACTGGAGCAGGCGCTTGCGCAGAAACCCGACTTTGGGTCCTCGGTAACAAGTCAGAAGGGGACGGCGTTTCCCTATTTTCTCATGGGCAAGGCTTACTACCATCTCGGCCGCTACGATGAGGCGGCCCGTTTCTTCGATCGAGAAGCCGGTCGGGATTTGCCGGACCGGATCGCGACGGAAATCAGAGTCTATCAGACATACCTTCGGGCTATCCGTGAGGATCGCAAGCGGCTGGCTCAAGTCAAGGACCTGCGGGAGCCCGCGAACCCCCCTGCCGCAGCTTCAGCGAAGCGACGAAAGCGCCGAGCCCCAACGGCCCCACCTCAACGCTCGCCGCGCCGTAACCGGCAACAATCGGTACAGGCCGTCTCGGATCTGGAGAAGGTGCGGCGGGCGGTTTTGGCGGCGTATCAGGATCCACCCGAGGAAGCTGTCCGAATGCTTCAGCTAGTGCAGTCGAACACGAGAACGCGCAATGCGGAGCTGGAAAGCTCAATCGGGATCGCCTATGCGCGCCTGAGTCTGCTGACTGTCGACGCCTTGGACAGCGAACGCTTTCGCGAGAAGGCCGTTCAGCACTTCAGGCTGGCGCTGGCGCTCGATCCGGGGCACAAGCTCAATTCCCGCCTGGTTGCCCCGCCGATCATGGATTTATTTGCCGCCAGCAGGTAGAGCGGCGAGGATGTTGAGAAAGGTCCTCGGAGGAGTGGCGTTCCGCCGTCTGTTCGTAGTTTCGCGTTCACGCGGGTTTCTGCAAACGCGGATCCTGCTATGGCTTAGCTCTGAAAAGCCCGCCTCAAGGCGGGACTGCGAACAGATTGGGAGGCGCATCCTCCACACTGTCTGGGGTTCTCTGCCTTCGCTTTCCTACTTTGTCATTTCCTCGGTTTGTGATTTCATGCTCGCATGCGAAGACGAAGCGGCTTCATCGCGCTGGTTTTGATTTCTTTGGCAGTTCTTTCCGGTCAGGCGCAGACGCGTCTCACTTCCCCGGAGGAATTCTTCGGATTCCGACTGGGCAGTGACCGGAAAATGGCCCGTTGGGAGAAGCTCGTAGACTACTACCGGTTGCTGGAAAGGGAAGGCGGCGGGAAGCTGAAGTGTGTCGAAATGGGACCGACGACGATGGGGAATCCTTTTCTGCTCGTGATCATCTCGTCATCTGCCAACCTGGCCAGGCTTGAAAAGATCCGGCAAGGGAACAACCGCATCAGCGATCCGAGGGGGCTGCCGGAACAGGAAGCGAAAAAGCTGGTGGCGGAGGGGAGAGCGGTGGTGTGCCAGTCGATGAGCCTGCACGCGACGGAAATCGGCGGGGCTCAGATGGCGCCGGAGCTGGCCTACGACCTCCTCTCCAGGCAGGACAAGGAGACGCGACAGATCCTGGACAATGTCGTTTTTCTTCTTGTTCCGTCCTTCAACCCGGATGGCCTGAACATGGTTGCCGACTGGTACGCCAGGAATATCGGGACCGAGTTCGAAGGCGGACCGCTGCCCTGGCTGTATCACAAGTATGCGGGCCACGATAACAACCGCGACGCCTTCCAGTTGAACCTTGTCGAATCTCAATATATGGCCCGGATCCTGTTCACCGACTGGATGCCGCAGGCGTACGTCGATCATCACCATATGGGCAGCTACGGCGCCCGGATCTATGTGCCTCCGTATGCTGAGCCCGTCCGGCCGCACGCCGATCCCCTGGTCTGGCGCGAACTCAGCTGGTACGGGGCTCATGTCGCCTGCAAGGAAGAGGAAGCCGGCATGTCAGGCGTGCTCAATATGGCGCAGTATTCAGGATGGGGTCACTTCGGCTTTCACTGGGTCACGCCTTTTCACAACATCACCGGGATGTTGACCGAATCGGCCAGTGCCAAGGTGGCTACACCCATCTTCATTCACCCTGACCAGCTGCGTGGCGGCACCCGCGGGCTTCCAGCCTATGAGGAGCAGACGACGTTTCCGAACCCTTGGCCGGGTGGATGGTGGAGGCTCAGGGACATCGTGGATCGCCAGAAGATAGCGGCCTGGGCAATCCTGGACCACGCGGCCAGGAACCGGGAGACGGTTCTTTGGAACGCCTATCTCAAGGCTCGCCGCCAAACGGAAAGAGGGGTACAGGGGAAGCCGGCCGCCTACATTATCAGCGCCGACCAGCACGATCGCGTAACGGCCATAAAAATGGTCCTGACCCTGGTGCTTCAGGGTATCGAGGTCCGACAGGCGCGCAGCCCGTTCGTTACCGCAGCTGGTGTTTCCTACCCTGCCGGCTCCTATATCGTCTCGATGGAACAGCCCAAAATGGGCTTGATCCGGTACCTGCTCGGCCGCACTTTCTATCCGGACAACGACTGGACAAGGGCCAAAGACGGCTCACCCATTCGGCCGTACGACATGGCGACCGACACAATGCACGAATTCATGGGCGTGCGCGTCGACCCGGTCGATCAACTGCCGGTCGCCGGCGAGCTCGCGAAGCTCGAGCGAACCAACCTGACCGGGATGGCGTTGCCTCCCGGAAAGATTGACCGGGGATCGGCCGCCTTCGTGCTGGACGGCCGGCTCAACAACAGCTTTCTGGCGGTTAATCTTCTGCTCGACCAGGGAAGACCCGTCCATCGAGTCGACAAACCTTCGAACGGGCTCCGTCCGGGGGATTTCCTGGTTCCTGCGGCGCCGGAGCCGTTGCTTGCCGGAATAGCGGCTCGCACCGGTGTCGACTTCAAGGCGTTGAAGAGCCAGCCTGGCGAGGGAACTCACGAGGTGAAGAGGCTTCGGACCGGGATGTACCAGCGTTACCGGGGCGGAAACATGGATGAAGGTTGGACGCGACTGGTCCTGGAGCAATTCGCGATTCCATATACCCCATTGCTTGACGCCGAAATTAAGAAGGGGACACTCAACGCAGAATACGATGCCATCATTCTCCCAGACGATTCCACTTTCATGCTCACAGGAGATAAAGCGGATGATCGCAGGGACGAAGGGCGCGGCGCCACCCGCTGGCGCGAGGAAGTCTATCCGCCGGAGTATCGGAGTGGATTCGGCAAGGAAGGTGTCGAAGCGTTGAAGGCGTTCGTCCAAAACGGGGGAACACTAGTCGCTCTCGGCCGGTCCTCGGATTTCGCGATCGAAAAGCTGCAATTACCGGTCCGCAACGTGGTGGCCAACCGCCCGGCCAAAGAGTTTTTCTGTCCGGGGTCTACGCTCAGGGCCCGATTCGATACCGGTAATCCTTTGGCCTATGGCATGCCGGCCGAGGGATTCGTGCTGTTCTTCTACAGCCCGGCGTTTGAAATTATTCCCAACGAGTTTAACGAACGCTACGAGGCCATCGCCACCTATGCGGACCGGGACATTTTGCAGAGCGGCTGGCTGATCGGCGGCGAAGCGCTGGCCAGGAAGCCGGCAATGATCGCGGCTGGTTATGGCCAAGGGAAAGTGATCCTGATCGGCTTCCGTACCCAGCACCGCGCCCAGACGCACGGCACTTTCAAGCTGCTGTTCAACGCGCTCCTGCGGTAATGCTGCGGCTCTTGGAGGGCTCGCACGGCAGGGCTGCGCAAATGTTCTCGCTAAGTGGTCGTTTTCATAAATGCGATGACGTATCGATGTATCTGAGCAGTGGGCATGATCTGTTCGTAGTTCCGCCTTCCTGTTCTTAGTTCCGCCTTCCTGTTTGTGGTTCCGCTTTCAGGCGGGTTTTGAATCGGCCATTTCAGTCCCCTCGTTCCAGGGAATGCTCGATCTAAAGCCCGCCTAAAGGCGGAACTACCAACAAATCGTGCCCGCTGCTGGATTCGGTGCTTCAGCGGCCGC
>JBHGBF010000203.1:0-10192 GCA_041946865.1 Acidobacteriota bacterium | reverse complement strand
TTATTTTCGCCAAAGTCCAGAGTGCCGCCTAAAGGCGGCACTACAAACAAGACTGAGGGTTTGCTCTCTGACTCTTCTGTCGTTTCTGTGACGCGCCCGCTACCCGCCTGCACGACGCTTTCGTTGGCGGTCCCGTTTGACCTTCAACTTTTCTGTCGAACCGTAGACGATAGGGAGCGGGTCCCATCGGCCCTGAGGGACCCGCTGGTGTACTCGGATGTCTCCCTTACCGAGGGGGCGTCTGCGGCCGGGGTTGCGGCTGCTGTCCGGGCTGCGCCTGATCTTGGGGCTGGCTGGAATTCTGACCTGGTCGGCTCTGGCTCGGAGCGCCCTGGCCTTGGCCCTGACCTGGTTGTCCTGGTGGTCCCTGCTGTGACGGTTGTCCCTGGCCCGGCTGGGCCTGCTGCTGTTTCTGCTGCTCCTGAACCCGCGCCGCGATCTGCTGCTGCAGCTCCGGGAGGTGCGGCTGAAGCTGTTTCTGCGTAATCTGCATGCTCCGGTTCATGATGTCCGGCATTGAGGTCAATAGCTTCTTGCCCGTTGGCGTCCGGTATAACTGAATCAGCTCGCGCAGCTCCGGCTCCGTGAAGATATCCGCGTAGATGTTGACAAACTGGTCCTTGACCTGGTCCCACGTCAGGTATTTCTCGACGAACTGGCGCATTAGATCCTCGAACTGTCCCAAGGCCGGGTTTTGCTGAACTTGCGCCTTGATCATCGCTTCCTTGCCCTGATCGAAGGTCGATTTCATATCCATGATCTGGACAAGGTCCTCGGCCGCCTTAATATCACCGGCAGGGGCAGCCGGGGCGGACGGAGTAGTAGGCACAGGTGGAGCCTTCTGGGAGGGCGGCGGTGGAGCAGGACGTGACGGCGTCGGTGTTTGCGGCGTCTGTCCAGACACGACACCGAACGCCAGGACGAAACACAGGCAGGGTATTGTTAGCTTAGACATAGACCATTATCCCATCCGCTTGAACGACACGGAAGCGTAGCAGGCGAGCGCGTCCCAGGGGGAACGCGCGCGCTGACCCTAAAGGTTTTTCAGAATGAAGTCCGTCATCAACCGCCGCATGTGATACACGAGCGCAGGAATTGTCACCCCGTGGCGGCTGTTGGGGTAGAACATGACATCAAAGTCTTTGCCCGCTTGCTGCAGCTCGTACATCAGCATAATCGAGTTTTGAACGTGCACGTTATCGTCGATCAGACCGTGGAGCAGCAGCAGCCGGCCGTGGAGATTTTTCGCGGCCTTGACTACCGACGACTTTTCGTATCCTTCCCGGTTCTTTGCAGGCAGCCCCATGTAGCGCTCGGTATAGATGCTGTCGTAGAGCCGCCAGTCTGTGACCGGTCCCCCGGCGATTCCAACTTTGAAGCTGGTGCTGTGGGTCAGCGCATAAGCGGCCATGAACCCGCCGTAACTCCATCCCCAGATGCCGATGCGGGAGCCGTCGACGAAAGGTTGTTCTTTCAGCCAGGTGAGACTGGCTTCAATGTCACGCAGCTCCAACCGGCCCAGATTGCGATGGATGGGCCAGGCGAGCGCCGCGCTCTTCCCGCTGGCGGATCGCGGGTCTATTCCCCAGATGATGTAGCCCTGCTGGGCGAGGTACTGGTGCCACAGGTATGTCCGCCGTCCCCACGAGTTCTGGACGACCGGCGCTTGGGATCCCCCATAGGTATAAACCAGGACCGGGTACTTGCGGGCAGGATCGAAGTCCGGCGGCCTGATCATGAAGGCGTCCAGCGGAAAACCGTCTGCGGCCTTGACCTGGAAAAACTCGACCGGCGACAGCCGGTAGTCCTTGAGCAGCGACTCCTTCGGTTCGGCCAGCGAGCAAATCAGCTGCCGACCCTCCGTGCGGTACAGCGCCGCCTGCTCAGGCGTCTGAGTGTTGCTCCAGGTATCGGCGAAAAGCGTAAAAGCCCGGTTGAAATTGGCCGAATGTGTGCCCGGCTTGTCGGTCAGGCGGGTGAGCTGACTTCCGTCCAGCTTGACGCGGTACAGGTGCTGGTCGATGGGGCTGTCGCGGCGGCCGGCAAAGTAGACCCAACCGGTAGCGGCGTCGGCTCCGTACAGATTCGATACTGTCCAGTCACCCGAGGTTACGGCTCGGATCAATCTTCCGTCGGCGGCGTGGTGGTAGATATGCGTGTAACCGGTTCGATCGCTCTGCCAGAGAAACGAGCCGTCCTGCAGCCAAACCGGCAGACCAGGCACGTCCACCCAGGCTTTCGAGGTTTCGCGAAGAAGCGTCCGGGAGGATTTTCGTGCCAGCTCAAAAGAGTTGAGATCGAGCCAGGTCTGTTCGCGGTTCTGCACTTCGTAGGTGACTGCCCGGCTTTCCGGAGTCCACCCGACGCGGACGATGAGGATCTCGTCCTCGGGGCGGTAACTGGGCGCGTCGATCCACTGGATTTCCCCGCTGCCAACCGAAGCAACTGCCAGGCGTGCCTTGGGGTTCGGGTCCCCGGCTTGCGGGTAGTATTCCTGTTCGAGTCTGGGATCCACTTCCGTTTGGGCTACCACAGGGAAAGTGGGGACACCGGTTTCATCGAGCTGGAGGAAAGCTATCCGGGTGGAATCCGGGCTCCACCAGAAAGCCCGATAGTTGCCCCTTCCGTAGACTTCTTCCTGGTAAACCCAATCAAGAATTCCGTTCAGCCGCCTGGGGTTGCCGTCCCTTGTCAGCTGCTTTTCGCGGCCCTGCTCCACGTCAACGACATAAAGGTTGTTGTCCCTGACGAAGGCCACGTACCGGCCGTTCGGGCTGAAGTCCGCTTCTTTCTCCAGACCTGGGGAATCCGTCAGCCGCCTGGCCTGGCGACGGGCAAGGTTGTAGTAGTAGATATCATCGTTCAAGTAAAGGAACAGGCCGGATTCGTCGGGACTGAGCGTAAAGCTGCCGCAGGCCGCGTCTTTCGCGTCATCAGCCTTGAGCCCGGCGGCCTTTTTGAACGCATTTTCCAGCTGCTCGGCCTCGACAAGTGGAGTCTGCTGGCCGGAAAAAGCGTTGACTCTGGAAAGAGGAGCGTCCCGGTCGGCGCGCTGGAGATAGTGCTCACCATCCTTCAGCCAGCGGAAGCCAATCGGCGTTGTCCCCTCCACGCTCAGCCGCTTGTCGGGGTGGTAGACGTCTTCCAGGGTGAGCATCCGGGTCTGAGATCGAGCGGCGGACAGCAGAAACGGACACAGAAGGAGCAGCGACAATCTCTTCATAACAAGCAATGGCACACTCTTAACCGCCCGCCTGGAAGCCGGAACTACGAACAAATATGGCGACCGCCGGAAATCCGCGGACGCTCCGCAAGCCTTTGTAATTCCCCTCTGCGGGCTTATTTCACCACCAGCACCGGGTTTTGTCCGCGGCGACCGATTTCAACCGGGACGCTCCCGAACAGGAACTGGTAGATGCTCGAACGTTCGCTCGGTCCCATGACCAGCAGATGGTCGGGCTGGATTTCCTTGAGAATCGTGCGAACCACCGGGCCTCGCCGGATACGGATCGTATGAGGCACCCTAAAGCGCTTGAAAAGCCGGGCGGCATCCTCGCCGAGAGTCATGGCGACGTTTTCTTCCCACGGGTAGGTGTGGATGCACAACACGTCAACCGACGTTTTAAGCAGCAATGCCGACCGGAGAGCAAATTCCTTGGCACGCCGGGCCGATTCCGAATTGTTGAGGCAGAGCAGCAAACGGTACGGAACGTCCCGAGGGTCCTTGACAATCAGCACGGACGGCTCGATGTACTGAATGATATGGCGCACGAGGCGCCCGCCGTCTCCCGGCGCCCCGACAATGACGAGGTCGTACCCGACGTCGATGGTCTCGCGCCGAATGCTGTCCACGACGTCCCCTTCCCGCTCACGGATTCGGACACTCTCGCCATGCTGGCCGTAAAGGTGATACTCGTACAACCCGCCTTTCTCGGCATGCGGCATTTGGCGGACATCAACCCGCCCGTCAACCATCCGCAGGAACTTTTCCTCAATCAGCATCCGCTCGATCGCCTTCATCATGGCCGAGTCAACCGTCTCGACCGGCCAGTCCGCCAGCTTTCGCCTCGCGAGCTGCGCCTCTTTTCGAAAATGAAACGAAACCGGGCGCCGGACATACAGGATCGTGACGTCGGCACGAAGGGCGGACGAGATCATCAAACCAAAACGCAAGGTCGCCCGGGATTGCTGTTCGCCGCCAATGCAGATGAGAAAGTGCATAACTTAGAAACAGGACGTCACAAACGGCCAGTAAAAATAGGCAAACACGACAATGACCACAAACGAAACGAGCGCCAGGGGGAGGCCGAGCGCCCAGTAGTCACTCTTAGGCACCATGCCGCTGCCGTAGATGATCGTACAGGCCGGAGAACTGACCGGGGTGAAATTGGCATAGCTCGCGCCGGCCACAAGGATCATCCCGAAAACCAGCGGATCGGCCCCCGAAAGTTGTGCCTGACGCAGGAATACAGGACCCAACAAGGCAATGGCAGGACCGCTGCTGACAGCCGCCCCGACAAGCATCGACAGCAGGGTCAGAGTCATGATCAAGAGCAGTCGGCCTCCGCCGCTTTCGAATCCTAGCAGGAACTGGAGCCCGTCGGCAATCCAGTCCGCCGCGCCCGTCGAGTCCATCCAGAGTCCCACCGAGATGATGGCGGCGTAAAGAATCGGCACTCCCCAGTTCACATCGTGGCTGATGTCTTCCCAGTTCAAAACTCCGCTGATGACACACAGGAGGACCCCCACGAGGGCAATCGGACCGAGACCCAGGGTATCGCTGAAGACGATCCAGAGAAACACGGTGAAGAGCAGGATGCTGACCGTGATCCAGTCTTCCACGCTGAACTGCCGCTGCTGATGCATCTCGCGCCGTAGAAACGAGTAGGCGCGTGCAAGGCCGCCGGCGGCCGGCCGGTAAACCCGAAGCACGAGAAAGTAGAGGATCGGCAGCTGCGCAAGCACCAGCGGATACATGCCCACGATCCATTCAAGATAGCTCACCCGGAGGCCGGAGACCCGTTCCCAGTAGCTCAGCATAATGGCGTTTCGTGCGCCTCCGGACGGGGTGCCGACCGCCGCCACCGCCGCACCGTACGCCACGGCCATCAGGAAGATAATCGGTTGAGTGGACTCCCGGACCTGGTTTTCCTGCCAGATCCGAACCAGGACCAGGCTGACCGGCAGCATGATCGCCGCCACTGAGTGCTCTCCCATGACCGAGGCCAGAAGACCGGCGATGAAGACCAGAGACATGACCGTCAGCCGAACGTTGTCCCGGGTGAGACGGAGAATGAAGAACAGGATGCGCTTGTCCAGTTGCTGCTTGACGATAGCCACAGCCAGCATCAGCGATCCCATGATGAAGATGACCGAGTCGCTCATAAAAGACTGAGCTACGTCGGCCGGCCGGGCTATCCGGAACAACACCTCCAGCACCGCGATCAGGAAAGAAATCACGGGCAAGGGAATGGGCTCAAAAATGACCAGCAGGACCGTCATCAACACGATTGCCAGAGTCGACTTGCCGGCAGCGGTGAGCGAGGTCTGGACCGGCGCGACGTGGATGATCAGGGCAACCGCCAGGGCCAGGAACAGCCAGCGCCGGTACTCGATCTGGTAGAGCAGGTATCTGAACATGATCGCTGGTCCCGGCGGGATGCGTGCGCGCCAAGCGGCCGGGCACTTACCCGCTTCACTCATTGTGTCAAGGAGATGTGCGACAAACAACTCCCTAACTTCGGTCTTTGTGCGGGCTGCCGGTTCGCATACAATTGGCCGGAAAGTCCGAGACAGTCCGAGAGGAGACCCAATATGGAAAACCTGGCAGAGAAACTTGAGCAGCCGTCGGGGCCGCCGGCAAAGGGTTCGCTTTGGAGACTACAGGGAATCTTCTTTCAGCCCAAGGAGACCTTCCAGGAAATAGCCCAAAAACCGACCTGGCTGATAGCCGCGATCCTCTGCGTCATCATAGGAAGCATCGGGATCATCTGGGTCATGGAGACGATAGGCTTCGAGAACATCATGATGCAGCAAGCCCAGTCTCAAGGCCGGGAAATGACTGAAGAGCAAATCCAGATGATGAACTCGCCCACCATGAAGGCGATCAGATACGGGACGATGATCATCGGGACCCCCATCGTCATGCTCCTCACGGCCGGACTCCTGCTGGCGCTGTTCTGGTTGATCGGGTCCGACGCGAAGTTCAACCGGGTCTTTTCCGTGGTGGTGCACAGTCTCTTCGCCTCCACGATCGTTTCGACGGTGATCAGTGCTCTGGTGGTGACGCTCGCCCCAGATCCGACGGAACTGGACATTCAAAACCTGGTCGCCTCGCACCTCGGGGCATTCGTCTCCCGCACCGAGTCTCCCGTGCTGTTTGCAGCGTTGTCTTCGGTCGACATCCTGACGTTCTACTACCTTTTCCTGCTCTCGCTGGGGATGTCGGTCGTCGGACGCAAGTCGTTTAAGGCTTCGGCGGCGATGGTGCTCGTCCTCTGGCTGGTCTGGGTGGGATTGAAGACGGGCGGGACGGCTTTGTTTACCTAACCAGATTTCTCACAAGGAAGTATGCCGGTGATTCCAAGCCTGCACGCACCCGCCGCGCTCCGCAAAAAGCGCTGTGCTTGCGGCTCTGTGGGATCTCGCTTGCGGCTCTGAAAGACGCTGCGCTTGCGGCAGTGTTCCCCTGCGCCAACAACTCTCGGGCACGCCTGCGGCCTCCGGCGTACCTCGTATCCCTCAGTAGTCACTTCTCTTCCGGCTCCGCCTTCTTCGAACGGCGTTTCGCCGGCTTCTCTTCAGCCGGCGCTTCTTCGCTCTTTTTCGATCTGGCGTTTGGCGCCGAAGCGGACTTTTTCTCCGCGGCGGCCTCCGGCTTTTCCTTCTTGGCTTCGCTGCCCCTGCCGGCCTTTTTTGCGCCTTTAGCTGGTTTGGCGGCCTGGTACTCGCTGCCCAGCAGCTCTATGATCGCCAGCTCCGCGGCGTCGCCTTTGCGGACTCCTAACCGCACAATACGGCAGTAGCCGCCATTGCGGTCGGCAAAACGCGGAGCGAGTGTCTCGAAGAGCTTTGACACCACGGTCTTCTTGCGCAACACCGCCAGAGCCTGACGCCGTGCATGCAGAGTCTCGCGCTTGGCCAGAGTGATGATCTTTTCCGCGAAGGGCCGCAGTTCCTTAGCCTTCGGAACCGTCGTGATCAGCCTTTCCCGGTCCAGGAACTGGGTGACCAGGGTTCGCATAAGGGCCTTACGATGGCTCGCCACGCGGCCCAGTTTCCTACCTGCTCTATGATGTCGCATGCTTACCTGCTCTATCTTTCCGCGTAAATTCGTGCTCTGTCCGCGTCTTGGCGGCGCGGGTTACGCTTCCACTTTCTCCCGGATCGGCCGGCCCTTGTCATCCAGCTTCATGCCGAAGGACAGGCCCATGCCGGAGAGGATTTCCTTGATCTCGTTCAGCGACTTGCGCCCGAAGTTCTTGGTCTTGAGCATTTCCGCTTCGCTCTTGGTCACCAGCTCCCCGATCGTCTGAATATTGGCGTTCTTCAAGCAGTTGTAGGAGCGAACGGACAGCTCCAATTCTTCGACCGAGCGGTTCAGGTTTTCGTTGATCGACTCGAGATCGCGCTCGTCCTCGCGTTCGGACCTCTCGGGTTCTTCATCAAAGTTGATGAAGATGAACATGTGGTCCTTGAGGATCTTGGCGGCCTGCGCCAGGGCTTCCTGCGGTCTCAGGCAACCGTTGGTCCAGATGTCCAGGTTCAGCCGATCGTAATCGGTCGCCTGCCCGAGGCGCGCGGCCTCGACGTTGTAGTTGACCTTTCTGACCGGAGAATGAACCGAGTCAATGGGGATGTACCCGATGTCGAGATCATCGTCGAAGTTCTCGTCGGCCGACACATAGCCGCGGCCTAACTTCACCCTCATCTCGATCTTCACATTCGCGGTCTCGTTAACCGTGGCGATGTGAATGTTGGGATCGAGAACCTCGACGTCGGGATCGGGCTTGATGTCTCCGGACTTCAGGTCGCCCGGCCCGTTAGACTCGAGGTAAAGCGTCTTCGGATGGTCGACGTGCAGCTTCAAAGGGATCTGCTTGAGGTTCATGATGACGTCGGTGACGTCCTCGCGGACACCCGGTATGGATGAAAATTCATGCAGCACTCCCTCGATCTTGACGGCCGTAATCGCCGCCCCTTCGATAGAAGAGAGCATAATCCGGCGCAACGCGTTACCGATCGTCGTGCCGAATCCGCGCTCGAAAGGCTGCGCATAAAAATGACAAAAGGTGGCGCTCTTGCTTCCCGCGTCGGAAGCAAGTCTCTTCGGTTTCTGTAAACCTTTCATATACGGTTCTCCAAGTTCGCGGAAGACGCGCAGACAGACGGTAACTCGCGGAAAAGCTCAAGAGTCCCCTGCGGCGCCCGTCCGCACAGTTCCGCGCGAAGACTTATTTCGAATAGAGCTCAACGATCAGCTGTTCTTCAATGGGCATGGCGATGTCGGCACGCCTCGGAAGCTCGAGAACCTGGCCCTTGAAGTTGTCCGCATCCAGGGTCAGCCAGCTGGGAACGCCGCGACCCGGAACCTCCTGCAACGAGTTGACGATAACCGGCACCTTCCGGCTCTTTTCCCGGACCGCCACCTCGTCACCCCGATTCAGCAGATAGGACGGGATCGTCACTCTCCGACCGTTAACCGCAATGTGGCCGTGACGCACGAGTTGCCGTGCCTGTCTGCGGGACCCGGCAAAGCCCAAGCGGCAAACGACGTTATCAAGCCGCCGTTCGAGCAGCTGCAGTAGCACCTCGCCGGTAATTCCCTTGCGGCGAGCCGCTTTCTCAAAATACCGGCGGAACTGCCTTTCAACGATCCCGTAAATCCTCTTGACCTTCTGTTTCTCGCGCAGCTGCAGACCGTAGCCGATGACCTTGCTTCGGACCCGGACGTTGCGCCCGTGTTCTCCCGGCACAAAATTGCGCTTTTCAATCGCGCACTTCTCTGTGAAACAGCGCTGCCCCTTGAGGAACAGCTTCATCCCTTCGCGTCTGCATAACCTGCAGACCGGACCCGTGTAGCGTGCCAAGTTTCGTTATCCTCCGAATTGACTAACCTTTCAGAGCTGACCGTGGAATCCAGTTGGTTCACACCGACCCGCCAGCCGTCCAGCTGTCTATTAGACTCTCCTCCGCTTCGGCGGCCGGCAGCCGTTGTGCGGGATGGGGGTCACGTCCTTGATTGACCGGACTTCCAGACCGGCGGCCTGGATGGACCTGATCGCCGCCTCTCGTCCCGCGCCCGGGCCTTTGATGCGCACGTCGCAGTACTTCATGCCGTACTGGTCGCGAGCGGCCGCGGCGGCCGTGTGGGCTGCCTGCGAAGCAGCGAAAGGCGTGCTCTTGCGACTCCCTTTAAAGCCCTGCGCGCCGGCGCTCGAGCTGCTCAGGACATTGCCCTCCAGGTCGCTGATGCTGACCAGCGTGTTGTTGAAGGTGGCCTGAATATGGGCAATGCCGTGGGCGATGACCTTCTTTTCCTTCTTCTTAGCCGACTTCTTCTTGAATGATTTTTTGCCAGCCTGTGCCATGGTTCTCCTCAATTACTGACAGGTGACCGAAAGACAAGGATGAAGGATAGCAAAGCACGAGGCGCTTTTCTTTCTTCATCCTTCATCCTTGTCTTTCTTCATCCTTCATCCTTCATCCTTCATCCTTTGTTGACCTGTCACCCGGTCAGCCGACTATCTCGTTGTCTTCTTCTTCCGGATGCCGCCTTTGCGCGGGCCTTTTCGGGTTCTGGCGTTGGTATGAGTCCTTTGCCCGCGTACCGGCAGACCACGCCGGTGGCGCAATCCCCGGTAGCAGCCGATATCCATCAAGCGCTTGATGTTCAGCTGGACTTCCTTGCGGAGGTCGCCTTCAATCCCGCCCTCGTCTTGAATAATCTGGCGGATGCGGGAGGCTTCCTCTTCAGACAAGTCCTTGATTTTCTTGTTGATGTCGACATCCGCCTGCTTACAGATGCGCGTGGCCCTTGACCGGCCGATGCCGAAAATGTAAGTCAACCCGATCTGGACCCGCTTGTTGTCGGGTATGTTCACACCTGCGATTCGTGCCATATCTTTCTCCGAAAAGGTTCAAAGGTTCAAAGGTTCAAAGGTTCAGAGGTTCAGAGGTTCAGAGGTTCAGA
>JBHGBF010000202.1:0-10253 GCA_041946865.1 Acidobacteriota bacterium | reverse complement strand
GATACAGCCACACAGCAGCGGTTCCTGTTGATTCATCTGTATACTTCCGCCAAAGTCCAATGTCCCGAAGGGACTGAGCAAGACAGCTCAGGGTACCGTTTTCCAGGTACCCTGGGTCAGGAATTGGGCGCGATACCTTCCCTGAAGGGGAAGAGCAAAACGGTGCCATTTGCCCTTCCCTTTCAGGGAAGGTCCGGCGGACGGGGAACTAGACCCAGGGTACCTGGAAAACGGTACCCTGAGCTGTCTTGCCGAGTCCCTTCGGGACAGGCCCCCGGCCCTTACCCACCTGGTCCCGCTTCCACAGGGTACCGGCCAACACCTTGCTTGGTCCCTTCGGGACAGGCTCCCGGCCCTTACCCACCTGGTCCCGCTTCCACACGGTGCCGGCCGACACCTTGCTTAGTCCCTTCGGGACAGGCTCCCGGCCCTTACCGCAACAGGGCACTAATTAGCCTTCGGCCCGACCGTCCGTCGCGGTCCGGTAAAACTCTTTTCCAAGACCGGCCACAGCTTCTCGATCGTCAGGTTTGACGCCGAGAAGATCACGATGCCCTCGGGGTTTGCTTTTCTTGCCGCCTCGATCGCCCGTTCCAGCTTCTCGGGCGGAGCGAAGCCGGCTGGGAGATTTCCTCTCAGGGTCACGACCGCCTTGAGCAAAGCTTGAGCCGCATCGCCTTCCCCATCGGGATTCCCGTCCTTCAAGGCGCCCAGAAGCCGGGCCATTTCCTTTACGGTCTCCGGCGCAAGAGGCGTGAGACGCCCCTTGAGCAGCTCGAACGCAGCAATCACCTCGTTTACCTTGATGGCGCGAGCCTGATCGCCTGGCCCCAGCGCCTGCAGCTCCTGCAGCCGTTCGCGCATGTCGTCTATCGGCTGGAATTCTTCGCGGTACAGATAAGTGGAGGCAATGCCGGCATAAAGCGGCTTTTCCTGACCGATCCATTCGCGCTGCCTTCTCGTGACTTCTTCCAGATGATCCAGATAAGCCTCGAAACTGCCTGCGAAATGGCTCCGGTAGGTCATCGGCATATAGACGTCTATCCAGGCGTTCCACCGTTCCCAGTGCTGGCCCAGGAACCGGCCGCTTTGGATCGGGTTCTTGAAAACCGCAGCTGAGACTTCGGCCTTCGGATTGATGCGCCGCACTGACTCCGTCACTTCACGGACGAAACGGTCCATCTGAGAGGAGCGATAATCGTAGAAATAGTGCCGCATGTCGATCGGCCCGTTGTCGATGCTCCGCCCGTTCAGGAGGAAATCCGCTTTTGCCGCGCGGTCCATTTCGGCCCAGTTCGCGGGCAGCATCGTCGGATCACTCCACCAGTTCGCCTCCACTCGAGGTTGGGCGAGTTTCAGCTGATAATGTTCCTCGGGCCGCGTCTCGTAGGCCAACAGGGCATGCCGGGGAAGCTCCGCCAGGCAGTAGTCACAGAAGCAGTAGGAATCCGGCGCCACGTCACCGGGGTAGCGGGCGTAATCATGGTGAATTCCATCGACCTGGTAGTTCGCCACAATTTCCTGGACCAGCGGCACGAACCATTGATCGACATAACCGGAACGTCGGGCGGGACACATCCAGAGGTAGGGATACGGCCGTGTCCGGCCGAGCTTTTCGCTCAGCGTGGTCTTTCCCTCGGGGCTGAGCGCGGCCCATTCCGGATGCTTCTTGAAAGCCGGGCCGGCCGCACCTTCGGGGAAATCCACGAGCCAGGCGTGCACCTTGATTCCCTGTGCGTGAGCTTCTCTGACAAGGTTTTCGAGCAGGTCGAAGTCTCCCCATCCTTTCGCAATCGCCTCTGGGAACCGCCGGCTCTTCCAGAAAAGCTCGCCGTTCATCCCCTTCACGTTCATCACGATGGTTTCCAGGTGCGATCTCTTGCACTGAGACACGAAGCTACGGACGGAATCCGGAGTCTTTCCGGCATCGGTCGGGATGCACCAGATTGCGTGCTGCTCTTCCTGTTGGCCGGCGTCCCTCGGGCGACTGTCGTAAATCCAGGCGTCGCCGAGAGTGATAAACATCACGGCCAGGAAACACGTGCGCAACTTTTTCCCTCTGTTGCCTGCCATCCTCTCTCCTTCGCGTTTCATTTTGAAGCAGCTTCACTGCTCGCCAGCGCTTGCCGGCCGGCATCTGTCCCGAGAGTACTTGAGTCGGTTTCCCGCAACCCGCTGAAAACCCCGCGCCGTGCCCACCGGGCAATGAACGACACGCCGGCGGTGAGACCGACCAGGACGGCGACTGCGAGAGTCCCCCAATGACAGCCGAGGGTGCTGATCACCACGAGGATCGCCGACGTGGCAAAGGCTATTCCCAGGAGACACTCGGTCAGGTCCCGCCTCGTCTCGCCCTTTATCTGGTCACGGACCTCAGCGCCGAAATGCTTGCGAACCGGCCCCCAAGCGCCCGGCGGCCGGCACCGGTCGTAGAACTGAATCAGCGTGTCCATTCGCTCCGGCCTGGTGAGCAGAGTCGTCGTGACGATCACCACCATCCCAAGCCCAAAAAGGAGAAGAAAGCCCTGCCAGAACGGATGGGCCTGCTCATTGGAAAAGCCCAGGGGAAACCAGACGACATAGCTGAGCGGAAGCCCGATAATGAGAGCGGCCGCTTCTCCGTAAATGTTCAAGCGCCACCAGAAGAATCGGAGCCAGGACAGCGGCAACACGAAGGCGAAGACCACAGAATTGATGAAGAGAAACCAGGCTCTCAGCCCTTGCACGTAGTAGTACGTGACCACCAGAGACAGGCCGAAGATCAGGATTGAGCTGAGCCTCCCGACCCAGACATAGTGGCGCTCGCTCGCATTGCGCCTGACAAAAGGCTTGTAGAAATCATTAACCACGTATGAGGCGCCCCAGTTCATTTCCGTGCTGATCGTCGCCATGTAGGCGGCGAAGACCCCTGCGACCAGCAGGCCTAGAAGGCCGACGGGCGCATAGGCGCGAACCAGCCGCGCCCAGAGTTCCCCGGGTTCCGCCACAGCATCAGGCGAGTAAAGGGCTGCGGCAATGAGCCCGAAGAACAGAAAAGGCACCACGCGAACGATCAGGGTCAAAACCGTGTTGAAGAGCTGCCCCACCTGCGCGTGGAATTCATTGCGGGCGGCCATGAAACGCTGCGCAGTAAAACCCTCGCCTCCGGTCGGTGAGGCGGCAAAGAAAAGCCCCTGGACGATAAACGCCACGATAGTCAGCGCGCCAAGGCCGGGAGCGGGCGGAATCACGCTAAAAAAGGATTCGGCGGAGGCGCCCCGAGTGTTTTCGATCATCGAATAGACTTTGCCGAGTCCGCCCAGGCGGGAAAGCATGATCGGAACAAGGATGATGTTTCCGGTCAGAAAAATCCCGAACTGGCAGGCATCTGTGTAAGCAACACCATACAGACCGGACGTCACCGTGTAGGTGAGAGTGATGATGCCCGCGAAGAGGATGAGGCTGACCGGTTCCCAGCCGAGGATGGGTCCTAGCGCGGCGCCAAGCCATCCCGAAACATAGGCGGTTAAGACGATGATAAAACAGGTCATGAAAACGGCATAAACGCCGCGATACAGGTGCGCGACTCTGCCGCCGTATCGAACCCCCAGCAGTTCAGCCGAAGTCACCGTTCGCAGACGCCGCCAGTACTTCGACCAGAGCACTGCGCCGAGGGGCATCCAGATGACGTACGGGATCCACCAGACGGCGTTTCCCAGCAGTCCCCCCTGGAAGGTCAGCATCGTCACGGCCGGCGCCAGGCCGGCATCCGTGTAGGTCGCGACCACAGACAGGGCAATCACCCACCAGGGTAAGCTGCGGCCGGAGACGAAATAGTCGGCCATGCTCCGACCGGCCCTCCTGGTGAAGTAGAGTCCGACGGAAAGCATGAAAAGGAAGTAGGCCCCGACAACGTACCAGTCCAGCGTCTTCACGCTTTCGCCTCTTTTCGCGCGCGCCCTGGAGAGAGATTGCGCGGATGGCCGGCGGCCATTCTGCCCGTAAACAGTCGCTCGTACAACTGGCGCGCGCCTGTCAGCAGAAGAGCCTCGGTGCCGGGCCCGCACTTGGCGGACACGACCTCGTAGCCTCCGGCGCCAAAAGCCTCGGAGGTCGGAATGTAGCCCGCGTAGCCGTTTGCCAGCCCAACCACGAACGTCGACCGGGGAGCAATCTGTTTGATCCGCAAGCCGATTTCGACGAATGCCTCGCCCGGGAGGCCGAGCACGAATAGATCGTTAATGCGGAAAGCCTGCAGGACAAGTTTCACTCGCCCGCCGTCGGTGTGGGCTTCTCGTGCGTGAAAGTAGGTGATCTCGGCGTAAAGAAGTTCCTTCCTCGCCTGCTTGCCTTCTTCGCTTGCCAGGTCATCCAGTTCGGCTGCCCGCTTGCGACAGGCGACCAGCGTGGCCGCCGCCTCGTCCAGGGAGGGCAGCTTCTTGAATGGTGAAACCAGATCCAACGTTGCCGCTGCCAAGATCCCCTCCTCCTCCGGCGCGATTTCGGGCAACGTTTCGAGAACCACGGTGGCCAGAGCGCCTCCGACTTCCGCAGCCCGTTCGAACGTGCGGTCTCCTGAAACAATGCCGATCGCCGTCAGCTCTGAGGAATGGGAAATACTCACGTCCGCCTCGGCGCCGTTGAGGAACATGGCGAAGCCTCCCGGCCCAAGAGCGCTTTCCAGCCGGCTGATCATGAACCCGGGGAAATCAGCACTGACCAACAGGTTGTTGGGACCAAGAACGGTTGGGTGGCAGGGGTGATTCACTACGAGAGCCCGGGCTCTCCCCTGTGCGTCGTCGATTCTCAGGATTCCCACTTCCTCGTCGACGGGGAGGAGATCCGAGGTCCGCCGGTTTTTTCCCAAATCCCGGATGACTCCGTTGCCGGAACCGATTCTCGCCGGGAACCGCGCCTGCCAGGCCTTGTCAACCGACTCCACAATGGCGGCGGACAGGTTCTTCATATAAGACCCGTCTACGGTCTCCGTCGGATTGGAAAAAGTACGAATCGAAACGGGTCCTGAATGAGTGTGCGTGGCTGCGACCATGACGCAGTCGGGTGACAATCCCGCCCGAGAACGAATGGCTCGGCGCACTCGGTGCACGAAACTCGCCGACAGCGCGAGAACGTCCACGCTTACGATCGCCAGGGAGTGCTCGCCATCGGTCATGGCCAAGGTGCGGACAAAGAGATCGTCGTGAACGCCCTTCGCCACACCTTGGCGGGCCGCAAAACCGGTCAGCGGCGATCCGACCGAGGGGGACATGCATACCTTGCTGAATCCTGCTTGGAACACTTGTTGTCGCCTCCGACTGACGAAACAAACCTGGAGAAATCAAGTCGAGGGGAGCCAGCCCCGGGTAACCAGGGCCGGATCCTTCCACCGGACGATCAAAACACGAGCTTCAGTCCGAGTTGGATTGTGTGAGGGTTGAAGAACGCGTAACGAGGAGCAATCGAAGCCACCAACGGATGGGTAAGCAGGTTGTTGGCATAGGCATGCGCATTAATGTCCGTCCTATGCAGCCGCTCCCGGGTGACATTATGCATCTCCAGCCGCATCTCCAGCCGCGCCTGTTCACCGATTGCCGTCGACTTCAGTACGGACAAATTCAAATGACGGCCATAGGGGGCCCGGAAGAAGTTACGGGCAATGTTTCCGAAAGTCCCCGGCGCATAGTTCAGACTGATGGAAGCAGGATCGATCAGATAAAGGCGTTGGCCTGCCTCCCACCGCGCGATTTGCTGCTTCCACTCCTCTTCAGACCAATACGGGTCGCCGACCAGGTCGCCCCGCTCCGTCGCCAAGGCGTATCCCGTATTCGACAGGCGGTTGCGCACCAGCGGAGTAAAGGGCTGACCGGACTGCAGGACGAACTGACCACTGAACTGGAACCCTCCGAACAACTTGTCCATCCAGCCCGAACTGTTCAAGAACCGTTTGTTTTTGCCGAACGGCAAATCCGCAATGCCGCTCGTCACCCAGCGATGGGGGATGTCGAAACTCGACACTCCTCTATCGCGATTGATGTTGCGGCTGTCCGAGAGGATGTTGAAGGTATTGCCGATCGCGTAGACCTCACTGCCTTGATCGATACTCTTCGACCAGGTATAGGTGCTCAAGATCGAGTAGCCCTGCGAAAAGGTCTTGTTGACTTTCGCCGTCATCGCGTTGTAGTTGGACTGCAGAATGTTGGCCAGCACATAGGCCGAAGGCGACAGGTTCGGGAAAGGACGACGCAGGAAATAGTTCAGCTGCGGATCAGGGCTCTGAACGTTCTGGGTGTACGGACTCGCCGACGGTTGGTTGAAAATCCACTGCGTCGGCAGGTTCTTGGAGTTCGAGCCCGTATACATCACTTCCACCAGCATGTCCGAGAACATCAGCCGCTGGATGCTGAGGCTCCACTGTTGCGTGTAGGGTGTCCTCTGGGATCCGATACCGTTGGCGCCCAGCCAGCCGCCCCCGACGTACCCGTCTGGATGGAGGAACTGAGGAGGAACGTTCGAAGGCTTCGTGGGTCTGTAAGTGCTGGCAATGAAAGCAGATGTGGGGAACAGGTTGTCCATGCTCGGTCCGACGTGGTAGAAGTCCCCGATTACGTTCTGGAAAACCGGGTTGTCGATCGGCGCATAGCCGTTCACCCACGTGAACCATTGGGTCTGATCGGAATAGAAAACCCCGGCGCCCGCTCGAATCACGAGCGAGTCGTTCTCGAAGGGCTGAATCGCAAGTCCGACTCGGGGGCCGAAATCGGTCTTGTCGGCCGGAACCAGATGCTCGTCGGCGCAGCAAGCGACCAGGACCGTGTTCGCACTGTCCGCCACCGATTTCTTAGCGACCAGCACCCGCCCGCCATTGCTCGGATCAAAAACAGCTCCTCCCTTCAACTGATCCCGGAACGGGTGGTGGAATTCGTAGCGCATTCCGAGGTTGATGGTAATGCGGGGCGCCACCTGCCAATCGTCCTGAACATAGAACGACCACGGCGTGTTGCGGACGTTTACGGGTCCGGGGATGCTCAGGCTGGTACTGACCGGCCTCCCCAGGAGGAAGTCGGCCAGGGCGTTGGGCCGCGTTCCGCTCGCCATCGCGTAGTCATTCGCAACGGAGTAGACTCCGGTGAAATTTGCGGTTCCGTTCTGTCCGCCTCTTTCCCCGGCCTGGAATCGATTGTGATCACCCTTGAACCCGAACTTCCAGCTGTGCGCACCTCTCTGCAGAGACACATTGTCCGCCAGTTGGTAGGTATTCTGAACTTCAGCCAGGATTGACGCACTGTACCCGCCATAGTTCAAACCCGCTCCTGCACCAGGGGTCAGATTCAGTCGGGGCAGCGTCTGCAAGCCGGTGTTCTGAATTCCGAATTGCTTCGGGTCGATCTTCTCCGTCAGATCATTTCCATAAATGCCTCTGACATACCCCACTCGGAACTCGTTAACCAGCGTCGGACCGAAGACGTGGTTCCAGGTCGTGCTGAAAACACGCCCCCAGGTTTTCAGGTCGATACTCTGGTACGGGATCAGCCCCTTCGGGGTCCTATTGTTGTTTTGAATCTGAAAACGTCCGTAGATCAGGTCCTTTTCCGAGATCGTATGATCGATACGAGCCGCGTACTGGTCATACACAAACCTGGTGCCGGCGGCGCCACCGTAGTTCAGCTCGGGATCGGTGTGGTTCGGCATAGGCAACTGCGCATCGAACAGTCTGAGCGCTATGTCATTCAGCCGGCCTGTCGGAATGACATTGTTGGGAAACGGCTGCCGGATGTACTGCGGATTTAGTGGTGACCCCTTGGGTCCAGCGGGATCATACTTAGGATTCAAAACCTGGGTTGCCGGGTCAAAAATCTGTCCGACCATCACACACTTGCCCGACGGCGTGCCGTCGGGATTGAGGAGAGGGATGTCCTGGGCCGGGCTTCCGTACCTGGCGCAGGTGGTTCCCATGCTCTTCGAGAAATCGCCCCTTCTCTCCAATTCGGTCGGGACGTGCGTATAGCCGTATCCAAGAGGGTTGTCACGTCTGCCCTCGTAGCTGAAGAAGAAGAAGGTCCGATCGGTGCCGTTGTAGAGCCAGGGCAGCCTGACCGGTCCCCCGATGGTCGCTCCGAACTGATTGAAGCGAAGCTTATTCTTGCCGGGCTTCCCGGTCTTGTCTTTCGGCATGTTCGGGTTGCGCGGCTGAAAGACATCGTTGCGGTTAAAGTCGAACAGCGAGCCATGGAACTCATTTCCACCCGACTTCGTCGCCACATTGACCTGCGTTATTCCTTCGTATTCGGCGGAGTAGGCATGGCTTTGCAGCTTGAACTCCCTGACCGCGTCCAGCGAAGGAGTGATGGTCGGAGTTCCGAACGCCGGATCGGTGTTGGAGAGCCCGTCGATCTTGAACGTCATCGAAGAAGGCCGTGATCCAGCCACGGCGAACTGACCGCCCGTTTCCAGGCGGAAGGCCGGGCCATTGCCGCCCGGCGGCTGGCCGACACTCGAATTCAGAGACAGCAACGCGTAGATATTGCGGTCCGCATTCGGCAACGTCACGATCGTTTTGTTGTCGACCAGCTGACCGATACTCGCCGTCTCGGTCTGCATCAGCGACTCGGTCGCCCCACTGACGGTGATCGTGTCTTTGACTTCTCCGACTTTGAGCCGGAAGTCGACTCCCACACGATCACCAACGTGGACCTCGATATTCTCGGATACGCTGGTCGCAAAACCGGGCATCGTGACCGTGACCTTGTACAGGCCCGGCGTTAAAAACGGGGCTTCGTACGTGCCGACGTCGCTCGTCTGATAGGTCGTGCTGACGTTCGTGGACACGCTCGTCACCGTGACTGACGCTCCTGGAACCATTCCACCCTGCTCGTCTGTCACCCGGCCGGTAATAGCGCCTTTTTCTGTTTGACATAACAGAAGACCGGGCACGGTCAGACAGAGCACCAAGCCGACAATGATGATTGTCGAAATTCTGGCGTTCATTATAATTTCCTCCATGGCGGCCCCAATTCTTTGGCAGGGTTGCCGCTTCGATTCGGGGTGGGCTGGAACTCACCCCGAGTCATTCAAGAAAGCCTGGGATGCAACTGAAGAGTGATTCGCTCAGTCTTAACGCCCGCAAACATAATCGCCATGACTAAATCCTATGGCTCGTGTTCCGTCCCCCTTTCTTCTGGCCCCGATTTCACAAAGAACCACCGCGATAAGACACGAGCGACACCTTTAACACCGCTTTGTCTTCACTGCTTCCGAAGTCTTCGATATAAGGTCCAGGCAGCGTTCACCCAAGACCACCGCCACAACCACAGACAGCACGTCGATCACGCACAGCTGCGCGATTCCGGAGGTCAAAACCTCGCCTCCAAGCGGTGTCTGAGGAGAGGCAGTCAGCAGAACCACGTCGGACACTTTGGTGATGGGCGAAGGACTGAAATTCGTGATGCAGATGGTTCTTGCACCGCTCCTGCGCGCCAAAGCGAGGGCATCGATCACCTCCTTGGTGCTGCCCGAATGCGAGATGCCGAGGGCTACACTCTTGCGGCTGAGCGAAGCGGCCGCCATCAACTGAAGATGAGAGTCGCAGAAAGCATCGGCGTTTAGCCCGAAACGGCGGAATTTCAGTTTGGCGTCCGCGGCTGAGGAGTATGAATAGGCCACTCCGTAAATGTCGATCCTGTCCGCTTTGGCAATGTAATTGGCGGCAACCTCCACCATGCTCGGGTCGAGAGCGCGCATCGTACTCTGTACCGCCTCCAGGTTCGTTTGAAAGATCTTTTGAGTCAGGGCCCTGGTGTCATCTTCAAAGCTGATGTTTTCATGTATGTACTCGACCGGCTGGACCAGATCCTGCGCGAGGCGCAGTTTGAACTCCTGGTAGCCGCTATAAGCCAGCGCCCGGCAGAAGCGAATGATCGTCGACTCCCCCACCTTGGCGTCCCGGGCCAGCTCCGAAATGGACATCTGCACAATCTTTTCCGGATCTCGAATAACGAAGTCCGCCACCTGACGTTCCGCCGGTTTGAACGTCTCCGCAGCACTCTTAATCCGGATGAGCACCCCCGCTTGCGGCGGCGCCAACACTCGACTGCGCTTGTTCGTCGGCACTGCACTCCATCCTTTCGCTAATTCCTGGCGGAGAATTACTCTACTGCTTATTCACTGTTTGGAGTTTTACTCCACACATTGAATAGCAGTCAAGCGTTTTCTTGCAGTTGGGGTAACCCCTCAGTTTTTTGTTCGGAGTGTGGCAGCAACGAGGAGAGAGGCCGGTG
>JBHGBF010000201.1:0-10456 GCA_041946865.1 Acidobacteriota bacterium | reverse complement strand
AGTGGCGATTCTTGAGTCGAAACACCATGGCAAATTGCTGAACTTGACGCACACAACTTTCCGGGGGGTACCCAGTTCGTGCTTGCCTACTCCAAGACCGCCGGGATGCTGCTCGAATGGTTCCGAACCCAGCTGGGCGGTGGTGAAACTTTGCGGAACCTCGACGCCAAGGCGGCGACCATCCCGCCGGGGAGCCTGGGTCTGACTCGTCTTGCCGCACTTCGACGGCATGATTTCGCCCCGCCCTAATCCTGCCGCCCGCGGCGCTTTTATCAACCTGACGCTGCAGCACACGCTTGCTCATGTCTACCGGGCTATTCTCGAGTCCATTGCCTGCTCGCTCCGCGAGAATCTCGAGCTAATGGCGGGCGCGGGACTTCAGATTGATCTGGTGCGCGCGATAGGCGGCGGAGCGGGGAGTCCTCTCTGGCTCCAGATCAAGGCCGACGTGACGGGTCAAGAGATTGAGAAACCCGTCGTCACCGAAGCGGCGGTGTTGGGCGCGGTAGTGCTGGCGGCCACTTCGACAGGGAATTTCAGCAGCATGCTGGAGGCAGGGGAAGCGCTCTACAGGGCCGAGAGGCTCTTTTCGCCGAGACGCGCCGAGCAGCAGCGGTACGAGCAGTGCTACGAGGCGTACCTGCGATACCAGAAGACGCTGTTTCCGTGACCAGGGATTGCGGAACCCGGCGTCAGGGGCCGGAAAACCGTTGACTTAACGACTGAGCCTGCGTAGTTTGATCTGCGGTCGAGCTATGAGACTTGCGGGAAAGGCCAGCTTGGTGACCGGCGGGAACCGCGGAATCGGTTGCGGGTGTTGTCGGCAGTTGGCGCTGGAAGGGTCGGATGTCGCGATCAACTACCTGGACGGCGCCGATCAAGCTGAGGCTCTGGCCAGGGAAATCGAGGCCTTAGGCCGCAAAGCCATCCTCTGTCCTGGTGATGTCTCCCGGCGGCAAGACGTCGACCGGATCGTTGCCGAAGCGATCGCGCAATTGGGCCGTATCGATGTGCTGGTTGCGAACGCCAGCAGCGACGTCCGGAAACCGTTCCTTGAGCTGTCAGAAGCTGACATGAAACACACTCTCGGCGTCTGTCTCTGGGGTGTTTTCCACACCAGCCAGGCAGTCGCTCGAGCCATGGTAAGCCGGGGCGAGGGCGGAAACATCGTGGTCATCAGTTCCGTCCACGCCATCATGCCGCTCCGGTTCTCCCTGCCCTACAACACGGCGAAAGCAGCAGTGAACCAAATGGCCCTGACCATGGCCAACGAGCTGGCCGGACACCGAATCCGGGTGAACATCGTGGAACCGGGTTGGACGGACACGCCTGGACAGCGGAAGTACTACACGGAAGAGGAGTTGCGGGAAGGGGGCGGCAGACTTCCCCTGGGCAGGTTGGCGAATATCGAAGAAATCGCCAAAGGCGTAGTCTTTCTCGTCAGCGACGACGCCAGCTACATCACCGGCACGATACTACGCATCGATGGTGGCTTCGCCCTGCCACGACTCCACCGAGCCCCTCCCCGAAGTGAATCCTAGGCGTAGCGAATATAGACAACAATCAGGACCACGGTGACCAACGCCCACCAGAGCGTGGGGTTTCTCAACCCCCGCATCTTCTCTCGCTGCTCGGCCGGCAGCCGCATGCTTTCCTTATTCCAGATCAGGTGTTTGATCTCCGCCTCGGGTCGTGGCTTGGTCAGAAGGCTTACCACAACCGCCGTCACCATGCAGCTCCAGAAGACGATGGTCGCGCGGTTGAGCCCCGCCCAGTCGGGCAGCAGGACCTGCAGCGCGATCGAGAGGGGGATCGTCAGAATCCCGGCAGCCAACGCCCCTGCGTTGGTGGTCCGTTTCCACATTATTCCGAGCAGGAACATGGTGGCGATGCCGGGCGCGAAGTAGCCGTAGGCGTCAAAAAGGTACAGGAACATCGGTTTGTCGGTGTGGCGCACGAGCACCTGTGCCCAGAAAATCCCAAGCAGCAGCAGGACGACGCCCGTCACCTTCCCGAAACGCACAGCCGCCTTCTCCGATGCCTTCCGGTTGATATAAGGGAGGTAAAAGTCAATGGTGGCAATCGTGGTGCAGGAGTTCAGAGCGCCCGAGATGTGAGACATGATGGCCGCAATCAGGCCTGCCAGGACGAGACCAACGAGGCCGGAGGGCAACAGGTTCGCGACCAGCGTCGGGAAGGCGAGATCCCCCCTCTCGAGGTTCGGGTAAAGCTGACGGGCCATCAGGCCCGGCACCAGGATAATCAGGGGCATGAAGAATTTGAGGTAGTCGGTGAAGACGACCCCCATGCGGGCATGCCACTCGTCCTTTGCTGCCAGGACCCGCTGCACGATGAACTGGTTGGCGGCGCAGTAGAAGATGCTGATGCTGGTGACGCCCCCTAGGAACATGGTCCACGGGAAAGCCTTGTCCGAAGCGGGGAGGAAGAGCTCCCACTGGTTGGAAGTCGCCATCACCCCGTCCCAGCCACCCACCTTCTGAATCGTGACCAGCGAAAGGATGATGCCGCCAGTCAGCAGGACGCCCAGTTGCAGCATTTCTGTCCAGATTACGGCCCGCAGGCCGCCCGTAATCGTGTAGATCCCGGTCAGCAAGGCCAGCGACACGATGCTCCAGAGAACGCTAATGCCAAACAGGCTGTGAATGGCCAGCGCCCCGAGCACCAGCACCGCGCTGATTTCGACGAACAGGTAGGTGAACAGAATCAGGACGGCGAAGGCGGTGCGGGCTTCCGAGCTAAAGCGGCGCTGCAGGAACTCGGGCATCGTGTAGAAACCGTTGCGCAGGTAAAACGGCAGAAAGACCCACAGCAACGCGTTGAATCCGATCAGGATTGCTCCCCACTCCACCGTCATGGCTGCGAAGCCGATCGTATAAGCGAGCCCCATCACCCCCACGAAATGGTGGCTGCTGATGTTCGATGCCACAATGCTGCCGCCGATCATCCACCATGGCACTCGGTCGCCTGCCAGGAAGTAGTCGCGTTTCGTGGTCTCCACCCGGGTTGCAGCGTAAATGCCGAGTCCCAGGACGATCACGATGTAGAGCGTAAAAACACTGATATCCAGGCCAGTAAGGGTCATGGTTTCCTATCCCGTCTGCTTGCGCGCTGAGATGCTGTCCGACAAGCCGGCCATCGTCCTCAACAACTGCAGGGTGGCGCGGACCAGAATTTGCGCCGATTCAGGGGCGAACGGAGAAGTCTCTACCTCGTACCCGCCTTCCTCGTACGCCTGCGGAGTCGGCAGGTAACCGAATCCGCCATTGGTGTAGCCGGAGAAGAGTGTGTGGCGGAAGGGCGAAGCGGAGGTGATCTCCCGGCCGATCTCCACGAACGGCTCTCCGGGCACCCCGACCAGAACTCCGTGGCCGATGCGAATAGCCTGAATCCGCCACTTGAGAGTTCGCGAACCCACGTATCTCTTCGCCAGCTCGGCTCGGATGGTCGCCTGTGTGGCGAGCGCATGGACCATTCGGAGGCTATCGGAATCAGCCCTCTCCCGCTCCAGGCAAAGCTCGCGCTTCAACTCGTCGACTCGCTCCTCCAGGGCCATGGGGTCGCCGAAATCCCGCAAAGGCAAGTCGACCGTCGCTTCGGCAACGTGCAGCGCCTGGCCATCCTCCACTGGGTTGTCGGCATAGACAGCCAGGGGGGCGCCAGATTCCACCACCCGCAGAATCTTCGGGCTTGAATCCGCCACTGTCAGACGTACCGCCACACTCGCCGCCTCCAGCCCCAGTGATCGGCCGAGACTATGGTAGATCTCCAGGTTGCCGGTGGGGCCCTGTATCGGTCCTACGTCGCCGGAGGCGCCCTGCAGGAAAAGGCAGAATCCGCCGACCGCCTTTTCTACCTCGGCCCTTGCCGGCCCCGGATAGTCGGGGGTGATCAAGTCGTTCTGCCATCCGACGAGGGTAGGGTGGCAGGAGTAATGCAGGAGTGTCGCAACGGTCTGCCCGTCCGTCGCGACAAGGCGCGCCACTCGGACCGTGTGGTCGACCGGCCCCTCCTCGTTCCTTCCGACCACCACCCGGCCCGCGGGAGTTCGCGCCCGCCGGTTGACCGAGATCGGGCTGTAGCCCTCTCCGAAGAGCGCCCGCACAGGCCTTCTCGAGCTCACGGCCATCTGCACGACCTGGACCGTCCGGCCAGGAAGATCCGCCATGTAAAGACGCAGCTTGTCGAGGCCCTGGGTGGCAAGCTCCGACCGGAAGTAATTGGGACCGGAATGAGTGTGGGTGGAGCAGATCCGGATTGAGGCGGAGGGAATGCCGGTCTTCGAAGCTATCTCGCTGCGCAAAAGCGTAATCTGGTCATCATTGAAGCCGATGAGGTCGAGATCGATGATTGCCGCGACCTTTTCGCCCTGGCCCAGCACCAGGGCGGTCGAATACAGTGGCATGTCGATGCCCGCAGCGACCTGATGGGTCTGCGCGCCCCAGCCTGCATGCGGGATACCCGCAGGCGGCGAAATCTCCACGCGGGCCGAGCCGGCAACGAGCGAATCGTCTCTCATACTGCACGCCTTTGTAAATCCTTACATTCTCTGGAAACGGATTCTATGCATGCCGGAGCATGCCTGTCAATGATGCTCTGCGGTTCCGGCGGAAGCGGTTACACACCTGAATGGCCGGGTGACACAGAGAAACAAGCGCAGCGCCTGATGTTACCTGAACACTCGCACGATGGCTTCCGCGAGCTCCACGGTGCTCGGCTCCAGGACAATGAACAGGCCCCGGAGGTCAAGCACCCCGCGAAGCGCATGCAGCTCGCCCAGGACCTGTTCTTCACTACAGTTCAACAGGGGCCAGAGCTGAACCGTCTTCCCGGCTCGCTGGATGTCGCGGAGCAGTGGAATCCAGTTGCTCACCGGAGGCGCTCCCGCCCCAGGAATCCACTGAATACACTGGAGATTCGGTTCTGCAAGGATCCGCGGCAGATGCCGGGTGGCCCCCGGTCCGTCGAGGTGGTAGATCGAGTAATCAACGTAATCGCAGCACTCCCGCAGGTCCTCGCCGCAAAACTCCTGGAACATGGAGGGGCTGATCATGCAGGTGAAATCGTTCTGGCCGATGCAGAGAAACCGCTTGGAGCTCCAGCCCATGGTCCAGTTCGAGCTGCCCTGGCCGGTCGGTTCAATGATTGCCGCGATCTCGTCGACGACCTGCTTCCAGAGCGCGGTCATCTTTCTCATGGCCTTTTTCACGGCCTCCGACTCGTCAACGAGATCGACGCTGAGCTGTTCCGGGCCCCTAATGGCGCTCAATGCGTCGATGCCGGAATGAAGATCGGGGTAGGCAGTCACCCACTTGTCCCGCCCGCAATCCGCCGCCACCCGGTTCAGCTCAAGGTAGAGCTTCCACCACTTGTTGTCGGGATCGATGCAAAGGACAGGCTCTGGGTCCCAACTCGTAAGGAAGGGCACCGCCCAGGAAGTGTTCAGCTCGCGGGGGCGCAGGATCAGTTCGGCACCCAGCCAGCCGGCGAACTGGTCAGGCCCGAGCCAAGGCATGTAGACGGGTATGGCATCTTCAAGGAACAGCGTCCTCGAAAGCCGATTCTCAGCTGCCGATACCGCGTACTCAGGGTTGGTCCACAGTTCCTCCTCGCGGGCCGGCTCAGGAAGAACCGCCCCAGGCTTGGCGCCGGGAACCGAGACCCAGAGCAAAGGACCCTCGTCCAACTCTCCTGTCCAGAATCTTTCGTTGCGATCCAACGCCCGCCGGAGCTGGCTTTCCCCAATCCAGGGAGTCCTCATACGAACACCTCTCGTGGCGCGAGTTTTTCGATTGACACCAGCCGCTCCCTGGTGCCATAACAGCAGAGAGTAAACAGTTACATCACGCTCGTCAAGCGCTTATCTGCCTTGCTCGAAAAGTTCGGAGGAACGTGCCATGACTGACCTTTACACTCACAACCGGAACTGGGGCGCCAGGATCCTGGAGTTTCAGTACCAGGGCTATCGCATGCTGTCCCTCGAGAACCGGTTCGTACGAATTGTGGTTGCGGTGGACAAGGGGACCGACATCGTGGAGTTCCTCTACAAGCCCCTCGACATTGACTTCATGTGGCGCAGTTACGCGGGTTTGCGGCCTTTCACGAACACGATCCTGACGAAAGCCTTCCCGCCGGGGCCTTTCCTCGATTACTACCCGGGCAGCTGGCAGGAGCTGTTTCCGAGTGCGGGAGACGACTGTGTGTACCGGGGAGCTCACCTTGGAATCCACGGGGAAGTCTGCCTGCTGCCGTGGTCGTATCGTATCGAACGGGACGACCCGGAAGAAGTGAGCGTCAGTTTCTCCGTCCGAACGCTGCGGACCCCCTTCCACCTCTGGAAACGGCTCACGCTGCGGGCGGATAGCGGCGCGCTGTTCATTGACGAAAAGGTCCGCAACGAGTCCGGGGAGACGCTCGACTTCATGTGGGGTCACCATCCCGCGTTCGGCGCTCCCTTCCTCGACAGCTCGTGCCGAATCTTCCTGCCCGAATGCACGGTCATCACGCCGGCCGACTATACGTCCGAATCAAGCCGCCTGGAGAAGGGGCAGCGGGTTCCCTGGCCCTGTGTCCAGGGACGGAACGGCAGCCCGATCGACCTCTCGAGGATACCCGGGACCGAGGCAGGCAGTCACGACATGGCCTACATGGCCGACCTCGCCGGGGGTTGGTACGCAATCGTCAACGAGGACCAGAAAGTGGGGTTCGCAATGAGCTGGGACAAGGCGGTCTTCCCATGTGTCTGGTTCTGGCAGGTTTACAGGGGGGTGTAGGCTATCCCTGGTTCCACTCGACCTACGTGGCCGCGCTGGAACCCGTCTCCTCCTATCCGTCACCGCTTGCCAAGGCGATCGAGGCGGGCGCTCAGCTTACTCTCGGGCCAGGCGACCAGAAAGAGACAAGCATGGTGGCGGTGGCCTTTGCCGGCCAAGCGGAAGTCACCGGAGTCGACGCACGGACCGGTATGGTCTTTTGAAAGGAGAAACAGCCATGACATTCGACACCAGAACCTGGGATCGCCGCAGCTTCCTGAAGGCCGCCGGCGTAGCCGCCGCCCTGCCTTCGGTGTCATCGCCGCAGCCCGCGCCGCAGCGGCCTGGCGCACAGAGACCTTTCTTTCCCATCCGCGAGGCCATCATCTGCCCGACCGGACGCAGCGAGCAATTGACGGAGTTTGCCTGGGTGAACTTCGAAACCTGGCCGGAGGAACGGATCAGGCGGTACCCGGCCTTTTTGAAGGCCTGCGGGTTCAACTCCATACAGGTGACGGAGATCCGGGGCTACTGCGGGAAACGGAAGACCCAGGACCTGACGAACGTCGCCAGGGTCGTTCGCGTCCTGGCCGAAGAGGCCCGCCGGCAGGACATGTCGGTCTCCCAGTTCATCTGGGGTCTCTGCCTGCTCCACGAGGGTGACAGCCTGTGCTGGAACGATCGCCGGGAGAGGAAATGGATGGAAGGCGAGTTTACGCGGCTCGCCCGGACCTATGCACGCCTGGTCGACCACATCGTGCTCCACTATTCCGACCCTGGCGGCTGCAACCGGAACGGGTGCGATGCCTACAAGACTCCCCAGGAGATTTCGCAGGCTGTGCTCAAGGCGTATCGGAAGGAGAACCCGGCCGTGCGCGCGACCATCAGCGCCTGGGCCAATAAGTCCTTCTTTGACGGCCACCCGGGCATGGGAAAGCTCCTGGACGAGACCTTTTCGCCGAAAGAATTCGCAATCGCACTGCACCGCTGGTACGACCCGGAAAGAGCCCGCCTGGTCAAGGACACCGGGCGCAAGGTGGGCATCTGGTCCTGGTACATCGCCGACTACGAGATGGCCCACGACTGTGCCTTCTGCATGAAGGTCCTCGACAAGTACTTCTCGTCACTCCCTGCCGAAGCCTCTGTCAACGTGGACTGGATCTCGATGGAGCGCTGCTGGCACGGCATGCCTTCGGACATCAACCTCTGGGTCGCCGGTCAGAAGCTCATCGACCCGTTCAAGCCACTGCAGAAGATCGAAGAAGACTTCTGTACGGCCGTGTTTGGCAGAGCCGGACCTGCCGCTCTGCAGGCCTACCACGCGTGCGAGGACGGGCAGGTCGACCAGCGGATCTATGGTTACTTCATCCCGGAGACCGACCGGTATCCGGCGCTTACGGCGACTCCTGAGTTCGAGAAGCAGGCACGGGAAGCGTTGCGCGCGCTGGAGAGTGTGAGCACCCCGTTGACGACGCCCCAGATCCCCCTGGTCACGCAGCCGGAGGACATGGTCGTATTCCTGAAGAACCGACTGAAGCTGCTGCTGTCGTACGGCCAGGCTTTGCGCTCCGGCAGCAAAACGATCGAGGCCGTGGAGTCCGACCCGCTCTACTGGTCTCTCCAGCAGAAGCTGGCGGGGACAAAGCCGTCATAGGCGCGAGGGCCGCGACGTCAGCGACGCGCGCGAGCGCGTTCGAGCGTAGCAAGCGAAGTAGGGGAACAGTGCCGGTATTCACCCCATTTGTGTTTTCACCTCGTTTCTGTTCCATGGGCCAGCAAACAGAGATGAGGTGAAAACCTGCCCTGTCCCCCTATTTCGGCGAACGTGGGCACAGCACCCGGTAGATGCCCGGCACGTCAACGCGAACGACGAAGTGAGAGGCATCGTCTGCCAACAGCAACGCGCAGCAGCGTTCGTTGACCACGCACATCCCTGCCTCGGCGCCTGCGTGCCTCGGTACCCTGACCGCGGCATCCGACTGCCGGGGCCCCGAGACTACGAGTTCCAGCTCATTGTCCCGGTTCGTCCTCCAGTCCGACTTGGTTCGGGCGGCACGTTCCGCCCTCGCCCTGATGGTCGATTGGCTGGTCGGCCGGTGAATGAGCGGAAAGAACCAGCGCCGTGTGAGTGTCACCTCGGGCCCTGCGACCGGCTCCAGATAGATGCCGACCCAACTCCGGGTCTGCCGGCAGAGGACCCGCCTGACCGGCCCTGGATCGTAGAGGCTGACCGCCGAAAAGAAGCCGTTCTTGAGGACGAGGGTACCCGTCTTGGGAAGTTCCTTGCCGTCTTCAAGGGTCTCGTAGAGGCCGAAGGTTCCGGCCTGATAGACCAGGTCGTCGCAGTTGCGCAGGTCGGGCTTGGAAGAGAAGACGGGGTGAGGATAGGGCCACGACACTCGTCTTTGGTTATAGCTGGGGTTCAGGTTGCTTTTCAGGGTCGCCAGACGCAGACCGCCGATCAGAAGCCGGCCAGATCCGTCCCACCCCTTGATGGTATCGGTGTATTCCAGGCAGACGGGAAGCCCCGGAAGAACCTTCACTTGGCGCTCAATGGTCACGCGAGGACCGACACGGCTGGTCCACATGATGGCCGGGACACGGGCATTGTCCACGGCCTGGATCGACTCCGCAATAGACCCGCTTCCGAAGACCTGGTTCTCGAGCTCGAGTATGTCTCCTCTCGATCCCGGATAGTCCTCAAAGGCCGATCCGCCGCACTCGAGCACCTCCGGGTAGTCCGCGTTCCAAACCCAACTCGCGTCGTTGCCGTGGCCGGTTCGAAAGACGGCAGAAACCACGGGGCCGTAGATCACGGCCAGTCTCTTGGCCTTGAGTTCCTGACCCCGGAGCTTCACCGTTCCCACGCGCGGCCCCTGCCCGGAAGTGTCCGCCTCGATGCTCATGGGAAGGGCAAAAAGCAGCTCGATCGTGTCTCCCCGGCGCCATTTCCGTTTTCACCGCGAGAAAGGACTTCTGGACGTCGGCCGTAATCGCCCGGCCGGCCACCCAGGCTCCGGCTACGCTCGCCCCTGAAGGTACGCGCAGCTTCAGAGTGAACTCACCCGCCGGCGGAGTGCGAAAAGAGAGCTTCACCAGGCCATTTTCCGGATAGTCAGTCTTCTGGTCGATTTCCACCGATCCTGCATCCGGGGCTTGCAGGGTCACCACGGAATCAACGAACAGGTTGACATCGAGAACGCTCGAGCTTTCGGAGGTATAGACGTTGGTCAGGACGTTGAGCAGGCCAAAGGCGCCGCCTCTGAAACCCTGGTCTATGTCGCCCAGAGCACAGAACCCGGCACCTTCCGCCCGGTGAAGTTGCTGTGAGAGCAACTCGTTGAACAAGACCCGCTCGGCCAGGTCCAGATACCGGGTGTCCCCGGTGACACGAGCAAGGTGCAAATTGAAGATCAGCCACCAGCTCGTCTGGCACGTCTCGGTGTGGAGGTTGCTCTGGTCGGGAGGCCGATTGAAGTAAAGGGTCTCGCCGATCCCGCCGGTCACCGACATCCGCTCCCTGATGGCTCTCCAACCTTCCAAGGCCCATTCAAGGTAACGCGATTCGCCCAGCAGCTCATACAGCTTCAGGTAGTCGAGGATCATGGAAGCGGCTGCGCCGTGCGGTTGTGCCCTCATACTCGGCGGCCTCAGATCGCGGCCGCCAAGACTTCGTGGCCAGCCTG
>JBHGBF010000200.1:0-10558 GCA_041946865.1 Acidobacteriota bacterium | reverse complement strand
GCACCGGCCTCTCTCCTCGTTGCTGCCACACTCCGAACAAAAAACTGAGGGGTTACCTCAGTCCAGCAACTCGCCTTGACACTGAGTGCGCGACTAGTCAATAGTCTTACACCCAAGGTAGTCAACGATGATTGTCATGAAATTCGGCGGCACCTCCGTACAGGACCAGACCGCCATGTCGAGGGTAATTGAAGCGGTAGCGAAGTTCAGAAATCGGCAGCCGATCGTGGTTCTCTCCGCCATGGCGGGGGCGACCAACGGGCTGTTGAAGATTGGGGATTCCGCCTACCGGGGGCAACGCGAAGAAGCCGAAGCGATTGCAGGAAGGCTGCGCGAGCACCATTTGAGCGTTGCCCGGGGACTGCTCGAGGGTCCGCGGCTCGCCAAGACCGAGGACTTCATTGCTGCGTCTTTTGGAGAGATCCAGAACATCATTCAAGGCCTTTACCTCCTGGGGGAATGTTCGCTGCGCACGAAGGACGCCTTGGCCTCTTTCGGCGAAAGACTGAGCACCTTCATATTTGCTGAAGCACTCCTGGAGAAGGGGTACCCGTCAATCCTGGTTGACTCCCGTGAACTGATCAAGACGGACAACGGTTTTACCCAGGCGGTGGTGCTTCAGGATGTCTCCTTCCCGTTGTTGCGCGAGCGACTCCTGCCGCTGCTTCAGGAGGGCCGGATCCCGGTGCTGCAGGGGTTCATCGGGGCAACTCAAGACGGTATCACAACCACCATCGGCAGGGGCGGATCGGACTACAGCGCGTCACTGGTAGGGGCCGCGATCGGGGCCGAGGAGATTCAGATCTGGACCGATGTTCCCGGCATCCTGACGGCCGATCCGCGTATCGTCCCCAATGTCTACAAAATCAAGCTGATTTCTTTCCGGGAGGCGTCAGAATTGGCCTATTTCGGCGCCAAGGTGCTGCACCCGAGTACCCTTTTGCCCGCTGTCACCCGCAGCATCCCGGTTCAAGTCTGTAACTCGGCGACAATCGATCAACCCGGAACGTTCATTTCCTCGCAGAGCGTGCCCTGTAGGACTCCCATCAAGTCGATCGCGTGCAAAAAGGGCATTACCATCATCAACATCTACTCCACGCGAATGCTGCTGGCCCACGGGTTCCTCCGCCGGATCTTTGAGGCCTTTGAGAAACACCATACGGTAGTCGACGTGGTCTCGACGTCGGAGGTCAATGTTTCCCTGACCATCGACTCGACCGCCCGACTGGACGCAATCCTGACCGATTTGCGCCAATTCGCCGATGTCGAGGTAGAGGAAGATGCGGCTATTATTTGCGTCGTAGGGGACAATGTCCGGAATACCCCCGGAATCGCGGGGCGGATCTTCAGCGCGGTAAACAGCATTAACGTGCGGATGATCTCACAGGGCGCTTCCCGCATTAACGTGACTTTTCTGGTGGGCGGAAATCGAATGGAAGAGGCCGTTCGAGCCCTTCACCAGGAATTCTTTCAGTCCCCCGACGCGGATATCTTTGAGCTTTGCTGACCAGGCGCAGGACACTTTTTGGAGCTCGCCATGCGTATTGCACTCATTGGCTACGGAAAAATGGGGAAGACGATCGACCGGCTGGCTCGAGAACAGGGGCATGCCATCTCGAAGATCATTGACATTGACGACAATCCGATGGGTTCCGGCTTCTCGGGCAACTGGGTTGCCAATACCGACGTGCTGATCGACTTCTCCCTCGCACCGGCCGTGCCTGTAAACATCAAGAACGCTCTGGACGCGGAATTGCCCATCGTCGTCGGAGCGACAGGCTGGTACGATCAACTCGACCGGATTCGCCAGGACGTGGAGAGTCGAAACGGCGCCTGTCTCTACTCGAGCAACTTCAGCCTGGGAGTGCAGACCCTGTTCTACCTCGTAGGCCAGGCCTCGAAAGTGCTGGCCAGGTTCAAGGATTTTCACCCGTTTGTGATCGAGACCCACCACGTGCAAAAGCTGGATGCTCCGTCAGGCACGGCGCTCACTATCAAGAAGATTCTGGAGGAGTCGTATGCCAGGCCGGTGCCGGTGTCGAGCGTCAGGGCCGGGTTCTTTCCAGGCACGCATACAGTGGGTTTCGATTCGCCTGTCGATACCTTAACATTAGAACATACGGCCCGCAGCCGTGAGGGGTTTGCTCGAGGCGCCTTGCTTGCGGCGGAATGGATTCAGGGCAAAAGGGGCTTCTTTACTTTCGAACAGGTTATCTTCGGAGAAAATCATGGTTGAAATCGAAGGTTGCGGCACGGCACTCGTCACACCCTTTACGACCGCGAACGAGGTCGACTTCGACGCGCTGAAACGCCTGGTTCGATGGCAGATTGAATCGGGCATCAATTTCCTTGTCCCTTGCGGCACGACCGGCGAAAGCGTGACGCTCGACGAGGACGAGTATCGGCAGGTTATTCGGACGTGTGTTCGGGAAGCCGGCGGTAAAGTACCGGTGGTGGCGGGCGCGGGGACTAATAATACCGAGCACGCCAGGCGCCTGGCGCGGGCAGCCGAGGCGGAAGGCGCAGATGCCGTGCTGTCGGTAACGCCCTATTACAACAAGCCGTCGCAGGAAGGCCTGGTCCTTCACTTCACGGCCATTGCCGAGGCAATTCGAATCCCCATCGTCTTGTATAACGTCCCGGGACGTACCGGGTGCAACCTGCTCCCGGCCACAATTGCCCGGCTTGGCCAGGTTCCCAATATCGTTGCCGTCAAGGAAGCGAGCGGAAGTCTGGCGCAGATCATGGAGCTTTTCCAGGTCCGTCCGGCCGGTTTCCGCGTCCTGTCGGGCGATGACGCTATGGCTTTTGCGATTGTCTGCCTGGGTGGCGAAGGGTTGATCTCCGTCGCCAGCAACATCATTCCCCGCCAGATGTCGGACCTCGTCGGAGCGCTGAGGCGGGGGAACCTGAAAGAGGCGCGGCACCTCCAGTATCGCTACCTGAATCTGATGAACCTGAACTTCATCGAGTCCAACCCGATTCCGGTCAAATACGCGGTCTCACGGCTTGGCTACATTGAAGAGGTTTACCGGCTGCCGCTTTGTCCGATGGCTGAGGCCAACAAGCGCAAGATGGACCAGGAGCTCGAAAAACTGGAGCTCGTCGCCAGCCGCGTCTGAAGGCGCGACTCAAGGCCGACGGGACCTCTCCTTGAATCGCGCTTACAGCGCTGGAATCCGCCCCGACTCCGGTTCCTGGGGCTTCGCCGGGTTACGGTCTGATTCATAGGCCTGTCGACAAACAAGTGAGCTTTTTCAACACTCTCGCTGGGTGCGGAGGCGCCGCGACTCCAGCCGAGCGAATGCGCCTTACAGCCTGGAAAAGTCGAGCGTGGCAAAATAGTCGTCGAGGGACTCGGCCCGGCGAATCTGCGCGACACGGCCGTCCTCACGCAACAGCAGCTCGGCTGACCGCAGCTTGCCGTTGTACTGAAACCCCATGGAATGGCCGTGGGCGCCGGCGTCGTGAATCACCAGGATGTCCCCCCTCTCCACCTCCGGTAAGAGCCGGTCTACGGCAAACTTGTCGTTGTTTTCACACAGCGACCCGACGACGTCGACCTTCCTGTTGCGGGGCGCGTCTTCCTTTCCCAGCACCGTAATGTGGTGATAAGCCCCGTACATTCCCGGCCGCATCAAGTTGGCCATGCAGGCATCGACGCCCACGTAGTCCTTGTAGATATGCTTCTCGTGAATGGCCCGGGTCACCAGGAACCCATACGGTCCCGTAATATAGCGGCCGTTCTCCATAAACACCTTCAGCGGATGCAACCCCGCCGGCCGGATCCGTTCGTCATAGTAAGCCCTGACGGCCTGGCCGAGCGCTTCGAGGTCGATGGCCTTTTCCGCCGGCAGGTAGGGGATGCCGAGGCCTCCACCCAAGTTTACAAACTCCACCTTTACGTCGAGCTTTGAAGCCAGATCGACAGCCAGATCGAACAGCATGCCGGCTGTCTCGATGAAGAAATCGATGTTCAGCTCGTTAGAGGCCAGCATCGTGTGCAGCCCGAACCGCCTGACCCCCTTGCCTTTAGCCGAAGCGTAGGCCTCGAACAGCTGGGCGCGTGTCATCCCGAACTTCGCCTCTGCCGGTTTGCCGATGATGGCATTCCCCGTGCGCTGTGGGCCGGGGTTATACCGAAAACAGAGCAGGTCCGGCAATCCCGCTTCCGCCTCCAGGTACGGCAAATGCGTAAGGTCGTCAAGGTTGATGATCGCTCCCAGTGCTTTCCCTCGCCGGTACTCCACGGCAGGCGTGTCGTTCGAGGTGAACATGATCTCCTCGCCCACGATCCCGACCCGCTCCGCCAGCACCAGTTCCGCCAGGCTGGAGCAGTCGGCTCCCAAGCCTTCTTCCTTTGCGATCTTCAGAATGTACGGGTTGGGTGTCGCTTTGACGGCGAAGTACTCCTTGAATCCGTTGCACCAGCCGAACGCCGCGTTCAATCGCCGCGCGTTTGCACGAATTCCTCGCTCGTCGTAAAGGTAGAACGGCGTTGGATAGTCACGGAGGATTTCCTCGATCAGAGCCTTGTCAAACGGAAGTGGCTTTTCAGTCATTGTTTGCATGATGTTTTTTGTTTGTCGGGATCCCGAAGGTTCGCATACAGCGCCCTCTTCAAATCCTTGCTGTCGGCCAGTCCGTCAGTTTAGCTAACCACGCCTGCGGTGGCAATGTGTAGAATAGGTAGGTTCGTGCGCTAGCCTGGCTCACGACCAATAAGGTAACGACATGAGATTAGGTGATCTTTGGGCAAAGCACGGCCGCGGCACGCTGCAGCCGGATTCTGTAGAAACGAAAGAACTGTTCATCTTTGGCGTTACGGACGATTCCCGGGACGTTCGCTATGGCTACCTTTTTTGCGCCCTTCCTGGCGCCAAAGAGAACGGGCTGGCGTTCTGCTCGCAAGCCGCGGCAAAAGGCGCCCAGGCTATCGCCGTCCCGGAGGGCACGCGTGACGATGCCATCGGCCTCAACGAGTACGAGCGCGAGAAAATCGTTGTGCTGCGAGTCCCGGATATTCGAGGATTCTATGCGCGACTCGCGGCCGATTTTCATCCCGGCCGGCCTGGCCTGATTGCCGCTGTCACCGGTACCAACGGCAAAACCTCGACCGTCTGCTTCCTTCGCGACCTGTGGGGCGAGGACGGTCGAACGGCCGTGAGCCTGGGAACCCTGGGCTTGCAGGCCCGCGACAAGCGCCACTCCAACCTGGAAGCAGGACTGACAACCTACGACGCCAAGACCCTGCATATCATGCTGGGTGAGCTGGAACGCCGGCACGGTGTCACTCATCTGGCCATGGAGGCTTCGAGCCACGCGCTCGATCAGCAACGCCTGGCCGGCCTCGTGTTTGACGCGGCGGGTTTTACCAATCTCACCCAGGACCATCTCGATTACCACCCTTCCATGGACGCCTATTTCCAGGCCAAAGTGAGGCTTTTTGATGAGCGGCTCAAGGCCGACGGGCTCGCTGTCGTCAATTTGAGCGACAGCTACGGTATGCAGATCGCAACGGCAATGAGGGCGCGAGGCACCAGGGTCATCTCGTATGGTGAAGTGAGCGACAAGGCCGACCTTGTCGTGTGCGATCGAATCCCCCATGTGCAGGGCCAGACGCTGAAGGTCTCGGCGTTTGGCGCACGATATGATGTGGAGGCGCCCGTGGCAGGTTCCTTTCAAGCCGAGAACATTCTCTGCGCCCTGGGGCTGGCCATCGGGACAGACGTGCCCGTGGACCGTGCAATTGGCGGCATTTCTCGCCTGGCGCCTGTTCCTGGGCGCCTTGAGCTGGCCGCTGTTCTGGCTAACGGCGCGGCGGTTTACGTGGACTACGCGCATACCCCTGATGCACTTGACAACGTGCTGCGCAGCTTGCGGCCGCACGTCGGCAACGGCGGCAGACTCCACGTGCTTTTCGGATGTGGAGGCGATCGCGACACGAAGAAACGACCCATCATGGGCCGCATTGCCGAAGAACTGGCCGATTGCGTCTGGGTCACGGATGACAATCCACGCACCGAAGACCCTGACTTGATCAGAAGACAGATCCTCTCCGGTACGACGAGAGCGACGAACGCCGGACCGCGCCGTGAAGCGCTGGCGCTCGCTCTCGCCGCCCTGCGGCGAGGAGATGTCCTGGTAGTCGCAGGCAAAGGCCATGAGGACTACCAGGTCGTACTTGAACGAGACCCGTCGGGCCGGCCCGTCCTTGATCCCCGCGGGCGCCCGATGACGAAGAAGATCCCGTTCTCGGACGCCGGAATTATCCGAGAAATTATCGCAATGCCGTAGCACGTCTTTTGTTCCCTGGGGACAAAAACCATGTGACGCCTACCCCGGTTGGCGTCCTGGATAAGGGTGAGTATGGCCGACTTCTATAACGCCCGTGGCAATACCTATTTTGTGGCTTCCCCGGATGAGATTCGTGAGCTGGCCGATCTCCCGCGAACCGCGGCCGATGCCGCCAGAACACGCGAGCGATGGGCCATTCGGGCGATTGAGCGGATCTGTAGTCGCCCGGGCGTCTCCGAAGCGGGCACAACCGGTGCCGCCAAAAAGTACCTCTCGGACGGTCTGTTAGTGGGACCGTTCCTCGAAGAACAGGCTTTCGGCCTGTTGATCGTCAACACGGATGGAACTCTGGCCGAGCGCAGCGGGAACGGCCTGACGATTTTCTCCCAGTTCCTCGTCGACACCGGACAGGCCAACCGCTCGGATCCATTCCTTTTGCGCGTCCATCACGGCAGGCCTTTGTCGCCCGTTATCGAAGCCCGGATAGAAGCCGCGGTACGCGAGCGGCAGGCCGGGTTTTGGATAGACATGGGCATTCCCGAATTCGGGCCCTCAGCCGTGGGAGCCTCCCCGGAATACGTGGGCGTTTCCGAATTTGAGGGTCAAACGGTCTCCCGTGTTTTCGATCTCGAGAAGATCGAGGCCTCGTGGACGTGCAGCCAATTTGTCAATGTGGGGAATCCGCATTGCGTAACGTTCCTGAAAAGCCCGGACCGGTTGCCTTCCATGGAGCAGCTGGGCTCCGAGGAATGGATGTCCCGCCTGACCGCAATCGCCAACAGTACCGAAAGCAAGGGTATTCGAGGAGCGGGGCGTCCGTGCAGGAACGGAATCAATCTGCAATGGGCCGCGGCCAGTGGTCCCGACCGCCCGGACACCATTGAGGCGCGAGTTTTTGAACGTGGCGAGGGCCCGACCTTGTCCTCCGGGTCAAGCGCGACGGCGGTCGCCAGCGCCGCCCGGAAGCTGAAGCTTGTCGATGCGCAAGTCGTGAATGTCCGGATGCCGGGAGGTATTGCGCCCGTGCGATTCGATGAACATAATGAAAGGCTCGAGCGCGTGATGTTATTCGGCCAGGCCGAGCGCTCTAATCCGCGATGACCTACATCAACGAAAACTATCTGAAACTGCCCGCCGGTTACCTGTTTCCTGAAATCGGGCGGCGGGTCAAGAAGTTCTGTGAGGAAAACCCTTTCGCCAAGGTTATTCGGCTGGGCATCGGCGATGTCACTGAACCCCTGGCTCCCGCTGTGATTCAGGCTATGCATGTGGCCGTTGATGAGTTGGCCGTGCGCTCGTCCTTCCGTGGGTACGGGCCTGAACAGGGCTACGAGTTTCTGCGCGAAGCCATAGCCGCCAACGACTTCCAGGCTCGCGGGGCCGAGGTCAGCGCGGATGAGATCTTTGTCTCGGACGGTTCGAAGTGCGATGCGGCAAATATCCTGGACGTTTTCGGAGACGATAACGTCATCGCGGTCCTGGATCCCGTCTACCCGGTCTATGTGGATACCAATGTCATGGCCGGGCATACCGGTCCTGTAGATGCCAGCGGGCGCTTCGGCGGATTGGTCTATCTTCCGGTGACTGCCGAAAACGCTTTTGTTCCAGAGCTTCCTAAACAGCGGGTCGATCTGATTTACCTCTGCTACCCCAATAACCCGACCGGCGTCGTGGCCACCGGGGAGATGCTCAAAGACTGGGTCGAATACGCGCAAAAGAACGGTTCGATCATTTTATTCGATGCCGCCTACGAGGCGTACATCGTCGACCCGTCGATTCCGCACTCGATCTATGAAATAGACGGCGCCAGAGAGGTTGCGATCGAATTTCGCAGTTTCAGCAAGACGGCGGGCTTCACCGGCGTGCGCTGCGCCTTCACGGTCGTTCCGAAGGGTCTCAAGGGAAAGACGCGGGACGGCCGCCAGGTCTCGATTCATCCGCTCTGGAATCGCCGCCATTGCACCAAATTCAATGGCGTCTCGTATCCCGTGCAACGAGGCGCTGCTGCCGTCTACTCGCCGGAAGGCAAGCGCCAGGTTCGAGAAACCATCGAGTTTTATCTCGCCAACGCGAGGTTGGTGCGCGAAGCGCTCCTGAAACTGGGGATACTGGTCTATGGCGGGGTGAATGCGCCTTACGTGTGGCTGAAGACTCCGGGCAATCTGAGCAGTTGGGACTTTTTCGACAAGCTGCTGCGCGAAGCCCACCTGGTCGGGACGCCGGGGAGCGGTTTTGGGGCTTGCGGGGAAGGCTATTTCCGCCTGAGCGCGTTCAACAGCCGGGCCAACGTTGAAGAGGCCGTCGTACGCTTCGCAAAGATCGTGTAGCTGTGCCCCCTTTTGAGCCGCCTGCGCTTTTGGGGGTGGACAGCCAAAGACGCGACCTGCTGCGCCAATCGCCAACGTCAATCCCTCGTGCTACCCTAACGTCATGGCGGATAACCCGATCATCACCTTCACCAGTGATTTCGGCTCCCGGGAGCACTATGTGGGTGCCGTAAAGGGCGTTCTCCTGGGGGCGTGTCCTAACGCCACCATTGTCGATATTTCGCACGACGTGGGGTCTCACGATTTGCTGGAGGCGGCTTTTGTGATTGCCGCTGCTTACCCTTTTTTCCCCGCAAGAACCGTCCACCTCGTGGTGGTCGACCCGACCGTCGGCTCCAGCCGCAGGGGGATTATCGCCTGTACGGAATCGGCCTTCTTCGTAGCTCCTGACAACGGCGTTCTCTCCCTTGTATACGCCAACGAGCCGAGTGTGCGGGTCGTAGCCATCGAGGCGGACCACTACTTCCGGAAGCCGGTATCGGCGACGTTCCATGGACGAGACGTGTTTGCGCCGGTGGCCGGGCGTTTGGCAGCAGGCACCGATTTTGAAAACTTCGGCCCTCTGACCACGGATTACGTAAGATTTGCGCTTCCCCCCGTCCACAAGGTCGCTGAAAACAAGCTCGAAGGAATCGTCCTCCACATCGACAAGTTCGGAAACGCCATCACGAACATCACTCCCAAGGAAGTAAAACGCCTGACCGGTCGGGAAGCGCATCCCGCTATCGTTCGGATCAACGGCAAGGAAATAACCGGGTTTCGGCGCTATTACACCGAATCCAGTGCCGACGAGTTTTTTTCGCTGCTGGGAAGCACCGGATACTACGAGATTGCGGCTGCGAAGAAGCCTGCCGCCAGACTGCTCGAGATCAAACGGGGAAACAAGGTGGAGGTGGAGATCAAATGATTCGGGTCGGCCCGGCTGGGTGGAGCTACAAAGACTGGGAGGGTATCGTTTACCCGACCCGCCCCAAGCCTGATCAGCTCTCCTACCTTGCCGATTACTTCAATACCATCGAAATCAACAGCACCTTTTATCGACCCTGCAGCCCGAAAACCGCGGAAAGCTGGGTGCGCCGGGTCGCCAAAAACCGGGACTTCAAGTTCACAGCCAAGGTACTGCAGGCTTTTACTCACGAGAAGTCCGTCGGGGATGCTGCCCTCGTCAAAGAGTGGAAAGACGGGATCGCCCCTATTCTCCGAAGCGGGAAGCTTGGAGCTGTCCTCATTCAGTTTCCCTGGTCTTTCAAGAATGAGCCGAACTCCCGAGACTACCTGGTTCGTGTCCTCGAGACCTTTTCGGAACTGAACCCGGTGCTCGAGTTCCGGCACGGGTCGTGGGACGAGGAGGAAGTCAGAAACCTGCTGCGGCACTACGGGGCGGGCGTCTGCAATATCGACCAGCCGCTCTTCGGCAAGAGCCTGCGCCCGCGGGCCTATGTGATCGGGAAAGTGGCCTACTTCCGCTATCACGGCCGGAATTACCAGGACTGGTTTCGTGAAGACGCCGGACGCGACGCGCGCTACAACTATCTCTACTCGGAAGAGAAGGTCGATCAGCAGGCGGAAGTGATTGCGCATTCGAGCGAGAGCGCGGACGAGACATATGCGGTTTACAATAATCACTTCCGAGGACAGGCCGTGGTCAATGCCCTGCAACTGCGAAAGCGGCTGGAAAGGGAGGCGATCAAGATTCCGGAGAACCTGCCGGCGGCGTATCCGGACGCAGAGCTGTAGCCTCTGCGTCAGCGGCATTCTGCCCTGGGGGCCGACTGCCAGGTTCGATCAATGGATGCAACAGAGGCCGGCATCTTGCCCGCCTCGCTTGCAGGCTCTGGACTTTGGCGAAACTAACCAGATGTGTGAACGTTTTTCACGCCGAAGGCGTTAGGCAAGACAGCCGAGGGTTGGCGCGCAGTTGAGCGCCCACCCTG
>JBHGBF010000020.1:0-39908 GCA_041946865.1 Acidobacteriota bacterium | reverse complement strand
ATAAGCCCGAGTTTTCGAAAGTGGCACCATTTTGTACAAAAATTAGGTAGCTATAGCTAGCTATCCGCTAGCTATCTCGTCCGCCGGGGGAGTACCGTTGGGATACCCGCAGGCTAAGGGGTAGACTCGTGCCCGATTCAGGGAGTGACGGGGCTATGAAAAATCCAAACCCAATACACTTTTGCTGGAGCACCTGGATTGCGGTGCTGCTCATCAGCCTGATCTCGACTGTCCCAATGTCGGCGGGTCAGACGCCGGCCGCGGATGTGGACCAACTGGTTCCAGACTATAGCCAGTACCACGAAGCTGATTTTCTGAAAGTCAGTGTAGGAACTTTGAAGGTGAAGGCTATGGGAGAACGCGGCTGGTACGTGATAGTTCAAATCCCAGCGCGAGGCGCCAGGAGCGAGGTCAAACTGACCATGCCCGGCCAGAAGGTTATACGAATGGTCGGGATACGCGGCGCTGTCTTCCCGCGCACAACCCAGGGAGACACGGCCACGCTGACGATTCCACCGGATGGTATCGGTTGGTTCTTCCTTTACGCTCCTTTTCCGGAAGTCTCGGTCTATGACTACCTGCCGGGCACGCTGTTCAAACTGAAGGACAGCACTCCCCGGCGGGCGAAGTTCCCGGTGGTCGATGTTCACGTGCACCTGGGAAACTCCACGCCGGAAGAGCGGGTGCGGGTAATGGATGAAGTCGGAGTCGCAATCGTCATCGATTCGCCGCTGGGGGTCGAAACCAGCGAAAGTCACCACCGCTTTGAGGAGAAGTACCCGAATCGATTCCTCACTCTTTCCTGCATCGACTTTGAGAATCGCTTCGCCGACAGCTTTCCGCGCGACATCATTGCCAAACTCGAGTCGGAGGTCAAGACCCTGGGGACGATCGGCATTTCCGAGGTCATCGACAAAGGGTCGGGGCTGGGAGGGCACGTGCTGTGGCCCGAGCCCCGCGGGAAGATCTTTGTGGACGACGAACGGCCCCTCGAGCTCTGGCGGGCCGCCGCTCGGCTGAAGCTCCCGTTGATGCTGCACGTGGCCGAACCGATCTGGTTCTTCCAGCGTCTGGACCGGAATCACGAGTTCCTGGGCTACGAGGCCCGCCGCTTCTGGTGGAACCTGGCGGGGACCGACACCGTTGGGCATGAGGAAATGATTCGCCGTCGGGACCACATCCTCGCGGCTGTTCCCGACTTGATCATGATCGGCGCCCACATGGGTTCCCTGGAGCACGACCTGGAGCGCCTGGGCCGCACGCTCGATCAATATCCGAACTTCTACGTGGAAATGGGCGTGCGCCACGAGGCCATAGGCTGCCAGCCCTGGGCTGCGCGGAATTTTCATATCAAGTACCAGGACCGTATCCTCTTTGGCCAGGATGGCGCGCTTACCGCAAATCAATATCGGCAGTTCTTCCGACTTTTTGAAACGGACGATGATCGTTTTTCGATGGAGCGCGGTGCCCCGCCCATGCACGGCCTTAACCTCCCCGACGAGGTCCTCCGGAAGATCTACTACGGGAATGCCGCCCGTCTCTTCCCCAAAGTCAAGGAGAAGCTGCTCGAGCTATACCCTGATCTCAAGTTCCCCGAGTACAGGTAACGTAATGACGATGACAAGCCTGATAGCTGGGAGGTTACAATGAGCCTATTTCACAGCCATTTTCATGGCCCTCGCAGGTTGGCACGAAGGAGTTTCATGTTCCTCGGGGCGGGCGCGGGTTTGACGGGCGCCGTCAGGCGGCCGAGGCCCAAAGAGCCGGAGCCCCTTCCTGTGGCGGCCAAGGTGGAGGCGCCGCCCCCCGATCCGAAAGAGGCGCCGCCTACTCGATCTTCGCCGGCTTCGCCGGCCCCGATATTCGACGCCCACTTGCATTGCCCAAGCGAGAACGGGATGCTCTGGCAGTGGCATCCCGTGACCAAGACATTCGAGGAGTTCATGGCCTACCTGGACAGGACAGGCGTCAACCGGGGCATCATCAACTCGGTCCGCTGCCAGCTGGCCAAGACGCCGGCCGACTTCATTGCAGGCAATCGCGAGGTGGCGCGCTATGTCGAGAAGTACAAGGGGCGCCTGCTGGGGGCCTGCGTGGTCAATCCCTTGTTCATTGACGAGTCACTGCGCGAGATCGAGGAGTGTCACAAGCAGTTCGGGTTCGTCTGGGTCGGAGAGCTATGCAATTACACGGTGCCTTACCAGTACACGATCAAGGAATTCGAGCTCCTGGTGGAACAGGTCGTCAAGCTGAACATGGTGCTCGACGTCCACACGGGGCTCCGGGAGATGGAGTACATCATCCAGAAGTTTCCAAAAGCCACCATCGTTTTCCCGCACTTCACCGACGAGCACGGATACAATAGCATCTTCAAGCGGATTGACGCGGTCGCCGCCAACGCCAACTGCTACCTGGACACGTCCGGCTTTGGAATCGACCGGATGGGGATGCTGGAGTGCGCGATCAAGGCGATCGGGCCGGACCGGGTCCTGTTCGGTTCGGATTTCTCGATCAACGACCCGAGCACCGTGATTGCCCGAATACAGAACTCGTTCCTCACCGAGGAGGAGAAGGGGAAGGTGCTGGAAGGCAACCTGGTCGCGCTGCTGAAAAAAGTCGCGCCTGATATCGACAAGCAGGTAGGCTTCGCCTGAGGCTGAGTTTGGGGGGCAGGCACGACATCAAATCGGATCCGCGCTATTTTGAACGGTGAGTGTTGTGCCGCCCCTCCACGGGGCGGCGATCTGGCTTTGGACCTACCCCGGGTTGCACTTGGGCGTACGCCGAATCCAGTCAGAGCCGCGCGCGAGCGTTTCCCAGCGAAGCGGGTTCGCCGCACTCCGAAAGAAGTGTGCCGCAAGCCGGCCCTGCTCACGAGCACTTCCTTTCCCGCCGTGAAGATAACTAGCACATCACTAGTAGGGGAGGGCGGCATCGTGCCTGCTTGTTCAGTTAAACAGTTGTGATTGAAGGTTTTACTAGAAACGCGCCAAGCCCATGGATAAGTGTAGGAATAGTGCGTCTAGCCCGACTATAGTGGTCGTCATCATCCCAGGCTTTGTGGCACGTGTTGTGGTGGTGCCAAGAGAGGAGACTAACGAATGGTACGGCACAACTTAGGTTCAGTTGCAGGTGAACGAACAAGGGGCTTGTGGCCGATTCGCAAGCCGGTCTGCTTTCTGCTGATGACTTTTACGTTCTTCACCCTCGCCTTGGCCAGGGAATCGGCCATCGAAGGAGTCGTCACTGATTCGACTAAGGGCGTCATCCCGGGTGCCGAGATCACGGTGACCAACCTCGACACGCTGGTGGTGAGGAAGGCGGTCACGAACGATGCCGGATTTTACTCAGTTCAATTGCTCAAAGAGGGACGCTACCGGGTCGAGTGCGCTTTAACCGGCTTCAAGACTTCCAAAACGGAATTGTTGCTCGACACCGGCCAGGTGGCCAAAATCGATTTCGAGCTCACCGTCGGGGAGGTCTCCGAGGTGGTTGAAGTGACCGCGACCGCGGCCCGCATTCAACAACAGCCGCACAACGTCGGGACCGTCATCGAGGAAAAGCAGATTCACGAATTGCCGCTGGACGGCCGCAACTACCTCACGCTCGCCAACCTGAGCCCTGGCATCCTGATCGGCGGCGTGGGAGGACGCGGCGAGCAGACGGCCGCTGAAGGCGGATTCCGATCGGGCGGCCTGGCCATGGACCAGACTGCGATCCTGGTCGACGGCGTGGACAATGCGGCGCGGACGGTGCAGGGGCCGCTGGTCACCCAGGCCCAGACCATGAAGCCGCCACCGGAGGCGATTTCTCAGTTCAAAGTCGTGACCAATAATGTATCGGCCGAGTACGGCTACAAAGCGGGCGCCCAGGTGCTGGTTTCCACCAAGGGCGGGACGAACGAGTTCCACGGCTCCCTTTATGAGTTCCATCGCAACAATGCGACCTCCGCGAACAACTTCATGTTCAACCGCGACTCTATTCGGGACGAGAACGGAAACATCATCTCTCCTCGCCCTCCGTTCATCCGCAACCAGTTTGGGGGAACCATCGGCGGTCCGATCGTCAAGGACAAAACCTTTTTCTTTGCCAGCATTCAAGGAACCCGGATTGTATCGGCTGGCGACAGTTACCTGAGCTCCGTGCCGAGCGCCGAGGCCCGCAAAGGGAATTTCGCCAATGAAATGGACATCGGCAATGGCCATCCGAACATCTACGATCCGCTGACCTTAACGGGGGCGGGAACCCCCGGTGCCATCCGGCAGCAGTTCCCGAACAACCAGATTCCGGCCAATCGGATGGATCCGGTTTATCTAAAATACATCGACACGGTTATTCCGCTCCCGAATGTTCCGGGCAGGGAATACAACAACCTCAACTACTTCTATGTATCGAGGAATTCGGCGAAGGGCGAAGTGTACGATGGCCGTATTGACCACAACTTCAACGACAATCATCGGACCTTCTTCCGTTACTCTTACCGGCACGACAACAACGTGAACGGCGGGCAGATGGAGTTCCCGGCGCGAGCGGACAACTACCTCCGTTACACGGGGCACCAGATCGCCGGCAACTACAACATGACCATCAATCCGAGGATGACCAATGAGTTGCGTGGCGGTTGGACTCACCTTCCGGCCTACCGGGATGATAACCACACGGAAAACCTCAATGAGAAGATCGGGTTGAAGGGCGCGGGCGTCGATCAGTTCCCGGAGCTGGCGGCTTACAAATACGGCGTGGCCTATACGTTTTTCGGGAACCGGTACACCAATGTCGGGGGCGGTTCCGCCGGAGGCAACAACAAGACGGTTCTGGATACCTATTACCTGGCCGAGAACTTCCTGATGGAGCGAGGCAAGCACAGCCTGCGGTTTGGGGGCGAGTATCGCCGGTGGAGATCGAACCGCAAGCAGGGCAACATCTTCGGGACCCTGAACTTCGACGGCCGTTATACTGCCCAGAAACCGAACCAGCCCGCGAGCCGCAACGCCACCGGCAACCCCCTGGCCGACGCCCTGCTGGGCTGGCTGTGTAGCACCGACAACGGCGTCCAGCAAGGGGAAGACATTTACAATCCCTTCTGGGGCGTCTATGCCCAGGACGACTGGAAAGTGACGCCACGTCTGACGATCAATATTGGCCTGCGGTGGGAGCTCTACGGGCAACCGCGCGTGGCCCGTTTCGATGAGACCACCCCAGTCGCCCGGCCGACTTTTATCGGCAACATGGCCGATGAGACTTCCCCGACACTCGATCTGGTCTTTGATCAATGGGTCGTGCCGTCGGGAGTCGGCGACAGCCAGGCTATTCTGGATAAGGATAACTTTGCTCCCCGGCTGGGCATTGCCTATCGCATCTTCAAGGACACGGTCATCCGGGCCGGAGGCGGGCTGTACTATTCGGAAAACGGGACGGTGCAGCTTGAAGCGACCCGCTTTAACGTAGGCGGTCCTAATATCGTTGCTTTGTCCACGCCGCAAGGCTATGAGACCACCGACATACGCGTGGTGGATGGTTTCCCGGCGTTGTCAGTTGCCGGTGGAGATATGTACACGCTGGCCGGACCGAACGTTGTCTTTGTCCCACCACTTCTGAAAACGATCAACAGCGCCCAGTGGTTCCTGGACATCCAGCACCAGCTGCCCTGGGACATCCTGCTGACCGTCGGCTACAACGGGCAGGCCCAGTCGCATCTGCACTGGTGGAACCGGAACATCGGCGCGCCCTTGGAGCCGCATGGCACCCTGGCCTGGAACAATCCCGCACGGCTGCGCTCGAAGCTGCCCGCCGATTTCCACAGCAAACAGCGTATCCAGGGGATCTTTGTCAACGACAACAATTTGAGCGGCAACTACAACGCGTTCACGGCGAAGGCGGAGAAGCGGTTCAGCCGGGGCTTGAGCTTCTTGAACTCATTCACATGGTCCAAGGCGCTCGACTACGGTATCTCCAGCTTGAACGAACGCGGGGAAGGAGTTACGGCCGGAGCCGGCGGTAAGCCCCCTTCGCAGTACATGAAGGACATCTGGATGAACTACGGCCCCTCGGGGCTTAGCCGGGACTTCGCCTACAACGCGAGTTTCCTGTACGAGCTGCCGTTCGGATCGACCAAAGGGCTTTTACGCTCGGGGCCGCTCAATTGGGTGTTCGGTGACTGGCAGATGGGCGGGATCTTCTCAATCCAGAGCGGCCCGTGGGTCAGCCACTCGATGAACGTCAACTACACGAACACCTATGGGCCGTACCGCGGTAACCTGGTTGGAAAAGTCAATCTCCCCAAGAATCAGCGCGACTCTATGCGCTGGTTTGACGATACGGCGATCGTCGCCGGTGAGCCGGGAGTGTACGGCAACGCCGGCAGGGGCCTGATCCAGGCACCGGGGTGGAAGAACGTCGACTTCCTCTTGTCGAAAAACTTCTCGATGCCGTTTGAGGGCCATCATCTGCAGTTCCGTTACGAGGTCTTCAACTTGACGAACAATGCGCATCTAGGAGCGCCGAGCATCAACGCCGTTCTGACCTCGATCGTAATCGGCAATCCGCAATCCACGCGAATCATTACGGGCGGTCCACCGCGGCAGATGCAGTTCGCCCTGAAGTACCTTTTCTAAGGAAGTCGTTCCCCTGCGAAGAGGCCGGAGCAGCCGGCCTCTTTTTCTTTTTGCACCAATCTGCTATCTAGCAGTTTTTTGGCTTCAAGGAGGAGTGACGAAATGCGGTCAAGGTTCGCAATATTGGGGACATGTTTGGCATTGGTCGGCTGCTGTTCGATCGGCGTTGCCGTGTGTGGCAAGAAGATGAAACCCGAGGAAGTGGTCGAGAAGCACCTGGCGTCCTTGAGTCCGATGCAAAAGACGGTTGACAGCCTCAAGGCTGAAGGCCTGAGCAGCCTGACGGATGCGCGAGGCGGGAACGAGGTAAGAGGTCGGGTGACCCTGACCTCGCAGGGTCCCAAGGTGCGGCTGTCCATGTTTTTCGGTCTGAATGGGTACCCGGGTGAAGAGCTTGCCTATGACGGAAAAGAGGTTTCGGTCGGCTGGATTGCGCCGGGCACCCGATCGGATCTGGAGAATTTCTTCAAGCAGTTCAAAGAGGTCCTTGCCGAGGGCCTGCTGGGCGGCTCTCTTTCGACGGGTTGGCCGCTTACCCGGCTTCAGGAGCGCAAGGCCGAAGTCAAGTACGACGGCCTGAAGAAAGTCGACGATAAAGAGTACCACGTGCTCAGGTACCGGGGCCGCAAGGGCGGAAGCGCGCAGACCAGTCTGTATTTCGATCCAGAGACCTTCCGTCACCGCCACTCGATCCATAAGGTTCGGATTGGTGTCCCGATGGTTCACAATCCGAACGTCTCGGCTGCTCTAGACGAGACCTGGTATATCCTCAAGGAAAGCTTCGATGACTTCCAGGAAGCCGGGGGTGGGGCAATTCCGACCACCTGGACGATCGAGTTCACCACTCAGACCGGCCGGGCCGGGACGGTGATGCGTTGGACGAACCGCTTCTCGACAATCGAAAAGCCGGCCGCAGTAGATCCCAACCTCTTCGTCGTGGTGGAATGAGGTGGCATTGGGAATGCAGGCGTGAGGCCCGCGCTCGCTTGCCCGCCTCTTTCACGACAGCCTGAGATCAACGTATCCCTGGCTGCAACGTCCAACTTGCGCCTCCAGGAGACGGCGACTCAACGGTGATGCTCGGGGTGATCGGTTATCGAGGTGTGCAGGTGATAGTGGCCTCGCCTGTGCAAGTCGTTGTGAAGCCTACGATAGACCGAGGTGATCTTCAAGCGCATCCTCTGGTAAACCTCGTCCTCGGCTCGCGTTCCCACCGTGTCCAAGTAAGCGAGCGTTCCCTCAATTTGCCGCAGGATCGAAAGCGCATCAGCTTGGGAATAAAATTCGGATCCTTCCACCTCGGCTATGACGGGTGAGCTGTGCGCCGTGATGATCTCGGGTTGGTCCGGATAGTGTCCGCGCACAAGCAGGGCCAGCCAGGAGCTCTTCCCGACCTTGACCGTCCAGTGCCCGGCCGCCTCCCAGGGGCCGATGCTTTGGCTCTCGCGTATCTCCCCGCTCACGACCAGGTCAACCCGGGTCATCGGCACGGTCACACTGGCCAGTTTCCAGGTCACGTCGACTGAGCCTCCGCTGGCGGGCAACTTGATGCGAGTCCCGGGCGGCTTCCCGTTGACTGCGAACTCGAGCAGCGGGCCATAGGTCGCGAACGTATTCCCGGACTTGATCGCCTCCAACCAGGTGTCATAGGTAAACGGCTTGTCGGCTGGGATCTTGGCGTAAGTTCGAACCGTTCCCACGGCCGTTATGGCGTTCATCTTGTCGGTGCCGCCCACGGCAGGGAGGAACGAACCGCAGTTCAAGTACCGGTAGTAGTCGGACAGCGAGTAAGGGTCGATCCCGTTGTAGAGAAGGCCCCACGACGTGAATTCGATCGCGTCGATGACTCCGGCGATGATATCCGCGGCGTGTTCGGCCCTGGGGTTAGGAAAGTGCGGCACCACCACCAAGCCACCCTGTCTCCGGCACTGTTCCGCCCACTCCATCATCAGACAGTGGACCGGGTCGCCTAAAGCGGCCTCGTTCGGCCCACCGGCACACATCGGCGCAATGATGTTGCCTCGATAGCCCAGCAGGGAGATGTGGCCGAGCACGTGCTGCCGGTTTTCGGTTCCAACCCGCACCAGCCATTCTCCGTCTCCCCCGCTCTCCATTGTCCCGTAGGTGGTCTTGCCGTCAAAGTCGCCGACGTTAGTCATCAGTTCTCCCCACTGGCTGGCCAGCAGATTGACGACATTAACCCCCTCGGCGGCGCCCTCCAGCAGTGCGGTCGGAGGGGACAGGAAGTGGACGTGCGTATCGGCCGTCACCCAGCCCTCCTCCCGCCAGCGCAAAACCTTTTCGAGCGGCATCTCGATGACGTCTGTGTTTGGACCCACTTGGACTACCTGACGGACCGGTTTGATCTCAAAACCTTTGCTCACCTCCAGATACACATTACCCAGGGGGAGGTCTATGATCGTCTCGCCCGGGATGTAGACGCATCGATGCCTTGCCATGTGCTGGAATTCTGGGGTGTAGTCCTCGAAGAAACGGCTGCTGGGGAGCCGCTGTCTGTCCACTGGCGGGAGACACTCGCCGCTCTCGCCATGGACGTGAAGCTTAACGGCCACGGGTTTCTTGCCGCCCTTTTCCACGACCCGGATCTTCACCCGCTTCAAGGCGGGCGCAACCGGCGCCAGAAGCGCCCCACTTGGCGCTGCCGCTACTTCCGACACGGGGATGATCTGACCTCCGGCCAGGTGAAACCGGGCGTCTGGGTGTGCCGCGTATTCGATCAAAACCTGGTCCTTGGAGACTTCCGGGACCTTGTTGTTGTACGTGTCGGCCCATTGCGAATTCGGATACAAAAAACGTGGCTGCGCTGAAATGACCTGCCCCATGTCCAGCCGAACTGTGCTGAGCAGCCCCGTCTTCCCCAGCGCGTAATCAAACCGGGTACCGGCCGGCAACGTCAGCAGTGCTTTCCGGCGGGTTTCCCAGCGCAGGGGATGGCTCGATGCCCGTCCCGCTGAAATGGCCGAGATGATGGTCGTCCCGCACTTGGGCTCGAATCGGAGGCCCACGATCGCCTTATCCGGATGCGGATTCTGCCAGGCCCATAGCCAGTTCAGCCAGGGGCCGTTGTCACCCGGGTTTAAACGCTGCTGCGCGAACCCCCAGGCCACACTCTCCTCCTGACTGGGATCGACCGGGAAAGGCGCCCTTTGTGCGACAGCTTGAAAGCAATTCTCGCCCCAACGCTTGCGGAAGGCTCCGATGTGATGTCTTCTCTGAATGCTGCAGCGCACCTCGGTCTTGTCGACATACTGGATCACATAGTCGGCCACATGCTCGCCCAGACGGCCTTCACCGACCGGCTCCGCCAGGAAGCCCTGCGCATTCCAGTTCAGCGGCTCGAGGTCGGTGGTGTGCATGAAGACCAACCACTCGGCCTTGACGCCGGCCACTTTCTCCACGACCGGCTGGTCTTTCAGGAACACCACGCGGCCGACTTCGAAAGGAATTCCCCAACCCACCTGGCTTCTGGCCGGGGCATGAGGCAGGGCCTTCGTCATCGACTCCGACAGGCCCGCGCCGGCGAGATCACCGAGGCTGTAATTGCCCTTCAACGGCAGTGGCACGAAGTTCGGGGTATGCGGGCGAAGCGCGCCCGAGTCAGCATCGGCCGCGCCCTGCGCGGACTGCACCGCGGCGGCCACTACCGCTGACGTTTCCAGAAACTCCCGTCGAGATACTTTCATCGCTTTCCCTCGCTCCCAATTGCAAAAAATCCGCGACGGGCTTCCAGGTCCGGCAAGACTGCCGGACCTGGAAGCCCGTCGCGGATTTTTTGCAATTACCTCATGACATCACTCTCACCGCTGCTTCGCCTGATCGGCCTTTAACAGCCTGACCTCCTGCAAGACCAGCCCGTACCAGCTGCCCGGCGGGTTGGGCCGCAGTTTTGTCGGCGCATCCTCCCAGGCATTGCCTGCCCAGGGAGTCGTGAAATTGGCCGAGTAGCACAACCAGAGAGTGTATCCGTCAGGGCTGATGAATTTCGAGGGGAAATCAAGGAAGTACGCCTGCTCGCCGAAGTCCTTCATGTAAGTCACCAGGCGCCACGGCCCGGTGATGGCGTCGGCTTCCAGGATGTAAGAGCTCATCTTGGCCACCGTGGGCCAGCCGTCCGTGACGCACATCAGGTACTTCCGAAGCGGTGCATCGTAGGTGACGGTCACGCAACCCATGTGGTTGTTCCACTCCAGGAGCGGTTGGATCTCCTTGAAATCGCGTGACCACTTCGGTGCGCCGCTCGCGTCATGGCCGGCGAAAAACTCGTACTGTGAGGCATCGTTGATGGTCTCCGGGGTTGGGGTGACGCGAGCCAGGTAGATCTGGTCGCCCGAAATCCAACTCAAATTCGCGAAACGCGGTTTCGGGTCGTCTTCGGCGGCGCCGTGTCCCACCAGATAGGCCTTGCCGTCCGGAGAGTGTTCCATGTTCTTGCCGAAATCGACGAAGTGCGGCGAACCTAGCTTCACCGGGTAACCCCACATGCCCGTTTCCGGGAACAGAGGTTTGGCTGGAGTGTGTGGGGTCTCTTCCCAGGTCCTGCCGTAGTCACGGGAGATGCGGAAACCAACCAGCGGCCCCAGCCAGGGCCAGTTGTACATCTTGCCGCCGTAGTACGTCAGCGGTTCGGGTCCGAGACAATACGTGCCGTAGTACCAAATGCCATTGTGGACGAGGCTGCCGCACGGGTAACGGCCTCTGTACGGCGATGGGTCCCCTTCCGCAAGGCCCAGGCTGTAGACCTGGAGCCTGAGCGGGTCATCGCCGATCAGCACTGCGTGCCCGCTGGTAGCGATCCGCTCCGACGTGTTAAAGCTCAACGCTCGGTCGTAAACGCCATCCTTGCGGGGCACGCGGCCATCGGTGTAGGGGGAATAAAGGTTGCCGTCTGACGCCCACACTGGATACCAGGTGTCGGCCAGCCGAGTATCCGGCAGGCGATAGTCGCCAAACCTCCCAGCAAACTGGAGTCCGGTGAGGCTTTCAGACTTCGGGAAAGGGCAGTCGGCTGGTGGGTCCGACGGCCAGACAAAGGGGTCAAATCTCCCTGGTTCACCCGTTTTGCCTTCAGGGAAGACGAAAACCGATGCCCAGAGCAGACAGCACAAACAGAGAACTCGTTTTGTGAAGATCATATCTTGAAGCGATCTAACGTACTTCGGACCACCCGGGAGATCATGGATCTGCTTCTCCCCAATTACCGTGGCTTACTATAGTCACGCTAGTCCGGCTTTCTCAATGCTTTTCTCCGCAGACTTGGCTTGGTGGCAGAGGATCCGTCGGACTGCCCGAGTCTGTCAACACCTCGCTATCTAGCGCCAGCATGAAAGGCCAAGCCAAACCCGTTGCGCCACGGGACAGAAGTACCAGCTGGGTGCACGGGGAAAAGGTTGTATATAGCCAAATATGTGTGGACGTCGTCGCCCTATATATGTGGACAATCGTGGCCCTAAGTCGCTGTAATAGCTTCGCTCGCTTGGGTCGCGAATGATACGGCAAAGCCAAAGCACCGAGTGGAGAACTCCGAGTTCGGAAGCCGGCTTATGGTTGGGGTCGAAATGGAGGGACAATGAAATCCTGTCTGATCATCTCTTTAGCCGTTGTTCTATCGCTTTTTTGCTTGAGCTGCAACCGCGAAAGCCACCCAGGATCCGCGGAGGCCGTGCGTCCGCCCAATTTCATCGTAATTCTCTGCGATGATCTGGGCTATGGGGATCTCGGAGTTTTTGGCCACCCAACGATACGGACACCACGGCTGGATCGGCTCGCCCAGGACGGTCAAAAATGGACGAACTTCTACACTGGTTCTTCGGTCTGCACTCCGAGTCGAGCCGCTCTGCTGACTGGAAGGCTGCCGATCCGTACCGGTATGGCCTCCGATGGACGTCGCGTCCTGTTTCCGGATTCGGCAGGCGGTTTGCCCCCGGAGGAGATTACCATCGCCGAGCTTCTGAAGCAGAAAGGCTATGCGACTGCGTGTGTAGGGAAATGGCACTTGGGTCATCTCCCTGAATACCTGCCTACTGCTAACGGTTTTGATTACTACTTCGGCATTCCGTACTCCAACGACATGGAGCGAACGGCGGAATCGCCCAAGGGAAGACAGGCCTTCTACTCTCCCAGAGCCGAGTACTGGAACGTCCCGGTACTTCGCAACGGCGAACTGGTTGAGCGGCCGGCGGATCAAGCTACGATCACCCGGCGATACACCGAAGAAGCCGTGAAATTCATTCGGTCTCAAAAAGACAAACCGTTTTTCCTGTACCTGGCGCACACGATGCCCCACGTGCCGCTGTTTGCTTCCGAGCGATTTCGGGGACGCAGCCTCGCCGGTCTCTACGGCGACGTTATGGAGGAGATCGACTGGAGTGTTGGAGAGATAGTGGATACGCTTCAGGAACTGGGCCTTGAGAGGCAAACATTGGTAGTTTTCACGAGTGACAACGGCCCCTGGCTGGAATACAACGAACACGGCGGTTCGGCAGGGCTGCTGCGCGGGGGTAAGGGAGGGACTTTTGAGGGTGGCATGCGGGTGCCGGCAATCTTCTGGTGGCCAGGGACAATCGCGCCGGGGGTCGTCATGGATTTGGGAACAACCATGGACCTCCTCCCGACTTTCACAACGTTGGCGGGCCTCAGCCAAATCGACGACCGGGTCCTGGACGGGTTTGATTTGACCCCGGTTCTAAGGGGTAAAGGAAAGAGCGCTCGAGAAACGGTCTTCTACTACCGCGGCACGCGGCTTCACGCGGTTCGATACAAGGAGTACAAAGCCCACTTCTTCACCCGGTCGGAATGGGGTGCTGATGAGGCGCAACCACACGACCCTCCCCTCCTTTTCAACCTGCAAACTGATCCCTCGGAGAAACGCGATCTATCAAAGCAGCAACCTGAAGTAATCCAGCAGATTCTCGAGGTTGTCTCGAAGCACAAGGCAGGCATGAAACCCGGTGTGAACCAACTGGAATCCCGATTGGCAGGCGCGCCCTATCCTCTGGAGCTTTTGCAGCAAGAGGAGGAACGACAGGAGAAATAATACTGTCAATACCGGCGCCACGTGGCCGGGGCCTTCTGTTGGGCGATCCCGGGCCGGCTATAGTCGCATACTCCCGACGAAAAAATCCGGCGGAGTCTTTTCACCTGATCCGCCGTCATAGGGCTCGCGTAATCCTTGGGATCAACCGGCTGGAGCGCGCATTTGAGGATATCTCCGGCGAGCGGGGCCCCGGCCGCGATTCGCGGGTCGCCGTGAATCGGAAACAAGACATCACAGCGTCGCGTTGCCTGAGAGGACGCCGTTTCCAGGATCTTCTCGCCCGACGCGGTCCAGCATGCGTCGCTCAACCCCGAGGGCCTGTTGCGCGCGACTTTCGCCGTTCCCCGCTTACTCGATCTGTCCTTCTTTATGGCCGACAGCCAGAGGTCCATCTGTCGCAGCGCCTCCTTGAGGCTTGCATCGAATGCATTGCCCGGCCCCTGTCGCCTCTCTCCGTCGCCCGACGTTCCCGGAACGGTCCAAATCACCTGATTATCGGCGCTGCCGTTGGCCGCTATCAGCCGTGCCCGCGTCGCGAGCGAGCGGACCCGGTCATGGATATCTCCCGTATCGTCGGTGTACGGGCGCACATCGATAATCGGAATAGCGCTCAGGCCATCGGTTGCGGTGTTGATTCGGCCGGTCTGATAGGCGAGACGGAGCGCCTCCGGGTCGGCTGAGGTGCGCTGGGGAACGATCTTCCCATCCAGGTCATAGCCGCCGATGCGCTCGTTCAAATCCAGAAACTGTTCGGCAGTGATCTTTCCCTGATTGAAGGCAACAAGGCCGTACTGGACCCCGACGTTATCCAGCGCCCGCCGCGCAAAACCGGTGCCCGGGTCCCTCCCGAAGGCATTGACCTGGTTGTCGTAAATTCCGCACCGGGTCCCTGTGGGGTTCGCGATCGTGTCATAGACCAGCGACTTGGGTATGACCGGGGCGCATCTCGTCGGAAGCACCCACCCGGGCGAAAAACTCCCGTTCCATCGTTCAGCCGTCTTCCACGTGGCGAAGCCTGAGACGCTCGTTTTCTGCTCTTCGGTCCAGGTCAGGCTCGAGGTTCGAAAAGCCTGGTCCAGGAGGGCGCAATCGACGGCAAATGTCAGCGTGCTGATGATGTCCGGGTAGCTGACGGATGGCATGATACCGTCGAGCAGGCCGGGGTAATTCTGGGCGATAAGGTACTGCTGCATCGCACCGCCGGAGCCGCCCGAACCGATCGTATAGATCGGTGCGCCAAACTGTTCGATGAAGTGCTCTTTGACCATCATCATGGTTTCGGTCGAGATCAGGTCATTGCAGTCGTTCCCGAATACGTTCAGCGAGGCGGTCGCGACGGCGTAGCCCTGAGACAGCATCATGTCGTTGAGGGCGGGAAGCGGCGCGCCCTGGTGATAGCCTGCCGAGCAGCCCCCGCCGAACAGATACACGAGACGACCATTCCAGCCGGGCACCCGGCGCCAGGGATCCGGCAGGGGCTCATTGGGTTCGTGGAGGAAGGCAATCGCATAAATGGCCCGGTTAATAGTCCCCATTTCCCGTCGCACAACGTAATTCACCGTGTTCCCCTCGCTTGTCGTGACCTTAGCGACGTCGGACGGGCGCGGTCCGGCCGTGTCCAGTACCTTGAACCCGGGGGGAATACCCCAGCCGGGAGCCGCGCCGGCAGCGGCGCCTCTTTCCGGCGGGTTTGTTGACTTGTAATAGTAAGTCACGCGCGTGGGCGCACTGCAGTTGCCATCAACCGGCGTCCCCAGTCCCACGGCTTCGGTCTGACAGATGAACGGCGCCTGGTGCGGGCCGGAAAACACCGGACCCGTGATCGGATGGTTGATCAGCTCGAGGCGCGCTCGCTGCTTGCCCCCGCACGTGATTTCTACCAGGTTTCGGCCCAATTCGAGGTCCTGTAGAAGGCCAACCGGCAAGTCCGTATCACGGTCCGGGCGAAACAGCGGCGTCACGTCGCGACCGTTGAGCAGAACTCGGAAAGCCGAGCGGCTGATGCCGGGAGGGATGCTCACGCTCACCAAAGCGCCATTCCCGGTCACCATGTCCGCCCGACCGGAAAGCACATTGATTGCCCAGTTCTCGCGGGGCATCCCCCAACTCAGGCTCGCAAGGGCAGGGAAGAGCAGAGCGGCGGCGCAGGCCATCAACCGAACAACCCCGCGCGTCAAGTGAACCAGTATGTCGAATGTCCGATGTCGAATATCGAGTGTCGAATGTTGAAGTGCGCGTCGCTTTTTGAAGATCATAACGGGGCCATTAAGGCTCACGTAGCGATTCGAATTCAACCCCCGCGAAGCAACGTGCTTGACTTGCTTTTCTAACGAGGCTAGAGTCCGCGCACTCGTTCAACGATCTGTGGAGGATACAGCCTTCCTGTGCCGCCTGACACCGACATTCGTCAGATCGGCGCCCGTGTCTTGAGCGATCTGGGGATGCCCGGGCCGTTTTTCGCAGCCCGGCCCGGGCCGGGACGCATCGTCATCGGCCCCGCCAATTCCTGGAAACGGCACCGAGTGACCTGCCTAATCCAGGAAAAGAAAGTGCGGTTCGAAAGGCTGGAACCGCTGCGGTGGTACCAGGTTCTGACCGGCTTTCATCTCCGCAGTGGATACGGACACGACGACTTTCTGAGCGATTTGTGGGCTGTGACGCTCGACCTCGTCTGCATTGGCTTCCTGCTCTGGATTGTCTCCGGTATCTACATGTGGTGGCGGACTCGCCCAACGCGCTTCTGGGGCATGACCGCACTCGTCGGGGGATTCTTCTCCTTCATCCTTCTCCTGCTTGCCCTGTAGACGAGTGTCGGGCGGCCCGAGGCGGGCTGCCTAGCTATCGTGTATCGTGCTAGTGATAACCCAACCGATCGCGACCGGATAGCCGGGGGCGAACGGGTGAGGTGTCAACGTGTGGTACAGTATCGTGCCTATGAAGCGCTCCCCGATCCTCGAGCGGTGCCGGTTCGTCTGCTTGCTGGCTGTTTCGGCGATTCTCCTGCAGGCCGATTGGTCCTTCGCCGCCGACGATCTCGTGAAGCTGGTTTCCAGTGAAGACGCCCGTTCTGGCGTGGGTGAGCTCGACTACTATTGTCCTGTCCGCAACATCACTGCCGAATACTCGCCCATTCTCATGGTGCATGAGACGAAGGACACCGACGTCCCGTACCAGAAGTCAGTGGATATGGCCGTCCGGCTGAAGGAGAAGGGCGTTAAGCAAGAGCTGGTCACTGTCAATGACGCCGGGCACGGCTTGGCGGGCGGAAACCCGGAGGACGTTGCCCAGGCCCATTCCAAAGCCGTAGCGTTCATAAGGGACTACGCGAAATAGCGCGAAGAAGACGCCGCAAAGAAAGGATCCGCAGATGAGAAAATCAACTGTCGTCATCGTCGCCTCTATTCTGCTGCTGGCCCTCAGCGGCCCGGTGAAAGGCCAATTGATGAAGGACAATCCCCTGTGCAAGAACTGGAATTCGGTCGTGGGCACTTGGATCTGGGAGGAAGAGTCTCGGGAAAAGCCCGGCGCAGAGTGGGTCAAGGTAACGAAGGGAAGATGGCAGGCGAGTTGGCTGTTCGACGGGGCCTTCTTCCAGTGGCGAGGCGAGAATGAGAACGGAGTCAATTGGTTTCACGTGTTCGCCTACGACACTCTCAACAAGACACACAAGAGCGCGGGCTTTACGAGCAACGGCTGGCGGTGGACCGTCACGTCCGCCGATTGGAGTGGAACGACCTTTACCGCCAACTGGATCGATTATACCCCGGAAGGGCTCCCTATTACCGGCCGGTGCGTTTGGGAGTATGCCCCGGACTTCAATTCCGCGACCACGCTCTGCGACCAGTTCACCGGGGGCACGTGGTGGACTTTCCACAGGTTTAAGGGGAAAAAGGAGAAATGATCTCGCCCGGTCCCCGGCAACACGGTTGGACCCATGAAGGAGATTGATTGATCGCGGCCTGCTATCGATGTTAAGAATTCGTCGACGTCCGAAGGCTGGTCTTCGCTCATCTGGATCGAAGGCCGCGATCAATCGAGATCTGAGTCGATCAGTCAATGACGAACTGCTCAGGTCTTAAGTCGGCGTTGAGGTCAACTGTATCGAAGGCTGTGCTGAATCGCAGCACCGAACCCCTCCTCCCCTGCGCGGTGGTGAATTCGATCGTCCAATGGCTGGGCAGGGTCAGTCCTTCGACCTCTCGGAAATCGGAGAACTCCTCCTTGAGTACGTATCTCATCTCTTCTTGACTGGCCGAAGCGTTTGGGTTTCCCGCCACCAGCGAGGTGCCGAGCTCTACTTTGTAAATCGAATAACGGTGATGGCCGGTTTCCGGCTCAAAATAAAGCTTGGTCTCGACATCCCCGCCTTTGCGACGCTCGTATTTGAGGGAGTGAAACTCCCTGCCGTCGACCTTCTTCAGGCCTTCGTATTTGAGCTTGGGAGCGCGGACCGTCGTGTCCAGAAGGGGCCATGATGTAGACAGGACACCCCCGAGCAGGCCTTCCGAGAGGATCTCCTGGAACCGATACAGGAAGTGCCCGAGTGCGGAGCGCACTCCGGGTTGTATGTACCCTACCGTCAAATGTTCTCCGTCGAAAGCCAGGTCCTCCGCCGGATATTCGTTGACACCGAAAACGATGCTCATACGGAAGCGTCGTCCGTCGGAGATCAGCGTTGCCCGCCCCGGCAGGCGCCCCATGCCTCCGGTGACAACCTCAAAATCAGATGCACCCAGCATCCGGCAGCTTGTCCGCCTGGCCCGGGCCTCCGCAGACCCCAATGCCTGCAAGTGCCGCGTGATCAGTTCCTCGGAAGTCTGCTTTTTTTGGGTTTCGCCGGCAGCTTCACCCACCAGCAACAGTGTAAACACCAGGCACAAGCTACCAACCGGTGAAATTCGTCTCCTCACTTGGCTTCTCCCCTGTTCGCGTACCCCTCAGTTTTCGGTTTGAGGTGCAAGTAGGTCCGGCAAGACTGCCGGACCTACTTGCACCTCAAACCGAAAACTGAAGGATTACCCATCTTCACAATTCCCGAAACGTGCACTAACGCTGGGGCTGTCTCCAGAGCCGCTCGCTGAACAGGCCTCCGTACTGATCGCGGAGTTCATTGGTACGCCGACGCAGTTGTTCAAGTTGTGAACGGTGCTTCGGGCCATTCACCAGGTTGACGGTTTCGAGCGGATCTTCCTGCAAATCGTAGAGTTCTTCAAGCACTGGCACCGCTTCAAAATAGCGGACGTATTTATATCGCTCAGTTCGGACGCCCTCGAGTTTTCGCATCGTCGGATTCATCGTCAGGTGTTCGAACCAGATATCTTTCCGCCAGTCAGGGGGTGTTTCTCCCTTCAAGAGAGGCACCAGGCTTCGTCCTTGCATTTGCGGGGGGACAGGGACCGAGGCCATTTCCAGGATGGTGGGTGCGATATCGATATTCAGTGCAAAAGGTACGGGTCGAGCACCGGGCGTGCTGAAACGGCCGCGGGGATCGAAAACCAGCAATGGTACCCGCAGGCTCGGCTCATACGGAAGCCATTTACCGGCGTAGCCGCGTTCGCCGAGGAAGTATCCATTGTCGCTCGTCAGAATAACCACGGTGTTCGAGGCCAGGTCAAGTTCACGCAGAGAATCGAGGATCCGCCCGAGAACAAGGTCGAGTCCGCTGATCAAGCGCCAATAGTTTTTCGTCATTTCTTGCCGCTTGGTCTCGTTGTCAAAACGCCACCACCAGCGGTGCCGGTTCATCGTGCCATCGCGCAGGAAGTCGGGCAGGTGGTTGTAAAAGTCGGGATCGGACAAGGGCGGGCGGGGAATCGTGATGTCGCGATACAGGTTCTCGACTTCCTTCATTGGAACGTACTGCAAGGGGTTCCAGTCCTCGGAATGAGGTGCGCCAAACGCCACAGTCAGGCAAAAAGGCTTCTCTTTGGCTTTACTGGCGTGTTCTTTCAGGAACTCAATAGCAGCCTCGCCTTCAATTTCCGTCAGATGCCGCAGCGAGCCGTCTGCTTGTTGTTTCCAGTAGGGCACGTACATTTCACGTAAATAATCATAAAGGCGTTCGCGCGCCCCGGGGTTGACGTTGAGGCCGAACTTCCCAACAAAGCCCGTCCGGTATCCCGCCTCCCGCAAAAGGGTGGGAAAGGACATTGTGATGTATGAATCTGCCAGCGGCGGTGTCAAGAAGGAATAGCGATGAGTCCGCTCGACCAGTCCTGTGATGATGCTGGCCCGGCTGGCGGCGCAGATCGAGGTCGTGACAAAAGCATTCTCAAAGCGGGTGCCTTCAGTAGCAAGGCGGTCCATCGTCGGCGTGTGCAGTGCCGGCGTCACGACTCCCAACATGTCGCATCGGTGATCATCGGTGATAACGAAAAGGATGTTGGGGCGCCCGGCTGGGTCTTCGGCCCGAACCTGCATCGGTAGCCAGAGCGCGCCGGCGAGGAGGATGAGTATCAACCTGGCGATACGGACGTGACGCAGCCACCTAGCCCAGTTACCTTGTTTTCTCTTTATCGTGTCGTCGTAAGAGCCGTTCCTCATTTCCTCGATTCCTCCCCCGGCTGGTCCGGCAGATTCCGCGCTCCCTCCCCCGGCGCCGCCTTATCACCGATGTCCCGGCGCGCCTCCTCAACAAGGTTGAGCAGATCCGCCACCACGTCCGGCTTCTCGTTTGCAAGATTCTTGCTTTCGGAGATGTCCGTCTCAAGATCGTAGAGCTCGGGGGCGACCAGCGGGGTCTGGTCCATGATATAAGCCCTCCCCATTCGCCCGGAAGGAATGGCCAGCTTCCACTTTCCTTTACGGACGGCATGAAGAGTGCTGCCGACGTAGTAATAGAACGTCTCGCGGCTGCTTGTCGGACTTTGGCCGGTGATGAACCTGCTTTGATCCAGGCCGTCGATCTTGCGGTTCGAGGGGGGCCGGGTATTGGCCAGAGCAGCGAAGGTGGGCAGGATGTCCAGGCTCGCCATCATACTGTTGCTGGTCCTGCCGGCTGGGATCTTTCCCGGCCCCCAGAAGATGGCCGGCACCCGGAAACCGCCTTCCCAACTCGAGCCTTTGCCGTCACGCAGCGGCCTTGACGAACCTCCCTGGTCACCCTTGATCAACCAGGGGCCGTTGTCGCTGAAATACAGGACAATAGTGTTCTTGTCGAGCCCTTGCTCCTTCAGTGTGTCCATTAGCCGGCCAACGCTATCGTCGAGTTCTTCGATCACGTCGCCGTAAAGTCCCGCCTTGGATCTCCCACGGAATCTCTCGCTGGCGCCGAGTTGAACATGTGGCATGGTGTGCGCCAGATAGAGGAAAAACGGCGCCGATCTCTTCTCGCGGAGGTGCCGGATTGCTTCCTCCGTATAGAGACCGGTCAGAGATCCCATATCGGACGTCTCGTAGAGTTTTTCGCGGTTGCGCCAAAGCATGCACCGGCCGCGATCGTTGGCGCCGAGTGTCCCAAGGTAGTAATCGAAGCCCTGTGAATTGGGAAGGCGGTCTTCGACCTCTTGGCGCAGCGACAGATCCCACTTGCCTATGCAGCAGGTGTCGTAGCCCGCGCCTTTGAGGACTTCGGCCACGGTCGTCTCCTCGCCCGGAAGCGACCACCCATCCCAAGGCCGGCCCACGCGCATGGGGTAGCAGCCAGTCATCAAGGCTGTCCGCGCCGGTCCGCAGACCGGCTGAGAATAAAAACTGGTCAGCCTTAAACCCTGCTCCGCCATGGCATCCAGGCGAGGAGTCCGGATGGTCCGGGAGCCGAAACAGCCGAGATCCTCATAGCCCTGGTCATCACTGAGAATGATTATGAAATTAGGACGTCCGGCGCCCTGCCTGCCGTGGAGGGCGGCCGAAGAAGAGGCGAACCCGCTCACCGCAGTCGCGACACCCATTTGGCTCAAGAAACGGCGTCTGTCGATCTGTCGGTTCATAAAAGACTCTCCAGGTTCACTGGTTACAATTGGACGGCTACTCCGGAAACCAGGCAGCGAGCGACTTCCAGCTTGCCGGATTTTATTTCCCAAAAGGGCTTTCCGTCTTTCATGCCCACGGTCCCGTAGCCGGTCTGTGTGCAGAGAAAAGCCCTGAAATCTCCGTCGATGCTGGGATCGATATATAGCGTCTTCTCGACGGCGTCGTAACGGACGCCCGTAAGACCCTGCAGAAGGCCATAGCTGGCCAGGGCCCGCCCGTACCAGTGCCCGCATTCGTATTCGTCAAAAGGATTCCGAATCGTTCCGTCGTATCGAGAGCGGCAGATCCGGACGATGTCGAGTCCCTCCTCCACCATTCCTTCGAGCATCAGGTGTGAGGCCACCTGATATTCAATGCCGGTCCATACTTCGTTGCTATATACGAAAGGTAACGAGGGCGCATTGCCCTTGGGCCACGTGCACAACAAGAGGCCGCCTTCGTCCCCGCAGGCATAGGTAGGACGCTGAGGATTGCTGTGTTGGCTGAGGTCGTGTTTCAGGTTGTAGCGATGGATGGCTTTGAGGTTCTTTCTCACCTTTTCCTGGTCGACGATTTCTCCAAGGCCGCACATACGGGCCATCCAGAAACCCAGCACGCCGTCAGACAGGCAGCCATCTCCGTATTGGTACTTCGGCCCTTCTTTGCGCAGCAATTCCAAGGCCTCTGGGGAGTCATAACTGGTGCGTAGCGTCTTGCGTTGCGTTACCGGGTCTCCGGCCTCCAGTCCCTCCCATTTGATCTCCTGGGCAAAGTACTCTCCATTGAACAGTTTCTGCTCCATGTAGGCGATGCCCTTTTGCAGCAGCTCCCGGTAACGGGTGACGTCATCGCCCATGGCTTCCCCCATCCGGATGGCCGCCTCGAGGGCGCCCAGATAGAAGCTAGTGCACATCCCATCAGGGCCCCAGAACTCGATGTCGTAGGTATTATGGTGCGGCTCTTCTATGACACCCTTCTGCTTGGGGTCCCAGGTTCTGATGCAGTAATCCAGGCTGGCGCGGGTTCTTGGCCAAAGGTCTCGCAACCATGCTGTGTTTCCCGAGATTCTCCATTCTCTGTAGACCTTCATGATTCCACCCAGCTGGCCGTCGGCCGCGGCGTGGAAGTCGTGCGAGACCTGGTGAATCGGCAGCGACGCCCGGAATGCCTGGTGGCCGCTCTCGGTCTGGTTGACCTTGAACTCGGTCTCGCGCAGCGTCCGCTCGAGGTCAGGAAACAGGTGGGGAATTGCCTGGGCATAGTTCCAAACGTGCGTGCAGGACCCGATACAGCAGCCCTGGGTATCACCGCAGCCTTCAAAACACCAAAGACGTCCGTCGCACTGGCGCAGGACGGCGGGTGACTTCAGGATCGTCAGATTGGCGGCCACGGCCTCGATCACTTCTGGCGGCAGATCCGTATCGAAGAAGGTATCGCGGAAAAGCGCGCTCCTCTTCCTGAGGTCGGAGTAGTTTTCACGCCAGTATTCTGCCAGGGAACTGAAGCTGTTGAAGCGTGCTGCATACCAGGGGACATAAGTAGGTCGTGTTTCGCAGCAAGGCTCATCTTTCGGGCATTCCTTCGCCGGTGGGTCACCCTCTTGTCTGGGCAGGAAGCGAAGATTCGTCTTGGGAACGTACCAGGCGAAGAGGAGTCGAACCGTTCGCTCCTCCCCCGGCCTCAACTTGACCGGAAGGAAGAGCGAGGCGCCGGGAGAAGGTCCTTCAACCGGATCGCGGGGGATAGCCCGGTGCTCCTGGATGTGTTTCCAAGCCATCGTCAGGGAGTCAAACCAGTCGCCTCGAAACCAGCAATGGTCGACAATAGCCTCGTCATCCAGCAGGAAGGCGCCGAAATCCCCTCGATCCTGTGGGCTTTCCGGGCCTGGATCCTGGTGAAGCACGAACCCATTCTGGAGACGGCCAATCGAGTTCCCGGTGCGACCGACCGCCATGAAGTTCGTGGCATTGTAGGAGAAGACCAGCTCCAGCGCCTCTGGCGAGATGTTCTTGAGGCGGTACTCAAAGCCTCCAACCGGTAGGCTCGAATTATCGGCGTCCCCTGGAATGAAAGGACTCCAACCCGTGATTTCCACTTCCAGGGGAAAACCCTTCTCCTTGAGTTCGACTGTACAAAAAGGAAACCGGGCCGTAAACTCGGCCTCCTCGAACCGGGGGAAACCGTAGCTGGACCCCTTGGACCCCTGGGCGGCGCCGGGCACACCAAAGAGTTTCCATCCGGGGACCGGTCCCTCCAGGACTTTTGCACTGTCGCTGCGGCCCCGAATCGAGACGGCGGCAAAAGTGCAAGGTTCGTTAAAGATGTCCGGGTGGTTCCTGAGGGAAAAATGGGAAAACGCTCCGGTCCCTTCAAGGCAGAGCATTCCGGCGCCGATTCCGCCAATCGGAAAGGCGACGCGGTTGAGGTGCAAATCTCGGTAGCTTCCGTTGAACTTCCGGGAGGGGGCCGGGCGGCCGATGCCGGTTCCTGTGGGAGCAACAAATGACGCGGCACAGGTGCCGGCCCCCGCAATTTTGAAAAACTCTCGTCTAGGGTAGTGCATTTCAGTCTGTCTCCCGGCCGGACGAATTAGCCAGCCCGGATTTCTCACCAGTCAGGCGGGGTGTTCGCCCGCCGAGTTGTGAGAAATCCGGGTTAGGAGGCCCATGGCATCTTAGTCTCGCTAGCGAGACGCAAGCAACCTCTAAGCCTGACTTTACTCGATCACGGTGGGCGGCACGGCCGCCATCAAGGTCTGGCCGCAGTCGCCGTAAAGCTGCTGCAGGACCACCGGCTCGGTGGACTCCACAGTGACATAACCCCCGGTAGCTCCGGCTGAGGAGGGAACGAGCTCCGTCAGCAAATTCGAGATTCGGGTGCCCGGCGCCAAAACGACGTCGCCGCTCCCGATTTCCGTGCCGTCCGCCGTCCACACTTTGATTGCTACTTCTGCCGTCCGGCCCTGTGGATTGTGAAGGGCCATCCCGGTGAAAAAGGAATCGGGAATGTTCGCCACCTGGCTGAACAACGCCTTCCTTGCCAGGACCCCCTGCAAAGGCATAGCAGCAGCCCATTGGCCGTCCGGACTGCCGAAGATGATGTCGCCGACGATACCCGGTCCGTCCGAGTCGACACGCAGGGAACCGACCGATAGCGCCTCGGGGTCAAACCCGAAGAATGTCCCCAGATCCTGCTGGAAAGCGCCGCCAGCGGCCAGGTCGAGCACCTTGACTTCGCCAAGTCGCGTGCCGTCCTCAGAAATCGTGCTCAGAAACACCCGACGTGGTACGTCCGCCAGGTTGAGCAACCGTAGACTTGTGTAGACAGCGCCAGCGCCGCTGGCCAACTGGCCTGAAAACAACACTGGCGCCGAGGCCTGCTCGGTAATGCCGCTCAGTCCGATCCCGGTGGCCAGCGTTTCCACCTTGATTAAGCCGAATCCCAGTAGCGATTCGTCGGAAGTCACGGCGGTCACCAGTCCGTCCGTGACCGTCACGTTTCCGAAAAGCTCCTCGATTGACTCCTGCAAGCAGCCTGATGGCGGGATATCCCGCACCGCACTGGCAAGTACTTGTGTCTCTCCGAAAGCCCCTCCGGTCGGCACGCGCAGTGTCAGCTCGACGTGGGCCGTCTGAGAAGAGGCGTTGACCAGGCCCAGGTAGGTCGAGGCACCACGGCCTCTCCAGGTCTTGGCGCCTTGAAATACCCTGGTGAAGTGCACGGCCTTGCCGCAATGCAGGGCCTCTACCGAGCCATCCAGGGCCGTGCCTCCGCCGAAGATAAAGAAACTCGCTAAATCCGTATTGGCCGATTGCAGCTCAATCCAACCTTCGGCCGGTGCGTCGGACGGGAGCCCAAAAATCTCCCATCCGAGCTGCGCGAACTGTTGACCCGGCGGCAGAATGCGGGGTACCGGCCCGGCCGCGACTTCGCCTGTCTCGTTAAACAGGCGAAACTGAACGGTCGCAGCGTCTGCCGAGTAGTTTGACACCGCCACTCCTGTCCACGAGTTGTCCGACTGTTGATAAAAAGGAATCAAGCGGCGCGAAGGCTCGACCGTAATCACCACGGAGGCTAGTGAGACCGCACCCTGGTCATCCGTCACTGTCAGTTTCACCGGGTACTTGCCGGGCTGCAGGAACGTGTGGCTGACGTTCGGGCCTTCCGCTGTGCCGCCGTCGGAAAAATCCCACTCGTACTTTGCCGGCTGGCCGGTGCCACCGATGATGGTATCGAACTGAACCGTCAGCGGAGCAAGGCCGGTAGTCGCGCTCGGTTGAAGCTTCGGAACGATCCGGGAGCCCGCTGCTTCGATCGTGATCTCGGCGCTCGGGGTGGGTGTACCGTTAGGGATGCTCCTGACGAAGGTGATCTTGCGGCCTTCAAAAACCAGGGATTGCCCGGGCTTCATGTGCAAGTCGGCCTGGAATTCCGTGGCCGGGGTCATGTCCAGGGTGGCATGGTAGACGCCGCCATTGGCCCCGTCGACGCGCACCAGCAAGCCGCCGGCCTCGCCCTTGTAAGCCAGATCGGCTGTTATAAGCTCGAGCCACAACAGGTGGTTCTTATCGGTTGTGAACAGCAGCGCCTTGTCGGGGTCGAGCTGGTATGTTCCCGGCTCGATGACCGGGGTGATGTCGCCCTCCTTAGTCCAACCCCAGTAATAACGGTAGATCAGGCCCAGGTGGGGAGGGACGATCAAGCTCATGTTCAGGCCATATCCCATCAGATCGTAGACGTCGCCGGCCCATCTCAGGACCTGGCCGGTTGCGGGGTCCATTGAGGCGGCGTGCGCGTACAACAGCATTGCGTGGCCGATCTCGTGGGCGATGGCGATGGGCGTGGTCGAGTTGCCTCCTCCGAGGTTGACGCAGGGCGGTTTGTATCGCAACCCGAACACGGAGTTCCATGGCCCCATTCCAAAAGGCTCAGAATTCGTATCTGTCGGGAAAAAGTAGACCAGCAGGTCGAAGCGGTTCGCGTCCATCTCGCTTCCGTACTTGGTCAGGACGACCTGGTTGGCGGCGGCATAGAGGTCCTTGATTTTCGACAGGTGGTAATCACCGACATTCCCCGGGAGCAATACGGGATCGGGCACGATGGTCGATTCCAGACTGAAGGTGTGATTGGAGAGATCTCCGAACAGCTCATTTGTGCCATCCATCAGTTCGCGCATCTTGGCCGGCCCAATACCCGAAGGATTCAGACTCTCATGGGAAACCATCATGACCAGGGCGCGCCGAGGTCCCCAAAGCGGCTTCACCGCTCTTTTGAAAGGGATGTCGGCCAAAGTGGCGCCGAAATTTTGGTTGCTGACCAGCGAAAAAACTACGATAGCCGAAAGGAAGATTCCTACACGTCTGTTCATGATCCTCGTCCTTTTGAATGGTGACCTCCTGACTGAGGGCTTATTCGGCGCCCGAATCTAGCTGCCCGGACCGGACCTGTCAAGCGAGTGGGGATGAGCAGTGCGGGGATCAGCGTGCAGGCAGCCTTTCAGGCAGGCTGGCTTAATAGGTGCACGCGCCTGATTGCTCCTAGCGATGGGCAGGTAAGCTAGCGTACATAGCAGTAAGCGAGCGCGTATAGCTATAGTTAGCAAGAGCTCAACCGGAGTGACGTCGTCGCTCTGGGCGAAAGGCACGTTGGTCGGGGTTGGTGGGTTTCAATCCGCCCCGAAAAGCGCGGTGCGGATTCGAAACCCACCCTTCTACAAAGTTCGGGGTGCCGCGGCTGGTCGATGCGCTGGGCGGCGCTACGGCAACCATTCCAGCCGTGCGATCTGAATGCCCTTCAGGCTGGGTTTCAACGCCGCAATGTAATACTGCCCCTCGTGGAGCACGATCTCGGGCGCCGCGACCGGTAGCGTGCAGAGCCTATGACCCTCGTCCTGGTCTCGGCCGAAGTCCATGGGGTCCTTCGAGTGGTACACCGTGGTCAGTGCGTTCACGCCATAACCTCGAGTGCGAAACAGGTAGTAGCGGTCGCCGAGAGCGAGAACGAAAGGACATTCGGCGGACGCGGGACCGGTCCCGGTGCTGCCGCCGAAAGCCACCTTGGTGGAATCGCTCCACTCCTTCAAGTCGCGTGAGGTGCGGCAGTAGTCGGCGCCCTTGGCGCCAGGGTGTGCGGTGTAGTAGCAGTGCCAGAGGTCGCCGATCTTCAGAGCCATGGGGTCTCGGGTATTGCTCCCAGGTCCCTCGCTGAACATCCCCGTCTTCCCGTTCGGCCGGACGATCCCTCGGAACTGCTTCCCATCGGAGCTCTCGGCCATCGCGATGTGTTCCCAGTCGCCGTAGAACATCAAATATCTGTCACCGTCTTTGACGACATAGGGAGCTTGCAGGCCACCGGCCGTCTCGCCATACTTCGGCTCGGCCTGCATAGCGATGCCTACCGGGCGCCAATCAGGATCCGTCAGCCGCTTTCCCTCCCATCGATAGAACAGCCGCGTCATGCCGCCGCAATTCGTCTTCCGGATGCACGACCAGAGCTGCCAGGTGCCGTCGGCTGCCTGCCATACCGCAAAATCCACCGGCTGCTGCTGGGGCGAGGTAAGATCGCCCAAGTCCGGATCACCGGCCACACTCCACCACGGGCCGACGATCACCGGCTTCTTCACCTCCTCACCAGGCGGTGATGCCCAGACACCGGCTGCGAGGATCAATCCCAAAATACAGGAATGCAGGATCTTGCTCATCTTCTCCCTCACCGAAAACCTGGTCCCTGCCGCGCTGGCCGGGCATCATAATGGCGTGGCCGAGGGATGTCAAGCAGCCCCACGGCCCCTAATCCGTGGATAAGGAGCCTCGACCTTGGACTTTGGCGAAGATGTACATTTCCGGCAACTCTCGGCACGCCGGAGGGTAAGATGTCCTGGTTGATGCGGCGGGGATACCGGGTGGTGGCCAAAGGACTGTCCGCCAAGCGCGCGGCCAAGTGGGCGCAGACCCCGCAGCCCTCAGACTGGAAAGCTGTGGGAGCCACGCAGGATATCCACGAACTTCCCCGTATCACCAGCATCACCAGCCCGCACAAGTGCCTGCTGGTGCGAACGCAGCAAACCAAATCGGAAGGCTATCGGTACTCCTATCTGGTCAGCAATCTGAAGACCTGGGTGCGGCCCAAGGGCCACGTGCTCTTCTACAATCAGCGCCAGGGCATCGAAAAGGAAGTCCAGCAGATCAAGTGCGTGCTGGGGCTCAAGCACAAGCGGAAACACTCGTTTATCGGCATGGAGGCCTTGGCTCTGCTGACGTTGATAGCGAACCTCGAACTGGTCTGGTACCGCCGGGCGTTGGGTTTGGACGAGTTGGGCATCAAGAGATTCATCCGAGATGTCATAAAAAGTCCCGGATTCGTGACCTCCGGGCGCTCCGGCTTGCGGGTGGAAATAGCGCCAGAAGCCACTTATTTTCAAAAGCTTAACGCTTGGAAGCCGCAGATCGACTTGCCGCTATATTCGTCACAAACCGGCACCATTTTGTACAAAAATTAGGTAGCTAAAGTTAGCTATCACTTAGGATTTCAAGCAAGCTAGTTGACAGGTTCAGTCCGTGTGGTAGACCCTCGCAGCGTCTAAGTGTATCCCGGCACCAACAAGGAGGAAGGGAACGTGATGAAGGTCATTAAAGATTTCCATCTATTGAGCAGTCGTGATCTTAGGGGACTGCACCGAGGATGCGCTGTCCTCCTGCTGAGTCTCCTCGCTGTTTGGGGCACTGCTTCGGGTCAGCAGGCGGAGATTCAGGGGGTCGTCACTGACTCATCGAAGAGCGTGATTCCCGGGGCAGACGTTACGATCACGAACGTAGAAACAGGGACTGTACGAAACACGATCACCAACGACAGCGGGTTCTACAGCGCGCCGCTGTTGAAAGAAGGAACGTACACCGTCAAGTGTGCTATGCCTGGGTTCAGCACGCAGGAAACCACGATCAAGCTGGACTTCGACCAGGTGGCGCGAGTGGATTTTCAGCTGCGCGTCGGTGAGATAACGGACGTCATTGAGGTCACGGCGACCGCCGCGCGCGTGCAGACCAAGGCCCAGAACGTGGGCACGGTCGTCGAGGAGAAGCAGATCCACGAATTGCCGCTGGACGGGCGCAACTACCTGAGCCTTGCCGGCCTGGCGCCGGGAGTCATCCGCGGAGGACAGGGCGGTCGGGGCGAAGGCGCCACTACTGAGGGCGGTTTTCGGTCCGGTGGACTGGCCTATGAGCACACCATGGTCACCGTGGATGGGGCGGATAACTCTACCCGGGTGACTCGCGGCATCCTGTCCTATCAGGCACAGGCCATGAAACCGGCGGTAGAAGCCGTCTCCGAGTTCAAGATTCTGACCAACAACGTCTCGGCCGAGTACGGATACAAGGCGGGTGCGCAGGTAATGGTCTCCACCAAGAGCGGGACTAACGAATTGCGGGGCTCTCTTTACGAATTTCACCGCAATGACGCTCTGGCTGCGAACAACTTCATGTACAACCGGGACGCGCCCCGTACCGCTACCGGAGAGATTGACAGTGCCTCGACACCGCGGCCGGTTTATATCCGAAACCAGTTCGGCGGGACTCTGGGCGGCCCTATCGTCAAGAACAAAACTTTCTTCTTCTATAGCTTACAGGCGACAACCGAACGCAGCAGCGGGGGCAGTTTCACCCAGTCGGTCCCCAGCAGATTGGCCAAACAGGGCAACTTCTCCCAGGAGAAGAGAATCGGCACGGCCACAAATCGGATTTTCGACCCGTTGTCGCTGGTGGGTACCGGGGCCACCGCCCGGCGCACCACGGAATTCCCCAATGCTATCCTCCCCAAGGAACGTTGGGACCCGGTTGCTGCCAAGTTTGCACAGCTGTTTCCAGACCCGAATCGGCCGGGCATGGAGTACGACACTCTAAACTACTTCTTCGTGAAACGCGATCGGAAGACAGCATACGACACGGATGCCCGCATCGATCACGAGTTCAACGAGAACCACCGTCTCTTCGGACGCTGGTCCTACCGGAACGATGAGAGGGTGCTGACAGGCGCCTTGCCTTCTCCGGCAGCCGCAGCGCAGCTTAACCGTTTTTACGGCACCCAGGTTTCGGTGAATTACAACATGAGTCTCGGGCCGAAGAAGCACAATGAATTCCGGTTCGGCCTCACGCATTTTCCAACCAACCGATGGACTGACGCCGACAGGAACCTGAACCAGGAATTCGGTATGAAGGGGTCATCCATTGAGCAGCACCCCGAATTGATTCCGAAAGGGTGGGACAAAGGCTGGACCAGCATTCTTACCGGGCGTTACGCGAACCTGTTAGGCGAAGCCGCCGGCGGGACCTTGGATGCGATCCTGGACACCCGTTATTTCGCTGACAGCTTTATGATGGACCTCGGCAAGCACAGTCTGAAGTTCGGCGGCGAGTATCGATACGCACAGACCGATCGTAGGCAGGGGTATGTGTTCGGGTACGCCAGTTTCGACAACCGATACACTGCCGAATTCCCCAACAACGCGGCCAGCCGGGCAGCCACGGGCCACGTGATGGCGGACCTGTTGCTGGGCTGGGGCTACAACGTGAACAACGAGGTGCCGGTGGGGGAGAAGCTCGGATCCCCTTACTGGGGCTTCTTCATTCAGGATGACTGGAGGGTAACGCCCCGGCTTACCGTGAACCTCGGTTTGCGGTACGAGCTTTTCCTGGGACCGAACTTCCTCGATTTTGGTGAGGGAGACATCGCCGCCAGGCCCATCTTCTCGGGGAACCTGTTCGACGAAACAGTGGACATTCTGGATTACCGTTTTGAGGGCTGGCGATTCCCCCAAAGTGACAGCGACTGCGGCGGCTGCATCATAGACAAGAACAACTGGGCGCCGCGTATCGGGATTGCCTATCGCCTGTTCGACAAGACGGTGATTCGAGCCGGCGGCGGCCTTTACTACTCCGACATTGGGAGTAATGCCATCCAGTCCAGCCGTTTTATCGTCGGACTCGGGAAGAACGTGAACAGTTTCCAGAACTGGGCTCGGGAGACAACGGGTTTCCACGTGCAGGACGGCTTCCCGCCGACGACGATCTCGGAGCTCGATCCCAACGCTCCTTTCTCGTATATGAACATGAACGACGGCTATGTTCCTGACTACATGCCCGCGACCGACAGCGGCCAGTGGTTCCTGGACATTCAGCACCAGTTCCCCCAGGACATCCTGCTGACTGTAGGGTATAGTGGGCAAGCCCAGTCCCACATACCGTACTGGTCGCGAAATGCGACCGCGCCCCTCACCGGGGGTGTCACCACCGCCCTGGAGAGACGCCGTACGCCCACCGACCTGGTCAAGGCCAATATGTCGGTGCGGATGAATCAACTGAATGTCAACGAGAACATCCTTAACGGCAACTACAATCGCTTCCACACGAAGGTCGAGAAGAGGTTTGCCAAAGGACTGAGTTTCCTCAGCTCCTTCACCTGGTCGAAGGCCCTTGACTATCACGTCTCCAGCATCATGGAGCGGACCGAGGGAGTAGCCGGATCCGGTATCCCGCCTTCTCCGCTAACGAAGGAACTGTGGCGGAACTATGGGCTCTCTGGCCTTCACCGGAAATTTGCGTACAGCGCGAGCTGCTTGTATGAATTGCCTTTCGGACCCGGGAAAGCTCACCTGACTTCGGGACTCGCCAGTTGGATCCTGGGAGGTTGGCAGATGGGCACCATCCTGACCTTTCAGACAGGAGCATGGGCGACTCACAGCTTCAGTCCCGATTATGCCAACACGGGTGGCGCCTATCGGGGCAACCTCATTGGAAACCCGAATCTTCCGGTGTCTGAGCGCGATTCGATGCGCTGGTTCGACGCCTCGGTCTTTGTGGCCGGTCAACCGGGCGAGTTCGGCAACGCGGGTCGGGCTCTGATCGAATTGCCGGGTTACAAGAACATCGATTTCCTGATGTCGAAGAACTTCCCGATGCCTTGGGAGGGGCACAAGATCCAGTTCCGCTTCGAAGCCTTCAACCTGACGAACTCTGCCAACTTGGGTACGCCCCAAAGCAATCTCGCAGGCGGAGGAGGCGCTACGCTTGTTATCAATGAGAATAATCCCGATGCCTCGACGACCATCCAATGGGCCGACGACCCACGGATTATTCAATTCGCCTTGAAGTACTTGTTCTAGTCCAGGAGCCGATTACGGTCAAAGGCGGCCTTACGCGGCCGTCTTTGACCGTGACTACGGCCTTTTGTGCATGACCGGTCGCTCTCTCCTTTTCTTACTGAGAAGGGCCGGTCGACCGCAGCTTTGAACTTCCGGCGAGGCCCTCACGGCTCGCCGGAAGTTTCCGTCCATCTGGAACCAGGAATGCCAAAAATCAGAAACATTTGCTTGACGTTTTCCGTCCTGCTTGTTCTTGGCAGTATTTCAGCTTTCTCGACCGCGCAGTCTGGAAACGTCGGGAACCGCGAAATCAAACTCGAGAACGAATACCTGAAAGCCGTGTTCACCTTTGGACCGGGCGGCGTGCATGAAGCTTACTACGCGCGCCGCAACGGGAAGGACTTGTTGCTAGCCCAGGGCCGGACAGCCGGCGGCGTGGGAGCGACTTTTCTGGCCGCTGATCCCGATACGGGAGACCGCAGTCAGATCGCACCGGATCTGACACAATTCTCCAAGGATCTGCGCGCGCGAAAGGTACGTATCACGGATATCCCACCCGAACCTAAACCAGGTCCACGGGGAACTCCGTTGACAATTCAGCATGAATCCGCCTCGCTGCGTGACAAGGGACAAACGCTGCAGTTGACCGGCAAGACAGCGGACGGAGACAGGGTAGTTCGCACTATTTCGTTGCGGCCTGGCGAGCGGTTTGTCTCCATATCAGTGGTTCTGGAATCGAAACGCGCGCTCTTGTTGGAGTATTTTAATGACCGCCTGAGGTTCGGGGCTGCGGGACGTCCGGACTTCACCTGGACGCCGTTGGCCAAGACCGGGGAAGAGGATGTGTTCCCCGATTGGTCCTGGAAGGCGCCTGCCACGATCTTGTACAAAGGGAACTTGGGTTTGGCGTTGGTGCCCGGCGTAACCGACCTGGTGTCCAATAACACCTGGCGTCACTGCAACCTGACGATGGACCTTGATGCACGGCCCGAAGACGGCCCCGCGTTCTCGTTTGGCCTCGCACCCACCAGGCCCCATCGCCATTCCGCGTTCAAGCACATTCCGGGCCAGCGCGCTCTGATTCCAGCCGGACGGAGCCGCTATGCTTATTGTCTTCTGGCGCTGCCAGAAGTGCCTTCTGACCAGGCACATCGGCCGCTCGTCCAATTCCTTTGGGAGCGATTTGGACACCCCAACCTGCTCGGCGCGGATGCGGCTCAGAAACATACTTTCTCCGAGTGGAGACGCAAAACCTGGCATACCTACGCAGACCAGCAGTGGTGGGAGTTCGAAAGGAATGGAGTGCCCTGCGGCAGCATCAGAATCGAGGTTGGTGACCCGCAAAATGGTTGGTTCTGCGCCTGGTGGAACAGTCTGCACTCAACCTTCGGCATGGCCCGCTACGCTATGAACCAGAAGGACTCCGCCGTCCGGGACAAGGCTGGCAAGATCCTCAACCTGGCGCTCGATGCTCCCGTCAATCAGGGGGCCTTTCCCGTCGTTTTTCTCGAGACGGCAATGAAGGGACAGCACTGGCAAAGAGACCACTTCTTTGGAGGTATCGGGGAGTGTTACCACGCCTTCGACATGGCCTGGATGGGGTACTGGCTACTAAGATGGCACAAAGAGGTGGATCCCAAGGACGACCGCATTATGCCCCGGTGTATACAACTGGGCGATTTTTTGTGTCGCCAGCAGCAGGCTACCGGTTTCATCCCTTCTTACTTTAATGAGGATCTGAGCGTCCGCGCCAACACCCGGCTGAATCAAGAGAGCTCGGAGCCGGCCGGATGCGCTGTCTTTCTGGTCGAGCTGTACAAATCCACCGGCAATCAGAAATATCTTCAGGCAGCCATCAAGGCCATGGAGTATATCGAGAAATACATCATCCCAGAGCAGAAGTGGTTCGACTTTGAAACGTTCCTCTCCTGCTCGCGCAAACCCTACGACTTTTACGATCCGATCACCGGTCAAAATCCTCAGAACAACATGGGCACGATCCAAGCGGCCAAGGCCTATCTGGCTCTCTTCGACGCCACTAAAGAAAGCCGGTTTTTGGATCTGGGAATGAATGTACTCGACTATCTGTCGCTGACCCAACAAGTCTGGAGCCATCCGCTGATGAGTCCGAACCTGGTCGGTGGCTTCACTACTCAAAATACGGATGCGGAATGGAGTGATGCCCGACAGGCGTATTGCGCCGTTGTCTACCTGGACTACTTCGACCGCACAGGCAAGCGGGAGTATCTCGAACGTGGCATCGGCGCACTGCGCGCGGGATTTGCCGTCGCGCCGTACGAGAATTGGGCCCACACAGGATTTCACGATGACCCGGGAGCACTTTCGGGTTTTCATTGGGGACAAGGCACGGCAATGGCTGCCGTCGAACAGGTTTGGGACCGATTTGGAGATGTCTTCGCCGATGCGCGGGCCGGCTGGGGTTATGGAGTCAATGGTTGTACGGTTCGGGATTTTGCTGTCAAAGGGCGTTCAATATCCATGCGGATCGACACCAAACTGAAGTGGGACCAGCCGCTACGAATCGTTTTCCGCGATGCTCCGGAAGGGACGTCCACGATTAGAGTCAATGGTTCCAAACTGGGAGATTACTCACAGGAGGACCTCAAACGGGGGATTCATTGGGTAAAGGGCCGGTAGGGCAGGTCGCTATTCGGATTTGGTCGGCCGTTTCCCACATAGCACGGCGGCCTGCGACTGACCCGGGCCGCCTCAGGAGGCGCGGTGGGCTTTATGTCTGAATCAATGTGCGAGGTGCGTTGCTACGTCTCGACCAGAAGCCTGGCCCTGTGCCTGGTGCTGATCTTCTCGTGTCTTGGCTTTTCTCTGGCTCAGTCGACCACGAGTTCCGGGCGGCCGAACATCGTGATTATTGTGGCCGACGATCTGGGATGGAACGACATAGGGTATCACAACAGCTCGATCCGCACGCCGACCCTTGACCGGTTGGCCCGCAGCGGCGTCGTGTTCGACCGGTTCTACGTTTACCCGCTCTGTTCGCCGACGCGTGCCGGCCTGATGACGGCCCGCTCGTCCATGCGCACCGGGATCATCTACTCGGTGGTCCGTCCCTGGGCAAACTACGGGCTCGCGCTTGACGAACACCTGTTGCCTGAGTCGTTCCGGGCAGCTGGTTATCAGACAGCAATCATTGGAAAGTGGCACCTGGGACACGACCGGGTCCAATTCCTACCCCACAATCGTGGCTTCGACTTCTTCTATGGCTACGTCAACGGGGCCATCGATTACTGGACTCACAAAAGGTTCGAGGCTGTCGACTGGCAACAAAACGGGGTGACGGATGATGTGCGCGGCTACAGTACGCTTTTACTCGGTGAGCAGGCAGTTCACTTCATAGAGAACCGGGACACCACGCGACCGTTTCTTCTCTATCTGGCTTTCAATGCGCCCCACGGTCCGCTTCAGGCGCCGGAGAGCAGCATCGCCAAGTATGCTGAGTTGACCGACAAAAAGAGGCAGGTCTTCTCGGCCATGGTTGACGTTTTAGACTCGACGATCGACAAGGTGATGCAGGCGCTGCGGGAGAACGGACTTGAGGAGAACACGATCGTTCTGTTTTTTAGTGATAACGGAGGATTTCCGCCCCAGGGGGGCGACAACCGTCCCTTGCGCGGCAGGAAAGAGACAGTGTTCGAAGGAGGCATCCGGGTTCCGGCTTTCATCCGTTGGCCTGGCGCCGTGGTCGCCCGAACCTCACGCCAGGTGATGACCGTGCTCGATGTCTTTCCCACCTTAGCCGAAGCCGCGCGGGTACCGGTTTTGAACTCCAAGCCGCTAGACGGAAAAAGCCTCTGGCATGAGATCGTAACGGGTGAGGTCCGGCTCAGGGAGGACCTTTTCTTCGCCGTTGAGCACGATGGATTGCAGCACGCGGTCATTCATGGCCGATGGAAGCTGGTTCAAATCGAAAAAACTCAGACCTGCGAGGTCTCCAATATGCTGTTCGACCTCGAGGCCGACCCGAACGAGGCCGTCGACTTGTCGCAGCAACAGCCGGACCTCGTCAAGTTGCTGAGCGAGCGAATTCAACAATGGCGCAAGCTCCATCCGGATGGGGGGATTCGGTTAGAAATAGCGCCTCACCCCGGCTGGGTACCGCCCGCAGACTGGGCAGCCGCAGCGCGCCGATAGGCGAGCCGGCTGACACAAAGACAACCGGAAACGCACGATGGATGCTGAGTGGTGGGTTTCAATCCGCCCAAAAGCGCCGGCCGGATTCGAAACCCACCCTACGTTGGTGTTAGGTTGAAAGCCATGGCGCTTTTTGCAGTCGGCGCGTCTTCTCTTCCAGATTGAAGAGCGCCCGGGCGTTGCCCGGCAACAGGCTTTCCACCAGATCGACAGCCGAATTCAGAGTCAGCCATCGCTCCTGGACCAGCTGCTCCAGCGCCAACGCTATCCCCTGACGAGCCAGGGCGACATGCCCGATCACCGGTTCAACGGGAATGTAGTCTCCCCCGAAAGTGAGCACCTTGTTCGCGGGCGCCGTCACCAGATATTGCTTCAGGAAATTGACGCTGGCGACCGGACTTATAATCCACGACCAGCACATGTCGACATAGCAGTTTGTGTAGTGCTTGGCCACCGCGATCAGGTCTTCATAGGATGGATAGTTGATGTGCATGAAAACAAACCGCGTGTTGGGTGCCTTTCGGCAAAGATCGGCTGCCGCGGCGGCGTTCCCTTGCAAGCGTTGCAAGGGCATGCTATTGGCGCCCGTGTAGTATCCGGTATGCAGTTTCACTGGCAGGTTGTTTTCGGTCGCTTTGCGCACGCAGTACCAGAACAGATGGTCCTGCAGCCGCTTGTGCTCTTCCGGGGAAAGCGGATCCCTGTTCAGCCTCCTCTTGAAGATCCCTTCGACCTGTTCTGCGGGAATGTCTTCGTAGTCCAGGTTTCTTGAATAGGCTCCCGTGGATTTGACCGCCACGGCGTAGCTTCCGTAAGTTGCGAACCACCAGTCGATCACGCGGTGCCAGTCGCTGAGTTCGGTCACCTTAACTCCAGCGGCCGAGGCGTACGTGTCAATAGACGGTCCCATGTGCATGCCCGAGATGTTGACGTCCTGCATGAGCAGGGTGGGCTGGCGTGACTCCATGAACGGTCTTTCGAGCGAATTCACCTGGCACGACTCGATGTTGCCGATCTGCTGCAGGAGCTTCCGATAGAAGCCCGGTTGGATCGTCTTGGTATAACCCTCTTGTACGCTCCTGACGGTGCGTTCAGACAACTCACCTACGCCGTAAATACGCTGCATTGCAATGCTTACGGCCTGCGCATAGCCGGTGTGGAGAACCCTTGGCCAGTACGGGGCAAGTAGTTTCCATTTGTCGATCGGGTCGACAGTCGGGGAAAAGAAGGCCTTGGATGCCTCGGTGGGCATGCCGGAAGTCGTCAAGTCGTTGTTGAGGTAATGAGACAGCAGGAACGACCAGTCGTTTGCCTGTATCCGAGGATGTTTGCCGCTAAGCCGATCCTGTTCCTCGATCAGGTGCTCATGGGTGTCCACTATGGGTGTTACTTCGACACGCTGGCGGATCGCCTGCAGCGAGGTTGCCCTTACCCCGGGTCTTTGGGCTGAGTCATGCGCCTCGGCGCTCTCGGGAAATGCCCCGGAAGCGACCACGCCGGCCGCGCTCCCGGCTTTGATCAGCGAGCGACGCGAAATTCGCTTGGACGATGTGGATTGGCTCATCCTTACCTGCCTTTCATGACTAGTCCAGGAGTGTGATCGATTCCCGGAGTCTCACCCGGGAGTTTAGAGCCTGAGGAAACCGAGAATCAACCGGGGAAAAATCGATCGAGTCTCCGAAAACCCAAAACCCAAAACCCAAAACCCAAAACCCAAAACCCAAAACCCAAAACCCAAAATCCAAAACTCCCAAAGCGGCGACAAGTCGCCGCACTCCGAAACTCCAAAAAATGCGCACTCCGAGACTCCAAAATTGCGAAACTCCGAAACTCCAAGGGCTTTTCGGAGACTCCATCTGAGTCGCTCATGATATATAGCACCACCTCGTCGCAACGCCGTGATCACGCTGCCCAGGTGGTTTGATTTGGCCCGGGCTATAATTCCGCCCGGAATGAGCATGCGAAGAATGCCTGTGCCGATCCCTTTCCCGACGGTCATTATGATTTGTCTGTTTGCCGCTTGCTGGTCGGGTGACGCAGGCGAGAGCCGCGTCGGCTCTTATCGCGGCTCGATTACCTGGGATGGCCTCGAGCGGACTTATCTGATTCATGTTCCGACCTCCTGGAACAAGAGCACTCGCATGCCGCTGGTGATAGCTCTTCACGGGGGAACTGGGACAGGGGAGACCATGGTGAAAATGACCCGGGGCGGTTTCGATGCTCTGGCGGACCGAGACGGTTTCATTGTGGTTTACCCTGATGGGCTCACGCATGCCGGGCGGATTCGAACCAGATGGAACGATGGGAGGGATGATCGGTTTTCGCAGGCCGATGATGTCGGGTTCCTTTCCGCTCTGATCGATCACCTCGGGGAGACTCTGAACATCGATCGTTGTCGAGTCTATGCAACAGGCATATCCAATGGGGCCCAAATGGTCATGCGGCTGGCTCGTGAGCTTCCCGACAAGATCGCGGCCGTGGCTCCCGTTGCTTACGCCATGCCGGAGAGGCTGGCTTCGGTGCCGGTCTCAACCAGGCCGATTTCGGTACTCGTCATGACGGGAACCAAGGACCCTTTAATACCCTGGGAAGGCGGAGAAACTCCCGACTTCAGCGGGGAGCGACGTTTGGGCAGACTCCTGTCCTTGCCTCGGACGCTCCAGGTCCTGGCAACACACAATCGCTGCACCGACTGGCCGAAACCGGCCTGGGTGTCCCACGAAGACGCGGGAACGGGGCCGCGCATCCGACAGGAACGTTGGGTCAACTGCAAGAACGGCGTCGAGGTCGTCTTGTGTGCGGTCGAAGGCGGAGGGCACACCTGGCCGGGTGGACTCCAAAGTCCGGAGACGCCGGCGAGCGAGACGAACAGAGCCTCAGATGCGTGCGAAATCATCTGGGCTTTCTTCAAAAGGCACCAAAAGTCCAACTAGGCAAGGGCTTCGCCCTTGATATCCCTGCGGGATATGGAATTCAGAAGTCAGGA
>JBHGBF010000002.1:0-60824 GCA_041946865.1 Acidobacteriota bacterium | reverse complement strand
TAGGCGCTGAACTGCGCGCCAACCCTGGGCTGTCTTGCCTAACGCCTTCGGCGTAAAAACGTTACACATCTGTATACTTTCGGCGGAGTCCAGAGTCCCTTCGGGACAAAAAGCAGGCCCTTATTTTGGCGCTTAGGCTCCGGAGCAGGCGGAAACGTTAAGTCAACAGTGTCGGCAAGACGGAATCGGAAGGCACGAATCAGGGGCATCGGCGCCGCTGCCGGCCTGGATGGCTGATTATCGACGAACCAACACGAACGAACACGAACAAGACCCTGTTTGGACATGCAGTTAAAAGACCTCATCGGAAACGAAAAACTTCTCGGTCTACTCGCCCGCAACCTTTTGCCGCCGGCCTCGATTTTCGAGGGCCCGGACGGCATCGGGAAAAAGGCGGCGGCCCTGGCTCTGGCTGCCCTGGCCAACTGTCGGCAACCGGTCGGACATGACTTGTGCGGGTCGTGCAGCTCCTGTTTGAAAGCTGAAGCCGGCAATCACCCGGATATCACTCTCTTCGTTCCGGACAAGAACGTCATCAAGATCGCCATGATGCGGGACCTGAGCCGGGAGGCCTGCTACCGGCCATTCGAGGGCAAGGCCCGGTTCTTCATTGTGGACGAAGCAGAAAAGATGAACGAGGAGGCGGCCAATTCACTTTTGAAGACGCTGGAGGAGCCGCCGTCCACTTCGCATCTGGTGCTGGTCACGGCCTTTCCACAGCGGCTGCTTCCGACGATCCGATCCCGATGTCAGATCTTCACCTTCCGGCGGCTCTCCCGAGCGGACATGGCGCGCTATCTTGACTCCGCCGGTCGTTTCGCCGACAGCGAGCTGCGAGCTGCGTTTGCCGACGGAAGCATCGGCAAGGCTTTGTCGCTCAATATGGAGGAGTTAGTCCGGGACCGCGACCTTGTCCTGGACCTGTTCCGCGCCTGGACCCTGACGCACTCCTTTGAAGAAGTGTTCAGGAGAACGGAAGCCTCGCCCTTGAAGACCGATCTTAAAGACCGCGACCGGACGAAAGATTTCCTTCAGCTGCTGCACAGCCTGACCGAGGATCTCTATTTTATCCTCACCGGAACGTCGGATCGGCTGATCAACGTTGACCGCCGGTCAGATCTCGAGACCCTCGCGCGACAACTCACTCTGGACGCGATCGGGAATCTTCTTTACCATATCGCTCAGTCCTACTGGGACGTTGATCACTATGTCAGCCCGCTGATGTCTTTCGAGACTCTCTGGCTGAGAGCCGAACAGGGTGAGCAGTATGGTCGCGATTCTAACGGTCAGGCTCGATAACAACCCCACCCCCACCATGTGCTTTTCGAACGACTCGAGCTTTCGAGTGGGCGATCGCTGCCTGATTGCCACCGAGCGCGGGGTTGAGGTAGCCGTGGTCCTGAATGGCCAACCTGTCGACGCGGTTCCGGCCGACGCGAAGATGCCCAAGGTCCTTCGCAAGGCGACCGAGCGCGACCTGTATCTTTACGAAAAAAAGAAGGACAAGGAAGAAGTCGCCTACCGGCTCTGCCGCAAACGCATCAAGGCCCGGAAGCTGCCGATGAAGCTGTCGAGCGTCGAATATATCTTCGATGGAAGCCGCGTCGTCTTCTACTTCACGGCCAATCGCCGGATTGACTTCCGGGAGCTGGTGAAAGACCTGGCCAGGGAGCTGCGCACCCGGATCGAGATGCGGCAAATCGGCGCCCGCGACGAAGCCAAGCTGATCGGCGGGATGGGATGCTGCAGTATCGGAGAAAGCTGCTCGTCCCGCTTCCTGAGACAGATGAAGTCCGTAAGCGTGAAGACGGCCAAGTCGCTGGATCTGGGAATGAATCCTAACCGGCTCTCGGGCATGTGCGGCAGGCTTAAATGTTGCCTGAATTTCGAGCTTGACCAGCATTCCTGCTGCCTGGCGTGTCCTGCGGCCGAGGAGGAAGAAGACGAGGTCATTGCGCTCGAAGACGAGAGTTACTAGCTTGCGGTCGGCGATCAGCCGCCAGCTTTCAGCCACCGCTCGGGACCTGTCGTCGTCTAATGCCCCAGCTTTGACTTGATCTCGGTGGCGCGTTCCTGGAACCTGGCGATTTCTTTCGAAGTCGGGTTGGCGGCTACGAATTGTTCACAGACAGCAATGGCTTCTTCAAGCTCCTTCTGTTTCTCCAGAGCGCGAATCAGCTTCTCATACGCTTCCGCAGACTTCGGGTTGTACTTGACGGCCTCCCGGTAGCGCTCGGCAGCCGCCTTGTAGTTGTCCCGCTTGAAATAGAAATCGCCGACCGTGATGCTCTGGGCGGAGATTTGCGGATTCGGCTGGATGACTACTTCCTGCTCCTCAGATTTCTTCTCATTCGGGTCATCGCGGACCAACACGGGCTTGCGGCCTCTGCGGGGCTCCTGTTGCGCGCAAACTGAAGCAAACACGAGGAAAAACGCCGCGATGAGGGAAAGGCAACGCATGACGGTGCACATTAGTATAGACTTACCTTTTCCCCTTGTCAAAACTGGAGCCTGATGTTAGGCTATGTCCACCCAACACGTTTGTTCTCGAGTTTAAGACCTGCCCGCCTCAGACAACGGGTTTGTGGAATTTGGTTCGACTGAGGGACTATGGTGAACAGGAAATTGATTCGACCTTCGCTTTCTGATTTGCGCGATCAGCAGATGCAGCCCAAATTCGGCAATGCCCAGCGGAAACGAGTCCCGCCCGAGCAGACCAATGCGGAGCAGTATTACTATCTGAAACAGATGTCGAGCAAGACACCCATGGTCATCAAGCTGTCGGATGGCGAGTTGATCCATGGTGTTATCGAGTGGTACGACCGCGGGTGTATCAAGGTAAACCGGGATACTGAACCGAATCTCCTGATTCCGAAGCACCAGATCAAGTACATGTACAAGGAAAACGAAGTCAAAGGAAGCGATGAAAACGTTTTGACTTCGACAGGAATGGAAGAATAGCCGAACGGCAGCTGTAGTTTCTACAGCTGCCGGAGAATCAGGTCACAGGCACGCTCGCAGGCTCGCAAGTAGAAATCCACCAGCGGCTTTGTCACGAACCCGAACGCTTTCGAAAGCGCTTTGTGGAAGTCGTCTGTCTCCTCGACTGTGAAAAGGGGCAGAAGAGAGGTCCTGAGGTACAGCACCCGCAGGGAAAAGAAGTCGGCGGTCAGCCCCGAGTACATCTCGAACGGCCAGATCTCGTAGAGGCGCACCTGGCAAAGGGTCATCTGCTCGAGCGCGTGCATTTCGGAAAACGCCTCGCTCGCCGTCCACTCAAAGAACCGGCCGAGCGCTCTAGGCACGGCCGTAGCGTCCAGACGAACCTGACCTTCGATCACGGCGCCGCCTGTCCCCTGGCGGAATTCTCGCCCCTGAACCGGGCGGTCAAGGAGGCAGCTCTGGAGCTCGAGCAAGTCCGCCTCTTGCGGTGGCCTGGGTTCCCGGGCGGGCGCCGTAATCGCATCCAGGCAGGCGGCGAGCCGCGAGGAGGGCGGCGTGGTGGCCTCCCACAGCCGGGCCTTGGCCAGCTCATAGTCGACGAGTGGCGGTCCCGCCGACGCTTTGATCCGTTCTTTCCAGTCGGATTTCCCCGCCACCTGCCGCAGCTTGCGCTCGAGCGGAGCGAACTGGAAAAAAGACCGCAAGGGGGAAGTCATCTGACTATTATCGCGCGGATTTCCGCCAACGAGGGTGGAGTCGTTTATTCTCGATGGTTTGCTTCGCTCGCCTGGCCCTTGCCAACCACAGCATTGATGGAACAATCACAAGGGCGGTTTCGTACGCAATTAGCAGGAAACTATGAGCCAGACACTCGTTAGCCAACAACCGGTTAGGGTACAGATCGGCGCCTGGATCAACCGAGGGTGGGATTGCCTGGTCCGAGACCTGGGCGTGAGTCTTCTGATTGGCCTGGTCGCCACCGTGCTGCTCGGCACTTTGGCGATTCTGATGGGACCAATTGCAGCCGGCCTGGCAATGAGCGGCATCCGCAAGGCGCAGCGCGGAAAAGCCGACATTCAGGACTTTTTCTCCGGCTTTGGTAATTTCTTCCTCCCGGCGCTTTTCGGTTCGATCCTGATCTTCATCTTTGCGGTCATCGGTTTGATCTTCCTCATAATCCCCGGTCTGGTGGTCCTCTCCATGTACATGTTCACTTTCCACTTCATGGTGCACCGGGGCGACGATTTCTGGCGGGCGATGGAAGCAAGCAGAAAGCTGGTGTCGAGGGATTATTTCGGTTTTGTGGCATTCGGGCTGCTGCTCGGAGGGATCAACATCCTCGGCCTGATGCTGCTCGGTGTCGGCGTGGTAATCACTCTCCCGGTCACCTCCTACGCGCTGACGGCGGCTTATCTCGATTCTGCGGCGGTACCGATACCGCCTCCGACTCCGGCGGCGCCGGTCAGAATCGATTGACGAAGGTCCGGTCCGAGCCGGCGGATCGAGGAGACCGGCAAGTTGAGGCCGGTTGAGGGGCCACCGGTTCCTCAGGCCGAGAGCATTGCCAGCTCGGCGAGGGTTCTGACGCCAAAACCGGTCGGCCCCTTCAGTTCGTGGTTTTCCGGGAAGGAATCCGTCCCCGCCATGTCCACGTGGCACCAGGGTGTTTCGCCGACGAACTCCTGAAGGAATTTTGCCGCCGTGATAGCGCCGCCCCACTTTGACCCGACGTTTTTGATATCCGCAATCTGGCTGTCGAGCTCCTTGCGATAGTCGTCATCAAGCGGCAGCCTCCAGTATCTCTCGCCTGATCGTTGCGCCGCCTGCATGAACTGTTCGTACAGTCGTTCGTTGTTGCAGAAGAGTCCCGCGCGAAAATGGCCGAGGGCGACGACGCAGGCGCCCGTAAGGGTGGCGAAATCGACGATCAGGCGGGGATTCAGGCTCCGGGCGTAATGCAGCGTGTCGGCGAGGATCAGGCGTCCTTCGGCGTCGGTATTCAAGACTTCAATGGTCTTTCCGCTCATTGACCGGATAACGTCGCCCGGCCGCTGCGCCCGGCCGCTGGGAAGGTTCTCTACCGCCGGGATCAAGCCCACGGCGTTTACCGGGACCTGCAGCTGCGCGATCGCCTGCATGGCCGCCAGGACAGCGCATGCACCGGCCTTGTCGACCTTCATGTCCTCCATCGATTGAGCCGGTTTGAGCGACAACCCGCCGCTGTCGAAAGTCACGCCCTTGCCGACGAAGACCAGCGGGGGCTGATCCGCCTGGAGCCCGCGCATGTGGCTGAGAATGATGAACCGGGCCGGCTCGTCACTGCCGCGAGCGACAGCCAGGATGCTCTGCATTCCTTTCTCTTCCATCTGTTGCTCGTCGAAAATCTCGACTTGCAAGTCGTGCCTGGCCGCGATCTGACGAGCCTTTTCGGCCAGCTGGCTGGGGTTCACACGATTGGCAGGCTCGTTGACCAGGCTTCGGGCCAGGTTGGCCGCGCGCCCCAGGATCTCGCCGCACCGCAGGGCTCCCTGGCTCTCCTCGGTCAGCCGTTCCTCGGTCAAGAGCAGGACCTCGCCTCCGAAACCGACGCCTTTCGACTCGGTCTTGTACTCGTCCAACTGATGGCTCCCCAGGACCAGCCCTTCGACGGCGCTTTGAATGGCCGATTCCAGGCCGATCCTGCTCCGGCGCAGAGCAGCGATCCTCTTGAAACCCCGGTCTTTCAGCTTGTGCATGGCCAGCATCATCAGCTGGCGGATGGCCGCCGAGTCAAAACCGGCTTGTCTGCCTGCCCCCACGATCACCAGCCTGCGCGCCTGGATGCCGCTCGGCCTGTGAATAGTGACGAGCTGACCTCGTTTACCTTTCCACTCGTCCGTATCCCGAATTTCGGCGAGCAGGCCCTGGAGTAGATGTTCCACACGAGACAAGGGCGGCTGATCCAGGGCGTCATCCTCGAAAACGGGGAAGATGAGCGCATCACACTCGATTGACTCCCAGCCGGACTGTAAAACGCTGATTTTCATTGGATCCTCAACTCGAGGTTTATCTCCTCCTCCGTTTGATCTCCATCTGCACTTCCCGTTCCACGTCCTTGCGCCGTTCGGTTTCCCGCTTGTCGTAGGCTTTCTTTCCCCGCGCCACGGCGATCTCGACCTTGACCCGGCCGTCCAGGAAGTAGAACGACAGGGGGACGAGTGTCAGACCCTTGCGCGTGGTGTCGCCGGTGAGCTTGTTGATCTGCCGCTTGTGGAGCAGCAGTTTGCGGGGACGGAGCGGCTCGTGGTTGTAGATGTTGCCTTGCGGATAGGGGCTGATATGACAGTTTTGCAGCCAGAGCTCGCCTTCCTTCACCTGGGCATAGCTGTCTTTGAGGTTGACTCGACCTTCGCGAATCGACTTCACCTCGGTTCCCTGAAGGACAATCCCGGCTTCATACGTCTCCACGATTTCATAATCGTGGAAAGCCTTACGATTCTTGGCGACGAGCTGTTTAGCCATTAGTCAATCATTCGCAAGTAGCGGGCGAGGGCATCCTGCCACGGGGGCAGTAAGGGAATACCTTCGCATTTGAGCAGGTAATTGTCGAGGACGGAGCAGGTCGGGCGGACGGCCGGGGCGGAAAAAGTCGAGCTGCTCACCGGCGCCACCTGGACCTCGAGGTTCCTCAGTGCGACGATTTCCCGGGCAAACTCAAACCAGGTGCAACTACCGAGATTGGTGACGTGATAGACACCCTGACTGCCGCGCTCCAGCAATTTCAGCGTCATCTCGGCCAGATCAGCAGTGAAAGTCGGCGATCCTCGCTGGTCGTCGACCACCTGAATGCGCTTTTCCTTGGCTGCCCGATTCAAAATCTTTCCCACGAAATTCACACCGCCGGGCCCGAACAGCCAGCTGGTTCGGATGATCAGGTGTTTGGGGCACAGGGTCTGGACGTAGTTTTCCCCGGCCAGCTTGGAGTGGCCGTAATGGTTGATCGGGTTTGGAACGTCCCATTCACGGTAAGGTTCCCCTTTGCAGCCATCGAAGACGTAGTCGGTGCTGAAGTAGGCGAGCCCGGCCCCGGCTTCCTGCGCGGCAATGGCGACATTCCTGGTGCCGACGGCGTTGACACGGTATGCTTCGAGCGGCCTGGTTTCGGCGTCATCGACCTGGGTAAATGCGGCTACGTGGACCACCCAGTCTGGGCGAGCCTGGGCCACCTGCCAGCGCGTGTCTTCCAGAGAGGTGATGTCCAGCTTATCGATCGGCAACGGATGAATGTCGTGGTGGCGCGAGAGGAGAGGGCAAAGCACCTGTCCGAGCATGCCGGTCGTTCCCGTAATCGCGATTCGCATATTGGCTCCTGTCACCAACTACAGATCGGTGCAGTCCGTGGATCTGGTCGGGTCGCTATTCGTAATACCGCTTGTATGCGCCGGAGCGCACCCTGGAAACCCACGCCGGATTCGCCTGGTACCACTCGACCGTCTGCCGCAGGGCGGTCCCGAAAGTCATCTGCGGCGCCCAGCCCAATTCAGCCCGGATCAGGCTGGCGTCAATAGCATAACGGCGGTCATGGCCCGGTCGATCGGTCACGTGCTGGATCAGGCTGTAAGGCTTGCCCAGGATGTCGAGGATCTGTTTCACCAGATCGATGTTCTTCATCTCCTGGTTGCTTCCTATATTGTAAACGGCCCCGGGACGTCCCTTCTGAAGGACCATCTCTATGGCCCGGCAATGATCCTCGGTATGGATCCAGTCGCGCGTATACAGGCCGTCGCCGTAAACCGGAAGAGGGCGATTTTCCATGGCGTTCAAGATCATGACGGGAATCAACTTCTCCGGAAACTGATACGGCCCGTAATTGTTGCTGCAGCGGGTAATGACGGCATCGAGGCCGTATGTCTTGAAGTATGCGCGGACGAGGAGGTCAGCGCTCGCCTTGCTGGCAGCGTAAGGACTATTGGGCGCGAGCGGGGTTTTCTCCGTAAAAGACCCGGATTCACCCAGCGAACCGTAAACCTCATCCGTCGAAACCTGCAGAAACCGGCCGACCCGGTGCTTGCGAGCAGCTTCGAGCAGCACCTGCACCCCCAGCACGTTGGTTTTTACGAAAGCCGACGAGTCAACGATGCTGCGGTCCACGTGCGTCTCGGCGGCGAAGTTGACGATGGCGTCAAAGCCGCCGGCCAGGCAGCCATCCACCTGCCGCGGATCGGTAATGTCGCCCCGGACGAAACGATAGCGCGGGTGATTCTCCACTTCCTTGAGATTCTCGAGATTGCCCGCGTAGGACAGACAGTCGAAATTGAGGATTTCGAGGTCGGGACGGGTCAGCATCAGACGAACGAAGTTGGAGCCGATGAATCCGGCCCCGCCGGTCACGAAGAGTTTCATAAGCAGTATTGTTACAGTGCGCTAAAGATTAACAAAGCGGCCGGTCGGAAGCCAGTGCCGAGTGTCACATGGCCCGAAGCCGGCAAGATGCCGGCGCTCCAAGGCTCAGTTTTCAGCGGCCCCCTCGGCATTTGGTGGCGACCAGATTCGCCGCTCGATGGAGGGATTCAATCGTCCCTGCGTCCGTCCACCACCCCTCGAGGATGTCGTAAGTCATCGTGCCCGCCTTGATGTAGCGGTTGTTGACGTCGGTGATTTCCAGCTCGCCGCGCCCGGACGGCTTGAGCGTCCGGATGATTTCGAAAACCTGGGAGTCGTACATGTAGAAACCGGTGACGGCGTAAGAAGACGGCGGAACGGCCGGCTTTTCTATGATCCGAACCACTGTCCCGTTCGGACCCAGCTCGGCCACCCCGAATCGCTGCGGGTCAGGAACTTCCTTCAGGAGAATCTTGGCTCCCCGCCCTTGTTCCTTGAATCTCGCGACATACGGTTGGATGGAGTCCTCAATGATGTTGTCGCCGAGGACCACACAGAGGAGGTCATCGTCGACAAACGACTCGGCCAGGGCCAGCGCTTGGGCGATCCCCCCTTCGCCTTCCTGATACGCATAGTGGAGGTCGTTCAGTCCGAAATCCTTGCCGTTGCGCAAGAGGCGCAGAAAATCTCCCGCGTTGTTCCCGCCGGTCACGACCATGATTTCACGAATGCCCGCCTGGATCAGTGTTTCCAGCGGATAGTAGATCATCGGCTTGTTATAAACCGGGAGTAAGTGCTTGTTGGTAACGTTGGTGAGCGGCCGGAGGCGAGTGCCTAAACCACCCGCCAGTATGACGCCTTTCATATTCTCCCTTTCGTGCTCGCCGGCAGCCGGCGACTGGTAACCGGCAGACGGCAACCAGACGGCTGATTGTGGTTCGTTCCCAGTAACTTGCGGTACAGCGATTCAGTCTCGTCAAGCTTGCGCTCCAGCGTGAAATGACTTTCAATCCGCCTTCGCCCTTCATGCCCCAGTCGATGCCTCAGCTCCCTGGAGTCAAGCAGCTGGGACAGAGCTCCGGCGAGCTGCGTCGGGTTGTCCGGTTCGACCAGCAGACCTGTCTGTCCGTCTACGACCAGTTCCGGAATCCCGCCGACATTTGTCGCCACTACCGGCAGCCGGTTAGCCATTGCCGACAGAATCGCGGAACTAAGTCCTTCGGACCTGGAGGGCAAGCAGAAAACGTCGAACTGCTTCATGAGCGCTTCGCAGTCCGACCGGAAGCCGGTAAAACTCACGTGTGAGGCAATCTTCAGTTCCTCGGTCAAACGGTGCAGGCGGCAGCGCAGTTCCCCGTCCCCAACCAGCAGGTAGGTGACGTTCCGGAAGCGGGACGCCAGCGAGGCCGCGGCTTTCAGCAGCGTTTCGTGCCCTTTCTCGTGACTGAAATGGGCCACCGTCCCGACCACCAGGTTCCCGTTGCCCAGGCGGTCTCCGACAGGCTGTTGACGGTCAATCCAGTGCAGATCGACACCTTCATAAATGACCTGGATGAGAGAGGGGTTGACCCCTCCCGAGAGAAGCGTTTCCCGAATCGTGTCCGAGACCGTGATAATGCCGTCCTGCAGCCAGTTGTATTTCAGCCGACTGAACCTGGACTTCAAGGGAAAATTCACGCGTCGCGATGAAATCCTGACCTTTACTCCTTCCAGCCGTCCCATCAGGCTGCCGGCGACGATGGCGCGAGGCGTGTTGAAGTGAATGACGTCAAAATGGCGGGTGCGCAAGAGCCGGCGCAAACGAACCAAGGCCCGGAGGCTCATCTCGTTCCGCTGCTCAAAATCGTAGGTCTCGATGCCGATCTCGCGAGCCCTCTCTCCGAGAGGTGCGTTATGCGGGGAGGCAAGGCATACCGTGTGGCCGCGTTCCATCATGCCCTGCATGAGGGAAAACAGCTGTTCCTGCCCGCCTCTCCAGAAGTATTCGGTGTCAACGTACAGGAGCGTGAGCCGTTTCACTGCTTTGCATTCTCCTGCTGGCGATGCTGTAACTCCCAAAGTTTAAGGTACTTAAATAGCGTCGAAGCGGAGGACAGGATGGAGACGACCAGGCCTTGCGGGCCGTCTCTGAACCCCCGCCTCAGCAGGTAGTTTTTCAAAAACACCAGTGGCGGATTGGCCACGATGTGATAGAGATTCGCTCGTACCCCCCGGTCGAACAAGTCGGCGGCCGCCAGGCTCGAAAAACGATCGAGCTGCTGCAGGAACTCCGACAGGTTCGAGTAGGTGTAGTGGTACAGATGACCGTGGAAGGTGCCGATTGATCCGGACACTTTGAATGATTCGTGCACGCGGCCACCCTCCCACTGCCCTGCCGAGCGACGAAACAACCGAAGTTGCCAGTCCGGGTACCAGGTTGTGTGTTCGATCCATCTGCCCATGAAAAAAGTCTTACGCGGGATGTGGTACCCGGCCCAGTCGTCCGCAGCCGTACACCTCCATCGGCCGAGCTCCGACTCTAACTCGGGGCTCACGACCTCGTCAGCGTCCAGGCTGAGAACCCAGTCATTTCGCGCCTGATCTGTGGCGTACTGCTTCTGGCGCCGATAACCCTCCCAATGCCTCTGAAAAACCCGGTCGGTATAACGCCTGCAAATCTCTATCGTTCGATCTTGGCTCCCGGAGTCGACGACTATTGTCTCGTCCGTGACTCCCTGAACGCTTTTCAGGGCTCGTTCAATCTTCTCCTCTTCGTTACAGCAGATAATGACTGCTGAGATCCGATTCAATACCATCGATTATACAGACATTTAGGGTTCGGTAAAACCACAATTGTTAAATTTTTAACCCGGTTTCTCTTCCCGAGGACAAGATGAGCCGGTGGGACGGATGGACAGCGGCTCGTCTTCGGGCGAAACCCGGCCCGGTTTCTTCCAGAAAACCCGGATTGGCGCCTCCCGGTAAAAAGCCCTGAGAAGGCGGGCCAGGCTGGCATCGGAGCGAGCCGCGCCGGCTTTCTCGCGCCGTCGCAGCTCTCGGACCTTGTCGAGCTGGCTCACTGCCTGGAAGAACGCCCGGTAGAAATCGAAGTCCAGCGCCAGGATCCGCGTCAGGAACATGACGGCCAGCATGGCCAGGTGACGCAGGAGGAAAGTCGGAGAGTGAAGATTGATCCAGTGGAAAAGAAGCCTGTTCCGCAACGAGACCGCATCGACGTGCTTCTTGCGGAAATTTCGATCGATGGTCGCGCTGACTTTGTGATAGGCGACGCTCCTGGGTTCGTAGCGGACCTCCCAGCCATGCTTCCACCCGCGGTAGGCCAGATCCACGTCTTCCCAGTGAAAGGGAGAGAGAAGCGGGTTGAAGCCGCCCAGCTCGACGATGCGATCGCGCCGGTAAGTGGAGAAGCCGCCGATAGCGTAGGCCGATAACAGGCGCCTGTGCTTGATCCAATCGGCAGCCCGCTCCGGCTGGACGTCGTAATTGAAGTAGACGCTCCAGAACCCGCGACGGAAGCGCCCGTATCGGCCTCCTGTCATGAAAACCGGCTCGTCCCAGCCGTAGACTTTCGCGGTGACGGCAAAAACCGCCGGGTCACAGAAGTGTTCTGCCTGTCGGAGGAAGTAATACTGGTCCACCCAAACGTCATTGTTCAGAAGGCCGATGAGGGGGTAACGGCAGCGTGCGAACCCCTCGTTGCAGGCAGCCGCGAACCCCCCATTGGAGGGCCTGGCGACCACGCAGACCTCGGGGAACTCGAAAGGGAGGCGGGAAACCGTGTGGTCGCGACTGCCGTCATCCACCACAATGACTTCGGTCGCGGCCCCGGTTTGGGCCCGGTAAGCGGCGGCGGCGGCCAGCACCGAGGGCAGGCACTCGCGCAGGAGATCCAAACCGTTCCAGGTTGGTATGACAATGCTGAGGCTTGGTGCCATGCCGACTAAGCCGAGAGGCCCAACTGCAGTGGACGAAGTGGACGAATGGACATTGTGGACGTCGTTTCGCCGGTCCACCACGTCCACTTCGTTCACAAGGACCCTATTCGAAATGTTCGTTCGCCCTATGCCCGGCCGCGAAGTTTCGCATAAGCAGACTGCTCACCGAGAATCTCCTCGATGCGCAACAGCTCATTGTACTTGGCGATGCGGTCCGTTCGGCTGGCTGATCCGGTCTTGATTTGCCCGGCGTTCGTCGCCACGGCCAGGTCGGCGATGAAGGCGTCCTCCGTTTCGCCCGAACGGTGGGAAATCACGTTAGTGTAGCCGTTGGACTTGGCCAGCTCGATGGTTCGCAGAGTCTCGGTCAGCGTCCCTATCTGATTGAGCTTGATCAGAATTGAATTGCAGATCCGGCTGTCGATCCCGCGTTGAAGCCGTTTCGGGTTGGTGACGAACAGGTCGTCTCCGACCAGCTGGACCCTGTCGCCGAGTTCCTTCGTCAGGAGCGCCCAGCCCTCCCAGTCGTCTTCGGCCATCCCGTCCTCGATGGAGTAGATCGGATAGCGCGACAGCCAGCTGGCGTAAAGCTCAACCATCTCCTCCGACGTCTTGACCGTGCTGCCGGATTTCTTAAACACGTACTTCCCGTTTGAGAACAGCTCGCTCGACGCGACGTCAAGGGCGATAAGGATGTCCTCTCCGGGCTTGTAGCCCGCCTTTTCAATGGCCTTCAGGATCGTCTCGACGGCCTCTTCGTTCGACTTGAGATTGGGCGCAAAACCGCCTTCATCCCCGACGGCGGTGTTGAGTCCTTTGTCCTTGAGGACTTTCTTCAGGTGGTGGAAGGTCTCAACTCCCATTCTCAGAGCCTCAGCGAAGGAAGGCGCGTTGAAGGGCATGATCATGAATTCCTGGAAGTCGACGTTGTTGTCCGCGTGGGCCCCGCCGTTCACGATGTTCATCATGGGGACGGGAAGCAGGTGTGCGTTGGTGCCGCCCAGGTACTGGAACAGGGGTAAGCCGACGTACTCTGCGGCTGCTCGCGCACAAGCCATCGAAACTCCCAGGATGGCGTTAGCCCCCAGGGTCTGCTTGGTATCGGTGCCGTCCAGGGTAATCATGGTCTGGTCGATGCGCATCTGGTCCAGGACCGACAGCCCCTCGATTTCGGGCGCGATCTTGTTGTTGACGTTTTCGACCGCCTTCATGACGCTCTTGCCCAGGTATCGGCTTTTGTCCCCGTCACGCAGTTCGAGAGCTTCATGCTCGCCGGTTGAAGCTCCGGAGGGCACGGCGGCCCTGCCTACAAATCCGTCCTCGGTGATGACGTCCACTTCTACTGTTGGGTTGCCGCGTGAATCCAGTATTTGTCTTGCTTGAATCTGTTCGATTACGGACATGATCTCATCTCCTTGGGAGCTACAGGTTATGAATTGCGGGCCGCGGGTTATGAGTCGCGGGTGACGGGTTGGCGACCACGAAGTGCACGTTCAGACACCGCCACAAAAGAGCCCCAACCAGCTAATCGTAAAGCGTGACCGGTAACCCGCAATACGCAACCCGCTTGGGAAAGGTGGCATGTTGACACGGAAAAAGCAGGCGTGTCAAGATTGCCTCGTGGAACTCAGGGTCGAGCGCGACGGTAACGTCTACTTCATCATTCCTCAGGGACAGATGTTGGCGGGCGAGGGCGACATTCGACTCAAACAGGAGCTGGACCGGCTCCGGGGAGAGGGCAACAAGCGGATCGCGATCGATTTCAGTGGAGTTCCTTACATTGACAGCTCGGTGCTGGGACAACTGGTCCACGGATACTCCCTGCTCAAGAAAGAGGGAGGCGGACTGAAGCTCCTTAACCCACCCAAGCGGATTATCGACCTGCTGTCGCTCACCCGTCTCATCACCGTATTCGAGATCTACCCGAACCGACAGGGGATTCTCGACAGCTGGAAGACACCCTCGTAAAGGTTGTCGCTCTCGAAGCGTGGGCGAAGTCCGGGATCAAACGCCTTGCGGGGGATTTGCGCTCTCGGCCGGAGGTGCCTGTGCTTACAGGCACCCTCTTCTCTTCCACCTGCAATCCAGCTATAATTCGTGACTTCTAGGGGGGAGGAGTTGCGCTCCGGGTATCGGGCTGACATTCTCGGTTGAGTGCTGGAGCGTTCCGTCCAGCCGTGATTTACACGCCCTGAAAAGCCAAATACAGCACGACTTAACCTGCCTGCGTGCTAGTGCGTCGGAGAGGGAAGTCAGTTTTTGTGTTCATAAGTAAGGAGGACGAAGGACTTATGCTTATTTTGCTGGTCATTGGAATCAGCGTTCTAGGATTGGCATTTGCCGCGTTTCTAGCCAGGTGGGTGCTTAGTCACGACATGGGCTCGGAGGCGATGCAGCGGATCTCGAACGCCATTAAGGAGGGTGCCGAGGCTTTCCTGAGACGACAGAACAAGACGATCCTGTACCTGGCCATTCTGTTTGCTGCCATTCTCTTTATCGGTTACGGATTCGTGCGTGACCACCGCGCGTTCGATCCTGTCGGGAGCTCTCTGGAATTGGCGACGTGGATTACGCTGTCTTTCGTACTGGGCGCACTCTGCTCGGTGCTGGCCGGCTATGTCGGGATGTGGATTTCGATCCGCAGCAACATCCGGACGGCGACGGCGGCATTAAGCAGCCTGAACAGCGCTCTGCGGATCGCACTTCGTGGCGGCGCGGTGTCCGGTCTGCTGGTGGTGGCCATGAGCCTCCTCGGCGTTGCCGGCCTTTACGCCCTCGTCCGGCTTTTCAGCCCCGAGATACCTGAGACGAAAATACCGTTGTTGATCGTTGGATATGGTTTTGGCGCTTCGTTCGTCGCCTTGTTTGCGCAGTTGGGCGGCGGAATCTACACCAAGGCGGCTGACGTGGGCGCCGACCTGGTCGGCAAAGTGGAAGCCGGAATCCCGGAAGACGACCCGCGCAACCCCGCGGTCATCGCCGATCTGGTTGGCGACAACGTGGGCGACTGCGCCGGCCGTGGCGCGGATTTGTTCGAATCCACCGCGGCCGAGAACATAGGCGCCATGATTCTAGGCGCGGCTCTGGCGGCCGAGGCGGAGAGAGCGAATGCCGGTTTTGCGCTCGGTGTGATCGGCGTCATGATGTTTCCGCTCGTCGCCCGCGCGTTCGGAATCATCGCTTCCATCGTCGGAATCGTCAGCGTGAAGATGGACAAGGAAGAGAGGATGGATCCGATGCAGGCGCTGAACCGCGGCTACTATGTGGCCGTAGTCCTGGCCATGGTGGCCTTCGGCGGCGCGACCCGGTGGCTTCTCTACAGCGACAGGGCGCCGAACGCCTGGTGGCTCTTTTTCATCTGCGGCATCATCGGCGTTCTCACCTCGGTGGCCTTTGTCTATATCACCCAGTACTATACCGAGTACAAGTACCGTCCGGTCCAGTCGATTGCCCAGGCATCGGAAACAGGCCCGGCCACGAACATTATTGCGGGCATCGGTGTGGGTTTTGAGTGCGTCTGGATGCCGACCGTGGTCATGGGGATCGCTTTGCTCTCCTCGTATTACCTTGGCAGTATGACTTTTGCCGGGATTGAAGGCGTCAACGGCGGGCTGTTCGGTACGGCGGTTGCCACGATGGGCATGCTCGCGACGGCAGCATTCATTCTCGCCATGGACACCTTCGGTCCGATCACAGATAACGCGGGTGGTATCGTCGAGATGAGCCAGCAGCCTGAGAGCGTGCGCGCCAAGACGGACCGCCTCGATGCGGTTGGAAACACGACCAAGGCCCTGACGAAAGGATATGCGATCGGCTCCGCCGGTCTTGCCGCCTTCCTGCTCTTCCAGGCTTATATGGAAGAAGTCCTGAACTACGCCGGCGTTGGAGTCGAGACGGCTGGAGGGGCGGCCGCAGCGGTTTCCGAGCAGATCCACGGCAAGGTCTTCCCGGTTAACCTGGGCAAACCCGTGGTCTTCGTCGGGGCTTTCCTGGGCGCCATGCTGGTCTTCGTGTTTTCCGCGCTCGCCATCCGCGCCGTCGGACGCGCGGCCCAGGCGATCATTTCCGAGGTGCGCAAACAGTACAAGTCGCTGGCGCGGGTGAATGACATCATCCAGTTCCCGGCGGATTTCAAGCCGGATTACGGTTCCTGCGTCGACATCGTGACCCGCTCGGCCTTGAAGCAGATGGTGGCGCCGGGCCTCCTGGCCGTGCTGATGCCGATCTCGGTGGGGGTGGTTTTCAAGCACGCCTTTGCCACTTCTTCTGACAGGCTGATCGCAGCGGAAGCTGTGGCAGCGCTTTTGATGGTGGGAACGATCGTCGGCATTATCACCGCTCTGCTCCTGAACAACGGCGGCGGCGCGTGGGACAATGCCAAGAAGTACATCGAGGCGGGCGCCCATGGCGGCAAGTACCTGAGCGACGCGTCCGGGAAGAAGCTGAAGAACCCGGTTCACGGCGCTGCGGTAGTGGGTGACACCGTGGGTGATCCGTTCAAGGACACCGCCGGTCCGTCGCTCCATGTTCTGATCAAACTGCTCAGCACCATCACCCTGGTGCTGGCGCCCCTGTTCCTGTAAGCTTGCCTTACACTTCAGACAAAAAAGGGGTACCGCGCTGGTAAGCGCGGCACCCCTTTTCTGTTTCTGCCTCGATTGCTCACGGCCCGCAAAAGACGCGGCGCCTGAGGCGTCGTGCGGGTTCGTCGCGGTCCAGGTTGTGAGAACCCCGTTAGAACCTGAACACAGCCGCCAGCTGGAACTGGCGCGGGTAGCCGTTCGTGGCGGAGATCGCACCGAAACTGTCCGAGGTCACGGTAGTGCTTGGATCCTTCCAGTTCACGGTGTCGAACGCGTTATAGCACTCGATCCGGACCTGCAACTCCTTGCTCTCGGTGATGGTGAATTTCTTGATCAGGGAGAAATCGAAGAGCTCGTAACCCGGCCGCCTCCCGTAATCGGTGCGGCTGGGCATGGTCCGTATGTTGTTGGCCAACTGGAGACCCGAGCTGGCCGATCCGCTGACGAAAATGTCGGTATTGAACCAAGGGTTGGTCGTGCTGGCATTCGCCGGCCGGCCTGCGAACAGAGCATCAACGGTCCGTTCGCTCCGAGGTTTCGCGATGTCCTTCAGCGTATACCCTTCCTTCAGAATCCAGTTTCCCAGGTTGAGCGGAGGGCCGGACTGAATCCGGTATAGAACTCCCAACTGCCACCCTCCCAGGATATGGTCGAGCGGCGCGTTCCAGCCGGTCCCGAAACGCCGGGTCCTGCCGAAGGGAAGCTCGTAGATACCGCTGGCGACGAAGATGTGTGGCCTGTCGGCGCCGTCTACGATCTTCTCGAGCTGCGTGTCCGTATCGTTAAGGTAACTGGTCGCCTGGACCATATGGGAATAGGTGTAGGAAGCCTGGAACGTGTACCCACTCGAAAACCGCCGCTCCACCCGGAGCTGAGCCGCATCGTACCAGCGCTTGCCGATCGATTCCTGCGCGGTGATATTGCCGAACTGTGGGTAGGGCCTCAGCAACTGGCTGCGCTGGACCGTCTGCCCGGTCATGCCGGCAGTCACTTCCGGAATTCCGTAGAGCGGGTTTTTGACGCTGCCGGTCAGGTAATCGATGGTGGCCTTATCCCGGGTCGGCAGAGTGGAGAGATACTTGGCCGGGACCGCGTTGATATTGTGTTGCACCGGCATGTTGACCATGCGGCTTCCCACATACGAGCCTTCGATGACAAACTGCTGAGGCAGCTTGTAGCCGACGGTAAGCGAAAAGCGATGGGCATACGGCGCTTTGACACCGAATACAAAGGGGACCGTGAGGTTCGCGCCTACGTTTGTCATCAATCCGAGTGAATTCCCGACCGGCTCCAACAGACCGTCCGGGAAGGGATTCGCCAGGGTCGCAATAAACGTCTGGCCGTTGTCCTTGGTAGGAACGATTGGAGTGGAGCGGGTGTACCCCGGCTGCTCGGCGTTCAACCGGGCATACGAGGGCGAGTCATAGTAAATGCCGTAACCGCCACGAACCACGAGACTGCTGTTGACATCGTAGGCGAGCCCCAACCGAGGCATGAAGTTTTTCGCCAGCCGGTCGTTCAGCCCTCGAGGCTGACCGCCTACGCCGGCATAGAGGATTCCGCCTCGGACCTGGTACTGGATTTCAGGCGGCATGCTGGACGCCGTGTTCTTCGCGTAGTTTTCCTTGGCCTTCGCTTCAATTGGTAGCGGGGTCGTGAAATCAAAACCGTTGACCATGGCGTTGTCGCGCTCGGTCAGGGGAGTCTCGTACTCGTACCGAAGCCCCAGGTTGAGTGTTAGCTTGCGCGCCACCTTCCAGTCATCCTGGATGAACAGACCCAGGCGGGTGATCCGTTCGTTTCGTTCCGGGCTCAGGATGGTGCTGCCGCCGGTCAGGTAACCCATCATGAAGGCCGCCATGTCCTGCCCGTAAGGGGCTGACGGCGAATTGTCCTTGGGCCCCCTGGTGTAGTTGGTCCCAAATTCCAGCCGGGGCGCCAGCTGTTCGGTCAGGTTGTGCTCATCATAGATGCGGAAATCGGGTCCCAGCTTGATGTTGTGGGCGCCTTTCATCCAGGACAGGACGCTGCTGTACGAGTAAATCGCGGTCCAGTAGTCCATGATGCCGTTGGTTCCATCCAGCCCCGAGACCGACGAGGAGGCGCGCATGAAGTCTGTAGTCACGCCGCTGCCGCTCGGATTCGTCCCGATACGGACCTGAGGAAAGGTAGCCCTTTCCTTCGGGTACAACGCCACCAGGGCCGGATCGAACCCGAGCGACCCGAGATCGAAGCCAAAGAACCAGGAACCCTGGGGGAAGGCCTGCCAGGTGTAGCCTCCGCGGCTGTTCAAGAGCAGGTTGGGCGAGAACACATAGATGTGGTCGAGTCCGAACTGCCGGTTGTCCCGGCTCTCGCCGAAACCGGCCGCCTCGTTGAAATAAAAGTCGTCCTTGATGTTCTCCCACCAGGAGAAGCTGGCACGAGCGTAGATACGGTTCTTCTCCGAGAAGTTGTGGTCAAAGCGCCCGGTAATCGAGTAGTTGCTCTGTTCTTCGACGAAGTTCGGAGGCAGGAAATTGCCTCTGCCGTCGGCTTCGCCGGTGCGATTGGGCTTGTGGAAATACTCCACCATCTTCTTGGCGATTGGGCTGATCCGGTTCGCGGGGATGATGTTTCCGGCCAGCGGTTCGCGGATGAAGCGGCTTTTGTCGGTTGGATCGGGCTTGGTTGTGGCCGGATCGTAAATCTGATAGTTGGGCCCAAGGGCGAGCAGGTCCGAGAAGTCCCCGTTACGCATCTTCTCGGTCGGGACCGTCCGCGCTCCTTGTGATCGGGGCACTCCGTAGACGTTGCCCTCGAAGGCTACGAAGAAAAAGCTCTTGTCCTTAATGACCGGACCGCCGAAAGCGCCCGCATAGAGGTTGTCGGAATACTCTTTTTTCGCAAAGTTCGGGTCGCGTTTCTCGAGGATGTTCAAGGAGTCCAAGGCGGAGTCACGGAACTTATACAGGCCCTCGCCGTGGTACTCGTTGGTGCCCGATTTGCTGACCACGTTGACCACGCCGCCCGGGCTGTTGCCGATACTGGCGTCATAGGTCATGCTCTGGACGCGGAATTCCTGTACCGAAAGGGACGGAGGCGCAAATGCGACTGTCACCCCTTGGTTGCCGCCAAAAGACGAGGTGTTCGGGATCCCGTCAATCGTGAAGTCTCCTCGCTTCTCGCCTGTTCCGTCGGCCTCCCACTGGGACTGGCTGTGCGTCATGCCCGTTTTTCTGAAGCGAAGATCGGTGGTGTTGGCGATGCCAGGCGCCAACAGCACCAGTTCCATGGGGTTGCCTTCGCGCATCGGCAGTTCGCTGATCCGGCGCGAATCGACGACCTGGCCGAGCGAAGCGGTGGCGTTCTCGAGCACCGCATTGTCGGCCGTGACCACGATTTCCTGCGCCTCAATGCCGACTTTCAGCGACGTGTTCACCGTCAGCTGCTCGGCGACGCGCAGCTGGACATTGTCAATGACCTGCTTGTTGAACCCGGGCAGGCTGAAGGAGACGCGATAGGCGCCAGGGTTCAGGAACGGGATGTTGTAGTTCCCTTCGTCGTTAGTAATGGCAGTGATGGTAACGCCGGTAGCGGTATTGGTGGCTTCCACGGTCACACCCGGTAGTACTGCGTTGCTCTGGTCGGTGACCCGGCCCAGGATCGTGCCGCGCGATTCCTGCGCGTACACGGGTCCTGCGGCCGCCACCAGCAGCGCGATGATGCAGAGATAACTGCAGGTTTTCATAACGGACCTCCCAGTCTGAGACGAGGCGACACGAGACAGGTGCGGCAATCCAAAATCGACAACCTGAGAATACGACCTGGTGTCTGGATATGAGCCTGGGAGCCTGGATTCGCCGACCGCGTGCTTTAGCAGTGTCCCCCCATGGTTGAACGACCCTCTATCTATGGGTCAAAGCCCCTTACACGAACATCCGCATCTATGGAAGACGTTTTGACGACGCCCTGTTTCCGAATGCCGGCGGCTTCGCTATTCGCCTTTGGTCCCGGCTTGTTCCACGCCCTGTGGAATGCGAAAAATAAAAGGGGTTTCCGGCCTCTCCCCCCATTGGGGCAATAAGCGCTCCATCAGCAACTGAGACGCGTGGGCCAGGTGCTGCTGCATCAGCCGCTCGGCTTCTGGGCCATCGCCCTTCCTCAGCGCCTCCAGGATGCGGAGGTGTTCCTGATGGAACTCGAGGATCCGCTCGGGCAGTTGAGGCATGGCCGATCGGAATCTCCGAAAATGGTCCTGGAGCGACAGGACGAAACGGGTCAGGACCAGGTTGCCGCAGGACTCCACAATGAGACGGTGCAGTTCCAGACCGGCCTTGGAGATAGCCGGGTAGTCGACTTCCCCGGTTGTCTGCAGCCGGGCCAGCTGGTTCTCGACGTCGGCCAGCCGCGTGGGGTCCACGCGCCCGGCCGCCAGCCGGGCCGCAAAACCCTCCAGGATCTGGCGCACCTGATACATCTCGACGATCTCGCGCAGCTCGATGTGGGAGACGAAGGTCCCCATGCGCGGCCGGATTTCCACCAGCCCCTCCTTTTCGAGCTGCTGAATCGCTTCCCGCATGGGAGTGCGACTGATCTTCAATCGTCTGACAAAGTACTCCACCTGAAGAGGGTCGCCAGGCCGGAGCCGGTTGGTCAGAATTTCTTCCTTGATCTGCTGATAGGCCCAATCGGTCAGCGAATGATCAAGGGAAGCTCCGGCATTGACGGTCAGTTCGTTGATGCGCTTAGGCTTAGCTCTCTTGGCCATCGTCGCCCCGCAAAATACGCCAAGAGATTACGCCCGCTTCTCGGCTTATGGCAAGAGAAAAATGCAATTGGCATGGCACTGATATATCAATGGTATGCATTGGCAGAGGGCTGGATGTGAGTGAGGTTCGGGGATCGGGGCTATGGCGTGTTCTGAGCTCGACTGCGAGCGTGTCGAAAAAGGTCGAGACAAGGCCTCTTGTGGAGTCCATCATGTCCTTCGGGGCACCCGCGCTTGCGGCTCGTCAGACCTCGCAGCATGATGATGGACTCCATAAAGTGCTCGGAAGACGCGCACGAGTGAACATTTTCAACACCCTCACTGCCGGCTCAATAAACGCTTACGATCCCAGGCCCCAACCTTCCCGGTACCTGGCCATGACGTACTCGTTGGCTTCCGGGAGATTGGTGATTCTCATGTTCTCGCCGTCCCACAGCAGCTTCTTGCCGGGGAAGAGGACGGCGAGGTTTCCCATAACCACGGTTTCAGTGAATGGGCCCGAGTAGTCGAAATTCGAAGTGGCAGGCTCGCCGCCTTTGCAGGCTTGGATCCAGTTCAGCTCGTGGCTTCCGCGGATTCTTTTCAGGGTCTGGGGCGGTCTCTTGTACTCGCGCATCTTCGACTCCGGGATGATCCGGGGACTGTCGCCATATGTCCCGCAGACGATCTTGCCTTTTTCGCCGACAATGATCGCTCCGCCTCGATCCCCGAAGTCCATGGGGCGGTCCGGCTCCAGTTCATCGGGCCGCTCGGGCAGAAGGCCGCCGTCATACCAGTGCAGCTTGACCTCGGGCATGTCTGCGCGGGCGGGGAACGTGTAGTGAACCACCGAAGCCATCGGGAAGGTCTCGGTGTTGGCGAAACGTTTCCAGGGCTCGATGCACATCTCGGCCGTCGAGGCCTCAACAGCGATGGGGTATTTGAGCTTGAGGGCCGCGTAGGGTGCGTTCATCAGATGACACCCCATGTCTCCGAGAGCCCCGGCCCCGAAATCTCGCCAGGCCCGCCAGTCGTGAGGACAATAGGCGCGGTGGTAAGGCCGATAAGGGGCGCCGGCCAGCCAGAGATCCCAGTCCAGTCCAGCGGGAACGGGAGGGGTTTCTTTGGGCCGTCCGAAGCCTTGCCCAGGCCAGACCGGGCGGTTGGTGAAGATGTGCACTTCATGGACTGGGCCGATAGCGCCGTCCCAGATCCACTCGGACACGATCCGCACGCCGTCCATCGATTGGCCCTGGTTTCCCATCTGGGTGGCGACTTTGTACTTGCGTGCGGCCTCGGTGAGCTTGCGGGCTTCGCCGACCGTTCGGGTCAGCGGCTTTTGCACGTAGACGTGCTTCCCCAGCTGCATGGCGGCCATCGCGATCAGGGCGTGAGCATGGTCCGGCGTTGCTACGATAACCGCGTCAATGTCCTTTTGTTTCTCGAGCATCTTCCGAGAGTCTTTGTATTTGGGGACGTTCGGAAGCTTCTGGAAGGTCTTGGCGGCGCGGTTGTCGTCGACATCGCATAGCGCCACGATGTTTTCTCCCGCCTCCACGCAATGGGCGATGTTGTTGGCGCCCATGCCTCCGGCGCCGACCCCGGCTATATTCAGTGTGTCGGACGGAGCCTTATACCCACGTCCTCCGAGCACGTGCCGGGGAACCAGCGTGATGCCGGCCGCCGTGGCTACAGTCCCCACGAAGCTGCGCCGTGAAATCCCTTTTTCTGTCTTCTGATCGGCCTCGTTTCTCTGATCCATACTGTCCTCCACCGTTCACGGAAGAATACACCAACAGTCAGTTGTCGTGCGACTTAGAGCCCAAGTGCTGGTTCACTACATTCGAGACCGCTGCCTTGATGTCCTCGAGCGCCATCTGCATGCGGTCGAGATGGGTCCTGAATGAGAGAACGCAGATCCGGACCAGAAAACGGCCGTCAATGACGGTCGAGCTGAGATAGACGCGCCGCCGAGCGTTCACTTCGTCCATCAAGAGGCGGGTCAACCGGTTTGTCGTTTCATCGTCGCAGCCGGGCAGCCGCAGCCGAAAGGCCAGGACCGTCAGTTGCGGTTCGGCCACGATCTCAAGCTCCTCTATCTCTCGGAGTCGCGCGGTGATCCATTGCGCCAGCTGAAGTTTCTCTTCGAGGTTCTGTCGAAAAGGTCCGATGCCGTGCATTTTGAGCGGCAGCCAGACTCTCAAGCCTCTGAAAGCGCGCGATAGCTCGGGCGAAACCTGGGACAGGTCCACGAGATCCGGCTCCTGCCCGGTCTCGGGCAGGTAGACGGCTCTCACGCTATGGGCTTGCCTCAGGGTCGAGCCGTCGCGGACCAGCAGGGAACCGGTGCCGTACGGAAGAAACAGCCCCTTGTGCGGATCAAGTGTGATCGAGTCGGCGCGCTCGATTCCCCTCATGAGCTCGCGTCCTCTCTGGGTCAGCATGAAGAATCCGCCGTAAGCCCCGTCGACATGAAGCCACATGCCTTGTTCTTGAGCGAAGTCCGCCAGCGCGGTTAAATCGTCGACGGCGCCGGTGTTGGTCGTGCCGGCGTTGCCGACCAGCAGAAACGGGACCATTCCGTTCTCCCGGTCCCGCCGAACGTTTTCCGCGAGTTGCTCGAGGTCGATTCGGAAGCGGCCGTCGGAAGGTACCAGCCGGACGTTTGAGGGAGGGAAACCGGCCAGCACAGCGGCCTTGCTGACCGAGTAGTGAGTCTGGTCCGAGGTGTACAAGGTCCCGGACAGGAAATCCTCCGGTAACTTGTTGCGGCGTGCGGTCACGAGGGCGATCAGGTTCGACATCGAGCCACCGCTGGTCAGCAGCCCGAGCGCACTGGCCGGATAGGATACGATCTCGCAGAACCAGCGTCCGACGTTGACTTCCAGCTGGGCAAGCGCCGGCGCGGCCGCCCACACCCCGACATACCGGTTAACGGAGTCGGCGATGAAGTCTGCGACCGCGGTGTGGACTATCCCTCCTCCGGGGATGTAGGCCAGGTAACCGGGTCCGGCAGTGTTGAAGCTTTTCGGTATGAGGCGGCTGAAAAGCAGGTCCAACAGTTCGGGAAAGGGTGTCCCGTGGAGCGGAAGACTGTCCCGCAGCGATCGGGCCAGTTCCTCCCCGTCCTGCGTGTCCGCCGCCGGCTGATCCGAGAGGCTGTCAAGAAACGGCCTGATCCGGTCCATGGCCTGGACAACCAGGTCTTCCATCTCCTTCGACTGCAATTCAAGCGCGTAATCTGCTTTGATCCGATCCATGCCGGTAAACTTTAGCCAGCGGGTCCGCGGAATTCCAGCCTTTTGATACTTACACGGGCTTTGTCGCGGGAGCGGAAGGAGGAACAGAGCTGCAAGCGCAGCGCTTTTCAGCGGAGCGCGCCGGGTTCGAACCGGTTCCACCACTCAAAGGAGTGGAACCGGTTCGCGCCCGACGCGCTTTGCTGGAAAGCGCTGCGCTTGCGGCTCTGTGGGCTTTGCCTTCATCCTTCATCCTTCATCCTTCCCTTCGCCCCTTTGTTCGCTGTGCTTGCGGCACGTCCGAACGCTGTGGTTATATTGCGGCTCGAACCGAGCTGAGGAGGTTGTGGACGAGCTTATGACTTCTGACGACGAGAGGATCGATCCGACCGAGGTGCGACTTCCAGAGAATGCTTTTCGCGAACTGACGCCGGGCGAGGAATACCGGCCCGTAGTGGCGCCCGCTGCCTCCATTGCGGAAGTGACCGCCCGCTCCATCCTTCAGGGTGTGACGTGGTCAGTCATTTTCTCCGCCGCCGCTACCTACATCGCCCTCAAGCTGGGGCAGGGAATTGAGTCGGCGATTCCCATCTCTATCCTGGCCGTAGGGTTCTCGGTCTTTGCGGTCAAGTTCCTCAAGTCCCGTTCCTCGACCCTGCTCGAAAATGTCAACATCCTGGCCGTTGGCGCCACTGCCGGGATCGTCGCGGGTGGCTCGGTGTTCACCATGCCGGCGATCTACATTCTGGGTCTCGAGGGAAGGTCGTCCTTCTTTCAGATCTTCCTGGTCCCGCTGCTCGGGGCGATTCTGGGCGTTTTCTTCCTGGCGCCCTTCCGGCGCTACTTTGTACGCGATCTTCACGGAAAGCTGCCGTATCCGGAGGCGCGCGCGACGACGGAAATCCTGGTTGCCGGCAAGCGAGGCGGCAAGAGCGCGGTTGTGCTCTCGTACGCGGGCGTCGTCGCGGCCATTTTTGATTTCCTTGGGCCTTCCATGCGGGCCTGGGCCGAAAACTTCTCTACTGCCACGATTGGCGCGCTAGCCCCGCTGACGGACCGGGCGAAAGCGGTTTTCACCATGAACACCAGCGCTGCGGTCCTGGGTCTTGGATACATCATGGGGATCCGCTATGCAGCGATCATCATGGGCGGCTCGATCGTGTCCTTTTTCGTGCTGGTTCCGCTTTTCGCGCATCTCGGATCTCTTATCCCGGGCGAGATCACGGCGGGCGCCGGGCCGATTGCAAACATGTCGGCCCGAGAGATTTTTGTGCAGTACGTAAGGCACATCGGCATTGGAACCATCTTTGCGGCAGGTGTCATTTCCATCCTGAAGATGTCCCCCGTGATCGTTCAAGCGATCGGCCAGGCGATCAAAGAACTGATGCGGCTGGCGGGAGGCAAGAGCGCGGTGGCGGAAGAGAGGAGGACCGAACGCTCTCTTCCCATGGCCGGCATTCTGGCCGGGATTGTGGCCGCCGGTCTCGCGATCCTGCTTTATTTCCGTTTCTCGGTCCTGGCCGGCGAAGCGTCAGCGACGTATATCGCGCTTATTGCCGCCCTGATGACGCTCGTGGTCGCCTTCCTTTTCGCCTCCGTATCTGCATGGGCAATTGCGATGATTTCCATCACCCCGATCTCGGGTATGACGCTCACGACTCTCATCGTCACCGCCGTCGTGATGTCCTCCCTCGGATTGAGCGGGGAGAAAGGCATGTTGCAGACGCTGCTGATCGGCGGGGTGGTCTGCACGGCACTTTCCATGGCCGGGTCGCTCGTCACCCAGTACAAGATTGCGTACTGGCTGGGCGCCACGCCGCGCAAGATCGAGATCTCCAATCTGATTGGGGCGGTGGTGGCTTCCGCGGCCACCACGGCGGTCATCCTGTTAATGGCGCAAGTCTACGGATTTGCTCCCGGACCGGCCCATCCGCATCCGCTTCCGGCGCCTCAGCCGAATGCCATGGCAGCCGTGCTCCGTGGGGTCATGGGGACGAGCGGCGCTCCCTGGTTCCTTTATGCCGTCGGAGTGGTGTTCGCCGTTTCAGCCGAGTTCTGTGGTGTATCGGGACTGGCCTTTGGGCTGGGAATGTACCTTCCGATGGAATTGAATTCGCCTCTAGTTCTCGGCGCAGCCGTCTCTTGGATGTTGCAGCGGTTCTCCAGGGATAAGGCGCGGGGGAAAGCGCGGCAGGAGAAGGGAACACTGATCGCTTCGGGATTCATCGCGGGCGGCGCGCTGGTCGGTGTGCTCGCGGCGCTTTTGCGGTTCGTCGAGGATTCCTGGCAAACCACTGTGATTCCCGACCTGACCCGGATCTCGGGTATAGGCCAGCGGCTCGAGTATTGGGGCAACTGGGTGGGCCTGACCGTTTTCCTGGCCCTCGCCGCCGGCCTGTTCTGGGATTCGTGGAGGGAAAAAGCGGAGGACTGAGAGGCTCGGGGGCCTTCACGGGAAATACTGAACTAAAATCTTTGCACCAGCCCGAACAGCCAGACGTTGCTCTGGTAGATAGCGGTGTCCAGGCGGATGTATTCCGCTCTCAGCTCCGTATGAGACGTGAGGCGTAGCCCGAGCATCGGACGCCCACCCCAGCGGAAGCGCCAATTCGTCTCGCGCTGGGCTGCGTATCCTGCCTGGACGCTGAGCCCGTAGCGAAGCCGCCCGTACTCGCCTCGCGCCGCCATGTACAGCTGATGTTGGCGCAGTTGCAGGGGCGCCCAGTACTCGATCGGGTCACGGTCGCTATCGGCAAAGCGGAAGGAATAGCCCAGAGCAAAGAAAGGCCATTCGTGCAGTCGCCGGGCAAAGTGTCCCTGCACCATATAGGTGCGGTTGCCGTCACTTCGGTCGGTAAAGGACGGCTCGATTGACAGTTCCCAGAAATTGGCAATGCGGGAATAGCTTTCGAGCGAGTACTCTGACGCCCAGATTCTCCGGCGCACGGCTTCCACGGTGCTGATGTCGTCACGGCCCGCATGGAATTCGAGGGATCCGCCCAGCGGCACGGCGGGCATGTGAAGATCAAGCGCCCAGCCGATTTGGTTCTCGGGATGATCCGTGTTCAGAGACCAGGCTTGCCCGTTGAGGCGCCATTCGGGCGCGAAGTGCCAGAGAAAACCTCCTCCAAATCGAGATCCTCTTTCGCCGCCATAGCCGTCGCGTTCGTACCGGTTGCGGTCGGCGAACGCCGAGAGGCGCACGTGATCTCCGATATAGGTCCCCAGTTCGGCGCCGTACCTGATCGCCCTATGGTCATCGCTGTCTTCCCAAATGCTGGCGTTGATTGCCAAAGCCGCGTCTTTCCGGTCCTCGGCCCGGCGGAGAGCCGCCCCGTTGCGGATGGAATCAGGTTCCAGATTGCGGGCGGCGCGCAGCTTCGACAAGGCGGTTGGAACGTCTCCTTCCTGATAGGCGCTCGCGCCCCAATGAAAACTGACCTCCGCCGGATCGGCGCCTGACTCCCCGGCGCGCTTGAACCAGGCGGTGGCCCGCTCATGCTGGCTCGTCCAGGAGAGGGTCTTCGCATAGTCCAGCCGCGCCAGAGCCAGCGGGTTTGCCTGCTCGAGATGGGTCATCAGGTCGGTGTCGCTCCATCTTCGCGGTACGAGTTTTCCCGGGAGCCGAAGCGGGTCAAATCCGACCGTAACGAATCCCGTCTCATCGAACGCAATCGCCTGGTCAAACTCTGTTTCGACGGCCGACCTTAACAGGGCGACCGCCTCCTGATTGGTGTCGAGCGAAAACTGGCCGTAATCCCCACCCGGATAAACGAGGAGTCGCGGCTGGTTCTTGGGAAGTAAATCAGAAGCTGCGGCCATGGTCCGGCTGATTCTCTCTTCGAAGGATCTCGAGCTCTCCACCTGCCCGCCCTTCCACAGGAAGTGGGTAAGAAGGTTGCCGGTGGTTCCTGTGGCGTCGATCGTCCCGCGTTGCCGTCCTTGGGACGCGCTAGATGCCAGGATCCAGAAGCCACCTGTTTGCAGCTTCTGGAGCTGCTCGGTCGACGGCATCCCGGGCACCGGCGCTCTCAGGCTCCGGGGGTCGATGGCGAGAACGGCCTTGCCCCCGATCTGGCGCAGGAGCGTGTCAAGAGGATCGAGAGCTGCGGGATCCGGATTGATCAGGACGACCATGACTCTCAAACCGCCCTGGCGAGGGTCGATCTCAGCCGGCGAAATAAACCGATAGCCCGCGCCGTGCAGGCGAGTCCAGTGGGAAATTACCTGTTCGACGGTGTTCTGGCCGTTATCGGCGCAGGCGCTCACCCGGGAGTAGAGCAGAACGGGAATGGCCTGTTCGGTCTTCATCCCGGCAAGAGGAGCCGAGGTGGAGAGCGCTTCCCCGAACTCTCCCTCTTCGGCAGCGACAAGGGCGTAGCGCCGCCACGCATCGGCGTCCCAGCTCCTCTGACTGGCCACGAGGCGCGCGATCTCCAGGCGGCGCCGCCCGTTTCCGGTCTTTGCTGCCGTCTCTTTGAGCTGGTTCAAGGCCGGCAGAAAAATCGGGTTCCGCTGCAGGAGCTCCTGGCCTGCGATCTCCACCCGGTCGAATCGATTCTGGGCCAGGTACGTGCGCAGCAGGATGCCGGCCGCCGCCGCATTGCCGGCGTCGAGCGCTACCAGGGCCTGTGCCGCTTGTTCCGCTGCCTGGTAATTACGAAGCTGCTCGGCCGCCTCGGCGCGCAGCCGCAGCAGGGTCGGTGTCTGTTTGATCTCGAGCCCGCGTTCGGTCCAGGTCATCACCTGCTCGGGACGGTCCCGGGCTGCCTCTATTTCGCCCATCAGCTCGAAAACCCGAGCGTCGCGCGAGCGGGCGGCCAGTTGCTCGAGGGCGGTGAAAGCCTCGTCGCAGCGACAGAGGTTGACGGCTGAACGCGCGTACTCGAGCGTGTAGTAAGGGACGTCTGGACTGACCAGATACAGTTCCCGCCAGATCTCCATGGCCCGTTCCGTTTCACCGAGGGCCGAGAGCACTTCCGCCAGATGACTGCGAACCGAACGGTCACCCTCCTGCCATCTGTCTGAGAACCACTTTTCCTGGATCCGGGCGTCCTCAAAACGCTCGAGCGTCATCAGATGCCGGAACAGCTCCAACCGGATCTCCGGCTGTGCCGGCTCGGCCTGCAGGCTCTGCTGATAATGCCCGACCGCAATCTCCAGCTGTCCCTGCCTGGCCTGCTCCCTTGCGCGAATACCCTCGAGCACTGCGGGAGAGGTTGCCTGCCGCTCGAGGTCCTGGAGCAGCCTGGCTGTCTCGTGGACCTTGCCCAGACGCTCTCCCAGATCGAGCGCCCGAAACCAGATCGTCCGATCCGGGTCAAGGCTGAGCGCCTTTGAATAGAGCTGGAACGCAGCTTCGGAATCGCGAAGGCCGGCCTTCTTGTTTGCAGCCGATTCAAACAGCGAAGCCAGGCGCTTTCGATAGGCCGGATCCCGGACCTCGCCGATCCGCTGGTCGAGCGCGTCAAGAAGCTCCGTTGCCTGGGAAGCGCGTTCGCAGCGGCCGGCCGTGTCGAAAACCATTTCCAGCTGCTGGCTGCTGAGCTTACCCAATCCCGAATCCAGAGCCGGTTTGAGATAATCCATGACCGCCAAGCATTCCGAACGCCGGGACACGAGCGAGGCCAACCGTAAGCCCGTCGACGCGGTCCTCTCTCCTCTGTTCCAGGCCTCGGTCAAGAAGACTTCGGCCGTGCGGTGCCGATCCGTGTCAAAGAGACTCTGTCCGGCTGCGGCCATCGATCCATCGGGATTCCAGCGAGAGAAGACTCCGAGTCCCCGTTCGGCCTCCCCGGATTCGATCAGACTTGCGGCAATCTGAGTCGCCAGCTGGCCTGAATCTTTGACACCCGCCTGTAGAGCCTTCTCCCAGGCCTCCATGGCCTCGTCGTGTTGACCCAGGGCCCACCGGCCCCATCCCAAATCGCGCCAGGCCGACGTCCGCTTCGGGTCAAGACGCAGCAGCTTCTCAAGCGGCTTCACGGCTTCGGCCGGCTTGACCTGAGCTGCCCACGACAAGCAAACCTCCAACAGCAGCGCCTGGATTCGTGCGTTCTTGGGACGCAACGCGAGCGCCTTTTCGAAATGGGCCGTGGCTTGGTCGAAACGCCCCGCTTTTCGGGCGGCCATCCCCCGGCCCAGGGCTGTGACATAGTCGCCGCCGGCTTGCTGAGCCAGTCGCTTCTCATAGTCAGCAGCTCCCCTCGGATCCTGTTCCAAGAGGAGCATCAGCTTGAGGGCTCGTCCTCGCTCGTCGAGCGGGACAAGCGTCAGGACTTCTTGTACGGCAGCTGCGGCCTTGTCCGGACGGTTCGCCTCGATGTACGCCTGGGCGATCTCCGCCCAAAGGGCGGCGGGCTTGAACGTCTGCCGGACGATTCTTATCCACGCCTCTGCTGCTTCAGCGGGTCGGCTTGACGACCGGTAGGCCCATCCCAGCTCTCGCTGGGCGATCCGGTTGTCCGGCTGGAACTCGAGAGCGGCTTGGAGCGAAGCCACGGCCGAGTCTGCCTGGCCGGACGAGAGCTGTTGCGAGCCAAGTAGAGTCCAGGCGAGCGAGACAAGTTGCCTGTCCGCCGCAGATCGCGGCACAGCCTGCAATGTCCTGGCCGCATCGGCAGTTTGCGCGGCGAATATCTGGCCGATGGCCTGGGCCACCCGTCGCCCTTCATCGGAGACGGCCACTTGCTGCCACAAGGATGCCACCGGCTTCGCCAGCCCTGACTGGTTGGTCTGTGTCAGCCGCGCCAGCACTGACGCGATGAAAGCCGAATCATGCGCCGCGGCGACTTCGGGCGAGAGCGATTCCAGGTAGCGCAACATCGCGCTATATTGCTGCGAATCGAAAAGGACCTGGGTAATCCATTGAGGAACCTCGACGATGTCCTTGTTCAGCTGGAGCGCCTTTTCGAGTGACTCGAGCGCGCCGCGCAAGTCACCTCGCAGCATCAGCACTCTGCCGTGTTGTTTCCAGGCGTCCGCATAAACCGGATCAGCGGCGATGGCTTCGGTCGCGCGCTGGAGCGCCGTGTCCAGGTCTCCCTTGGCGATGCTTTGCCTGGAGGCGTGAATCAGGCTGACGACCGACGGGCCGGATTTCACGATCTGGGACTTGATAGCGACGGCCTGCTTCGGCGTCGCTCCTTTTACCGGGGCGCATAACTGAGATAGGCCGAATCCTGAAAGGCACACGACTGCTATCGGCGCGAGCGCTACTTTGACTCTCATGTTCATGACTATTCCGGACTCCTCGAATGGACAGCAATCCCGACGCCGGGAGGAAGCTCGCCTGCGTGAACCGAGCCGGCCACGAGGCGTTGTGGGGGGACGTAATGGAGAAGCAGCTGGATCGCCCGCAGAACGTCAGATTCGGAACCCTCTACGAGGATGATTTCTTGCCTTGTGTCTTTGCTGGAGCTCATCCAGTCGCGAACCTGACTTGCTTGCAGTACGCGCACCGGCGCGAGTCGCTGCTCCGTCAGGTCCCGGGGCTTGTGCTCCCCGATGCCGCGCAGGCCCAGGCGCCGGACGAGCGGCTTAAGCGTGGCAAGGTCGCTGATTCTGGTACAGGGCTGAGGACTCGCGGAATCAGTATGACGCACGGTGTTGACCAAAGGGATCGGCTCCACACCTTCCGCCGCGGCCGCTATCATCTCATCAATCTGCTGAGCGTCGACGCAAACCGATCCTCCTGAGGCGGACGACTGATTCTCGGTGACGGGCAAATCGGACAGAAAGGCAAGCGCTGATTGTCGCAGCGACTCCGGCAGGGCCCGGTACTGATTGCCTACAATGAACACCCGGGGAAGGGGGCCGCCGGTTACTCCCGAGAAAACAGTCGTTCCTGACTTGCTGCCGATGCCGCATTTGCCGCGACTGTCGACTGCCGTGAGAGGCGCCGGCTGCCCAGCCTGGTCGCCATTGAGGAAGACGAATGCCCGATTTCGCTTGAGCCTCAGCCGGAGCCGGTAGCTGCGGCCCGGCTCGAGCTTCGACTTGTAGTCGAGCAGGGTGACGTGACTGCCTCCCTTGCTTCGTTCCTGGAGGCGGATTCCCCTGGTGGTCACCGACAGGTAAAGACATTGCTCAGGATCCACATAGCGGGCATAGACACCAGCAATCGCGTCGGGAGTCAACTGGACCAGTGTGCTGATCTGGCTGTCCGTCCAGTCCTCAGAGCCTTTGATCCAGGCCGTCATGCCGTCCTGGAGCTCAAGTTTCGGCGGCCAATCAACAACCCCCTGCCAGACCTCTGATTCACGCGCTTTAGGCGCGAAGTTCCAATCGGTCGAGGTGACCGATGAATCGGGCGCACGCGGGCGCGGCTTGGAGCGGGAAAGGCGGTCGAGCAACGCACGTGCCGTCATCCGGCCGTCGACCCGCAGACGGGTCAAAGCGTAGCGGTCGCGCGTAGGGCCGTTGAACGGCTCGTGGCCGTCGACGAAAGCGACCCGATAAAGTAGCTCTACCGCCATTCGGTTGACTCTTGCGGCCAGGGGGTCTGCTTTGGGCCCGAGTCCCCTGTCGGTAAAAGGATAAAGGAAGAGCACCGGACTGCGCCCGATCAGACTGCTCAGAAAATTGGCGGAGGTCGAGTAGTCCTGCATGATCCGGACCACAAAGGCGGTGTCGTCTTCAAAAGCGCCGTTTTCGTACTTCCGGCTGGTCAGAAAATGGGGATCCTTTTGAGCCTTCGGATCATGGCTCAAGTGGCTCACCGCCTGGTGGCCCATGCTGCCCAACGACCAGTGGGGCTGGCGGGCGACATCCCTTAACTCCGCGCGTGTCAGGTAGAACCGATCGCGCGACTCGCAGGCGCCCGTGTTTATACAGGCGACGGCCACGAACCCTGAGTGACGGAGCAGAGGCGTGACATTCAGAATTGAGTCTTTGCGCCCTCCTTCAAACATGAGGAGAAGCGCGTTTTCGGGAAGAGCATGCCGCCCTTCGGCGTAGCGAGTGAGGTCATCAGGAGTAATTGTGTTGAATCCCGCCTCGCGCAGCGCCTTGAAGTGCTCTCCTAAAAGCTCCGGTGAGACTTCGGCCCCAGTTGCCCCATGCATGATCGAGCCGTAGGAGAGAGCGTAGAAGCCATCCCAGGAGCGCCAGTTCTCCGGGGTTCGATCCGGTTGCGGAACCGGGCGGAACAAGATGCGCGCGCCGGCTGCCGCGATCGTGAGGATCAGGAACCACTGCACCACATAGGAAAAAGTCCGTCTGCGTTTACCCACGAGTGCCCCACTGGGATCGGAAGAAAGTGAGAATTGTCCACGGGAGTTGCCATACCAGGACAAACATGTAAAACAGACAGAACGGCACTCCGTACAGCCAGAGCCGCGATCGCTGGATTAACAGGTAGGTCGAGCTCATGAGGGCGGCCATCAGGACGACTCCCATGATGTAGTTCATGGGAGAAACGTCATGCAACAGGGGTAAGTACACGACCGCGCGAAGAACCACGGCCGGCGCCAGGACCGGAAGTATGAAGCCCACGAAGAACGACAAGGCGCCCAAGGGTGGCTTGCGCCAGATGAACGTGCATGCCTTCAAGCTCTCGCGAAACCACGATCGCTTCCAGCGGGCCTGCTGGCGCAGGAACTGGCCGTAGGTCTCGGGCACTATGGTGGCCGTGACGGCCCGGCTGTCGTAGAGGACTCTCTGATTCCTGAGGACCATGTTTGTCAGCGACCGGTCGTCCCCGTATGTGGCGGGCCGGCCGAGATATTTCTGATGCACCCAGGAATCGAGAACCTCGAGGAGCACGGAGCGCCGGTAAGCAGCGAAGGGCCCGGAAAGACAGCTGTTCATCCCGAACAGGCTTTCGGCTGCCTTGATGACGCGGAAACTGATGAAGTAACGGACCGCCTGCATTTTCGTCAGGACGTTAGTCCACTTGTTCTCTACTTCACAATGACCACAGACGGCGCCCACTTCGGGGTCCGCCAACCCGTCCACGATGTTCCTTAAGGCGTCATGACGCAGGAAGCTGTCCGAGTCGACGAATATCACGACCTCGCCGGTGGATATCTTGACACCGGAGGCCAGCGCCACCCGTTTGCCCGAACGTTGCCTGAGATCAAGCACGGTCAACTCAGGGTACTTGTCTGCCACGCACAACATGTTGCCCAGCGTGCCGTCGCTGCTGTAGTCGTTGACCACGATCACTTCCAGCCGGTCCGCGGGGTACTCAGCCTCCAGGATGCTGGTCAGCGTCCGTTCTATGTACAATTCTTCGTTATAGGCGGGGACGATCACCGACAGGTGAGGCAAGTCTTCGCGCGGCGGAGGAGTCTGATATAGCGAAGCAAACAAAAAACGGGTGAGAAGGTAGGCGCCGACAGTCAGGCTGTAAAGAAACACGGGGACGTCGAGCCAGAAGTAGTAGTAGTTTTGCAGCCGGGACAGGAGGATCAGGCTGACGGTGACGAAGATGCATATGATCGAGAAAACCCGCAGGTAGAACCAGGCGCTGCGGGCCAGTTTCCTGGTCAGGTTCTCCTCGAAGGCAACGGCGACACTTCCGGTCTTTGCGTCGCAGTATGTCACACGGCCCTTGAGCTTCTGGCGTCCGTGCAGGTACTCCTCGGGCATCGTGCCGTCCGGGATTTCGAAATCGACATGCACTGAGGTAACGTCTGAACCGGACGCGTCCTTCGGACAGGGGAGCTTCTGCGTCAGAGGGGAAGACGGGAGTTCCAGCAGCAGGCCGCCGTCGGAAATGTCCCGGGCGAGGGCCGTGTGGACTTCTTTGTGGCCGCCTCGGGTGACGTGAACGTTGACCGGAAAACGACACTCGTATCGTGGCGCCTCCCGGCGTTCGAGGTACTCCGGGCGCGTTCGGCCCCGCCTGCGCCGGTCGACTTTCTGTCGAGGGAAGACGGGCTGCTGGGACTCCGGGGCCGCCTCGGCGGCCTGGGCGCCGGTTCTTAGGACGTTGTGGTTTTCTCTGCCCGCTTTTGGAGACAGGGATCTCCCAAAGTTCGGTGATTTGGCAGTGCGCATTCAAGTTTTGCTTTCGCTTGAGGATCTGAAATGACCGTTAAGTACCGTCTGCGTTCTCGCTCAACTGCACAGCTCAAACACCGTTCGATCGATGTACCACATTTACTATTTTCTTAACATTGCTGTCAAATTGCTGCCCTGACTTCTCTTTAAAATTGCCGGCCCGGACCTGTGACGAGGTGACAAGGTGACAGGGTGACAAGGTGACGCGCTGGCTGTGCGCAATCTCTTGTGTCTTGCTGAAACAACCGGATAAGCAGAAGGTGACCAGGTGACCCTGAGTCAGGCCGTTAAGTTAGCGCTTAAGGGCTCTAACACGATCGCCGGATAGACGATGTCACCGGCGGGGCGGCCAATCGCAATCAGGCAACCGGCCTGGAAAAGACGGCAGTGCGGGCTTGATATGACTGGCGCTCCGAGGATGGGGTTGCCGTGACGGATGCGTGTCGCGTCGGGTTCATCGAGATCCAGGCGGGGCAGCTCGGGAAGCAGGTTTTCGAGCGGTATCAGTCGATCCTTCCAGGAACCGGAGAGTCCGGACGGCGAAATAGCGTCGGCGCGGCGAAAAGCCCCGGAGCGCGTCCGGGCAAGCGCGGCGAGGAACGCGCCGCACCCGATCTTCTGCCCGATGTCTCGAGCCAGGCTCCGAACGTAGGTGCCGGCGGAGCATTCGACGCGCAACCGCAGCCTCCCGCTGCGCCATTCCAGAAGCTCGAGCGTCTGGATTTCCACCGTTCGCTGCGGCGGCGTCACCTCCACTTGCCGGCGCGCCAGCTCGTAGAGTTTTTTGCCCTGCATCTTGATCGCCGAGTAGAGCGGCGGCTGTTGCCGGATCCGGCCGCGAAACGCCGAAAGCACCTCCACCAGTTGTCTGTCCGAGAGCTCCGGCACGGGCGCCTGCCCGATCACGCGTCCTTCGCAGTCACAGGTGTCGGTCGTGGTTCCGAGCTGGATCTCGGCGACGTATTCTTTGGTTTCGCCTTGAAAGAAACGAGCCAGGCGGGTGGCGCGTCCAACCAGGAGAGGCAGAACGCCGGAGGCCAGTGGATCCAGAGTGCCCGTGTGCCCGACCTTGGTCCCCACCAGGCGTTTCACCTGGTGGACAATGTCGTGAGAGGTCGGACCGACGGGCTTGTCGATGATCAGGAGACCGTCCATAGGGCTGACAAGGTGACAGGGTGACAAGGCTGACAGGGTGACTGGGTGACAAGGTGAATCGCTCCTCGGCAGGTCAAAACCGTCCCACCCTGCTTTCCTTCATCCTTCATCCTTTCTGGCCCCTGCCACCCTGTCACCTGTCACCTTGTCACTCTTCAAGCGCCTGAGCCACCTGCGCGATGACCTTATCCCGCACTTCCTCGAAGCTTCCGTCTATCCAGAGGCCGGCGGCATTGGTATGTCCGCCGCCACCGAAGTACTCAGCGGCGGCGGCCACGTCGAAGTTGTCTTTGGAGCGCAGGCTCACCCGATACCGGTTGTTGCCCTCCTCTCGGAAAAAGGCCACAGCCACCACGCCTTCAAGCGAAAGCGGATAGTTCACCAGGCCCTCGGTTTCAGTCGGGTTAGCCCCCGTCTCTTTCAGCATGTCCTGAGTCAGGAGCACCCAGGCGATTCGTTCAGAAGGATCGACCTCAAGCGTTTCCAGCACGCGAGCCAGCAGGCGGAGCTTGGATTTCGGGTGGCTCATGTAGACGCTCTGGGCAATCTCGGCCGGCTTTGCGCCGGCGAGCACCAACTGCTCGGCTATCCGAAAGGTGTGAGCGGTCGTGTTCGTGAACTGGAAAGAGCCGGTATCGGTCAGGATTGCGACGTAAAGGTTCGTCGCCATTTCTGGAGTGATGGAAACGCCGAGTTGCCGGATGAGCTCGAAGATAATCTCACCGACGGCAGCGGCATTCTCGTCCACGAAGTTCAGGTTTCCAAAGGGAAGCGTGTTCCGATGGTGGTCAATATTGATGATGAAGTGCCGGTCGAGCCCGGTCAGACCGGTGCGACCCAACTCGTTCGTCTCGAGGACAAAGACGGCGTCGTACTTGCCCCGCAGGCATGGGCTACGCCGTATGCGGTCGATGCCCGGCAGTCCGGAGTAGGCTTGCGGATGAGGATCGGCGTTGACGATTTCGACCCGCTTACCCAGCTGTTTGAGGGCCTCGGCCAGAGCCAACTCGGAGCCCAGAGAATCGCCATCCGGGCGGGCGTGTGAAGTGACGGCAAATTCCTTGTGTTGGCGGATGAACTCTAAGATCTCCTGCATGCCCTCTAGTCGTGCTCAAATAATTCGATGTTATAGCTGATGAGGTCAGGACCCAGGATGTTCTCGGCCTCGCGCACCAGGCTTTTGGCCAGTTCCTCCAGCCGTTTCCCGTCCGGTCCGATTGAAACCGCTCCCAGCCGTCCCCGTTGCCACAGCTCCTGGTGTTCAATCTCCGAAACCGAAAAGTTGAAGCGGGCGCGAAGGCGGTCAGCCGTCTTGCGCAGGACATTGCGCTTGTCCTTGAGCGAGTGACTGTAGGGAAGATGGATGTCCAGGGAACAAAAGACGATGGGCATATTTGCTGACGGCTGACAGACCCAGCCTGTTTGTGCTGTCCGCAATACGGACATGTATGGGCGGCACAAACAGGTCAGACGGCCTGCGCTCCCAGGTATTTTATGCGAGCTGCGGCTCGACTCTCTCTTTGACAAAGGCTTCAATGACGTCGCCGACTTTGATGTCGTTAAAGTTGGCGATCGCGATACCGCATTCGTAACCCGCCTTCACTTGGGCGACATCTTCTTTGAAGCGACGCAGTGACGCGACTCGGCCCTCGTAGATCACGACGTTATCGCGAAGCAGGCGGACCTCGGAATTGCGCGTCACGGTTCCATCCAGGACGTAGCTCCCCGCGATCGTCCCCTGCTTGGGGACCCGGAAAGTCTGTCGTACCTCGGCCTTCCCCTGGTAGTTTTCTTTGACGGTCGGCTCCAGGAGACCCAGCATCGCCTGCTTGATGTCGTTGGCGATGTCGTAGATCACTGTGTAGAGGCGGATCTCCACCTCTTCGTGTTCGGCCGCCGCCTCGGCATTCTGTTCCGGGCGGACATTAAAGCCGATGACCACGGCGTTCGAAGCTGACGCCAGAAGAACGTCCGACTCCGAAATGGCGCCGACACCGCGGTGGATGATGCGGATCTTGACCTTGTCGGTGCTCAGTTTCTGCAACGCGTCTTCGACGACCTCAACGGAGCCCTGCGCATCGGCTTTCAAGACGATCGGCAGTTCCTTGACTTCTCCGGTCTGCATCTGAGCGTACAGGTCGTCGAGGCTGACTCGAGACGACTTGACCAGCTCCTTTTCGCGCATCTTGGTCTGCCGGTACTCGCCGATCTGACGGGCTCTTACGGTGTCATCCATGACTTGGAAAGAGTCCCCGGCCTGCGGCAGGTTCTGCAACCCCAGAACTTCGACGGCGCTGCTCGGCCCGGCCTCAATGACCGGATGGCCCCGATCGTCGAACATGGCCCGGATCTTCCCGTAGGCGGCGCCGGCGATGAACGTATCGCTGACCCTGAGGGTGCCGTTCTGGACCAGCACGGTCGCGACGGCGCCCCGGCCCTTGTCGAGCCGGGCTTCCAGAATGACTCCCATGGCGGGGCGCAGCGGATTGGCCTTCAGCTCGAGCATGTCGGCGGAAAGAAGAATCATCTCGAGCAGGAGATCCAGGTTGGTTTCTTCTTTGGCCGATACTTCGACCATGACCGTATCGCCGCCCCATTCCTCGGCGACGAGGTCGTACTTGGTCAGGTCTTGCTTGACCCGCTGAGGATCGGCTTCCGGCTTGTCGATCTTGTTGATGGCGACCAGAATCGGGACCTTGGCGGCGCGGGCGTGGTTAATCGCCTCCACAGTCTGCGGCATGACGCCGTCGTCCGCCGCCACCACGAGGACGACGATATCCGTGGCCTTGGCGCCCCGGGCGCGCATCATGGTGAAAGCTTCATGACCGGGGGTGTCGATGAATACGATCCGGCGGTCGTTGATGTTCACGTGATAAGCGCCGATATGCTGTGTGATACCTCCGGCCTCGCCGGCGGCCACTTTGGTTTTGCGGATGGCATCAAGCAAAGAAGTCTTGCCGTGGTCAACGTGCCCCATCACGGTCACGACCGGCGCGCGTCCCTTCATATCGGCGGCCTTCTCCTCGAATTTTTCTTCTTCCATCACCGCCTCCTCAAAACTAACGAAGCGCGGGATGGCATTGAAGGCCATACACACTTCCGAAAGTGTCTTCTGATCGAGCGTCTGATTAATGCCGGCCATGATTCCGCGGCTTAGCAGCTCGCGTAAGACGTCCTTGCTCTTGACTCCGAGTTTCTCGCACAGTTCCTTCACGGTGACGGACTCGGGCAGCAAGACCTCGCGGGTTTCGCGTGGGATCTCCGGCTTCTTGGCCACCGGAGCGGGCGCCGGAGCGGCGGGCCGGCCCCGGGTCGGGGTTGGCCGCCGTTGCGGTTCGCCGGCTTTTCGGTACGGTTGCTGAGCAGCCGGCGCTCTTCTCTGGTCCGGTCTGGGGGGCTGAGTGCGAACCAGCTGCCGAACAATCTGCTGAGGGGCTGCGGCCACCGGTTCCGGAGAAGTCTTCTTCAGGATGGTCGGCTTCTCGGCAGCTTTCTCTCGGAGCGCCTCTGCCGGTGGCGCCGGGCGTGCTTCGGGAGCAGGAGCAGGAGCAGGAGCAGGCGGGGCTGGCGCAGGGGTCGGTTCCGCTGCTTCCGGCTGGGGCGGTTCCTTGACTTCGGGAGCGGGAGGCTCGACCGGTTCAGAGGCAGTCGCGGGAGCGGCGGCCTTGGGTGCGATCTCTTGGGCAGCGACCGGCTCGGCCGGCGTCTGCGCAGGCTTAGCTTCTTCGACCTCAGCTGCTGGCGCGGGGGCCGCCTCGGCGGGCGCTTCAACTGGAGCGGAGGGTGCGGCTGGTTCAGGGACCGGCGCCTCGACAACTTCCGGCTTTTCGGCCTCAACAACCGGCGCTGGTGGGGCGGCGGCCTCGGCTACAGGCTCGGCGGTGACTTCTTCTTCCGGACGGCGGTAGACACCCTTGCCGCGACGAGGCTTCAGGGACGAGGTGAGCGCCGTCTCGACAGGCTTCTCCTCGATCCTGCGAGCCGTCGTTCGGCGAGGCTGGCCCAGCTCTTTAATCGTCTTCTTGGCCTTGGCTGCCGGCGCCTTCTTTTCCTTGGCTTTCTCGGCACGCGCCTGTTCCTCGTGTTCCGTTTCCACCATCAGTTGCAGGCGACGGCGAATTCGAATCGCGATGTCCGGGTCGACGGGAGTGTCTGCCGAAGGAACCCAGACACCTATCTTCTTGAGCTCGGAGATGACAATGGTGTACTGAATGTCGAATTCGGTAGCTAGATCGCTAACCTTAATTTGTTCCATCTGCAAGTTGAAAAATCTAAAACCTTTCTTTCTGGGCCGCCGGATTATTCGTTATCCTTCGGCTCTTGATTTTGCGGCTCCGCTACGTCTGGCTCTTCAGAGGTCTCCGCCTGTTCCGCCCCCGCGGCTTCCTCTTCGCCGGCCGCTTCGCTGCTGAGAAAGGCTTGCGCCTGGCCGGCCAGTTTTTGTGCCGTCTTTTCTCCGATGCCCGGAATCTGCATTAGTTGCTCGATAGTTTGCGACGCCAGAGCCTGCACCGAGACAATGCCCGCTTCCTCAAGGCGGGCGAGTGTTTTTTCACCCACCCCTGGGAGTTCCTCAATCGGGTTTTCCCGCTGCTCCGGCTGGAGGTTCTCCATCTGGCTCAAAATCTCTTTCCTTTTCTCCTCCTCGCTCTTGATGTCGATCTGCCAGCCCAAAAGCCTTGAAGCCAGCCGAACGTTCTGGCCTTTCTTGCCGATGGCCAGTGAAAGCTGGTCTTCAGGGACAATCACTTCCAGTATTTTTGCGACGGGATCCACCACCAGGACTTTTGAGATCTTGGCAGGATTCAGCGCGTTCATCGTGTACTCAACGATATCCTCGGAGTGCTCGATGATGTCGATCTTCTCGCCCTTGAGCTCCCGAATGACGGCGTTAATTCGCGTGCCCTTCATGCCGACGCAGGCGCCCACGGGATCGACCGCATCGTCGCGGCTGGAAACCGCGACTTTGGCGCGTTCTCCACCTTCCCGGACCGCGGCCTTGATCTGGACTGTGCCGTCATAAACCTCCGGGATCTCCATCTCGAAGAGCCGGATCAGCAGGCTCGGGTCGGTTCGGGAAACGATGATCTGCGGCCCTTTCGACTGCTTGTGGACCTTCACGATCACCGCCCGGACACGGTCTCCCTGCTTGTACTGCTCCATGCGAGACTGTTCGCTCAACGGCAGCAGGGCTTCGGTCTTCCCCATGTCGAGGATGATGTCCCGCCCTTCAAAGCGCCGGACAATACCATTGACCAGCTGTCCGACCTGTCCGGAGAACTCGTCGAAGACAATTTCCCGTTCCGCCTCACGGACCTTTTGGAAGATCACTTGCTTGGCCGTTTGCGCTGCTATCCGTCCCAGCTCGACCGTCGGCTTGGGAATCTCGACGTACTCGCCGATCTGAAAGGACTCGTCGATGGACAGAGCCTCCTCCAGAGACATCTCGGTCTCGGGATTCGTCACCGTTTCGACGATTTGCTTGACGGCGAAGACGTCAATCGTGCCGGTCTCCGGGTCGTATCTGGCCTGTAATTCTTCGGCGGTCTTGAAGTACTTTTTAGCGGCCGCGACCATGGCGTCCTCCAGAGCATGCTGGATGACCTCCGGCTCGATCCCTTTCTCTTTGCTGATCTGTTCAATAGTCTGGCTCAGAATGTTCGCCATTCTCGATTGACCTCTCAGGTGTTACCCTTCCGCAGCCCCCTCGCCTTCAAAAAACCTGTAGACGAGGTGTGCTTTCCTTACCCGGTCGAAAGGAATCCGGTAAACCGTACCCTCGCTCTCCAGTTCTACCACGCCTTCGTTGATGCCGCGCAGCAACCCGATAAAATTCTTGCGACCTTCGATCTTCCCGTTCGTCGTTAAACGTATCTCCTTCCCGGCAAACCGGTTGTAGTCCGATTCCTTGAACAGCGGACGCTCGATACCTGGAGACGACACCTCCAACACATACTGATGTGGAATAATGTCTTCCACGTCGAGCAGCACGCCAACGTGCCGGCTGACATACTGGCAATCGTCCAGCGTCACACCTCCCGGCCGGTCGATATACAGCCGCAGAATCGATCCCGCTCCCCGCGGCAGATACTCAACGTGGACCAGCTCATACCCCTCCGCCGCAATCGCCTGACCGACCAGCCGTTCCACCCGGTCGGCGACACCCATACTTTGTTGCCCTCCTTATTTTGAGGGGTCCAAGGTCAGGTTCCCGGTCGCCCTAAAATAAAAAAGTGGGCTAAAGCCCACTCTTCGAGTAGACCCAAAATCGCAGCCTAGTATACTCGACAGGGGCCTCTAATTCAATAAATGTACCTTTCCGAAGCCGGACAACTGGCTCTTCAGGCTCTCGGCGGGCCCTGCCACCACGATCACCAGTTTGTTGTCTGCAAAATGCTCCCGCGTGGCCGTCTGAAACAGCTCCGGCGTGAACCGATCAATACGCAAACCGAAGTTCAATATATAATTGACGCCCACATTGTAGAGACTGGTTTCAAGCAACTGCCGAAGAAGTCCGTCGGGGTTTTCGAGCGACGACCGTAACTCCACAAACGCCAGACGCTTCGCCTCTTCAAACCGCTGCTTGTCGACTTGCCCCTCGCTGATTTCGGCCAGCGTGTCGATGAATTTCTTCACGTAACCCGCAACCTGGGGCGCAGGCGCCTGAAGGTTCATTTCCACGAAGCCGGGCATGGTTCGGGTCTCGACCGAAGCGGATGCGCGAACCTGCGAGGCTCCGGCGATCTGGCCGGCCCACGCAGGCAGGCTGAGCGTCAGGTACTGCTCGAGGATTTCCAGGGCGTAGGAGTTTCTGTCGCCGCGCGCCACGGCAAGGGCGCCCCAGCGCACCACGCTCTCCTGCAGGGACCGGTCCAGGATGACGACCTGGTTTTCCACGGCTGACACCGCTTTCCGGAAAGCGAAGGGCAGGGGAGCGCCCTTGACCCAGCTTCCCCACCGGCGGGTCAGAGCACTGAAAAGCGCCTCATGATTGCCCGTGTAGTAATAGGCCAGATGTGCCTGGTTGGGTATGAACAGCTTACGATATTGCAGGCGGACATCGCCCAGCTGGATGCTCCGCAGCGTGGTCGGGGTGCCGCGGACCAGATGCCCGTACGGGTTCCCGTCGAACAGCTCAGCGAGGAAACGCTCGTGCGTCGCAAATTGCGGCTCTGCGCTTTTCTTTTCCATCTCGGCCGCAAGCTGGTCCCGGAGCGTCCCAAAACTCTCCTCCTCAAACTGAGGCTGGACAATCATCTGTCCGACGATGCTCAGTGTATCGGCCAGCCGGTTCGCCGGCGCCCAACCCTGGAACCAGATGCCGTCCCAGTCGACCCGGAAGGTCAACTCACTGCCAAGCGTCTTCAACCCCGTCTGAAGCAGCTGCCCGGACCGGTCTTTGCCCGCCTCCACCAGGAGGCGCGTGGTCAGATAGGTGACCCCCCACTTGCCGGCCGGATCGAAAGCCGCCCCGTTCACTACCAGCAGTTGAAACGGAACCCGCTCCTGATTCCCGGCAGGAAAGGCGAAGATCTCCATGCCGTTGAGCAGCGACTGGCGCTGAAAATCAGGCAGGACGATGGGACGCCCGATTTCCGCAGAAGTGGTCCTTACAGCTATAATCGAAACGGCCATCAGGCTTAGGCTGATCCTAAGTAGTTGTCTCCTCATGTTTGCGCAGGCAATTGTATAGAAAGCGCAATGCTGCGGGCAACTTGAAGGATTGAGGAAAACGTTTCCCTGGGAGAGCGCAGGTGATCCTGCCTGTCTGCTGCTTTTGGCGCGTGTAGATCGGCACGCCGGCAGGCAAGATACCTGCCGCCCCCGGGGAGTGCATAATGGACTACCAACTCAACGGCGTGACTCGCCACCGATTGCCGAACGGGCTCACGGTTATCACGCGCGAAGATCACTCCGTACCGATTGTCGCCAGCATGATCTGGTACCGCGTGGGCTCCCGGATGGAAAGGCCTGGAATCACAGGCATTTCTCACCTGCTCGAGCACATGATGTTCAAGGGGACGCGACGGTACGCGAAGGGCGAGATCGACTACATCACGACTCGACACGGCGGCTCCAATAACGCCTTCACCTCGCACGACTATACCGCTTACTACTTCACCTTCGCCTCGGACCGGTGGCATCCCGCTCTCGAGATTGAAGCGGACCGGATGGAAAACGCGACATTCGACCCCGAGGAATTCGAACTCGAGCGGCAGGTTGTGCTGGAAGAGCTCAGAATGGACCTGGACAGTCCCTGGGGGGCATTACGCCAGGCGGTGGAGACGGCTTCCTTCCAAACGCATCCCTATCGGTTTCCGATCATAGGAACGACCGAAGACGTGAGCAAAGTAACGATCGAGGAACTGAAAACTCACTACCGTGGTTTCTACGCACCGAACAACTCGATCCTCGTGCTGGTCGGTGACTTCATCCAGGATGAGGTGATCAAGGAGGTCGAGGCCGTCTTCGGCTGTATTGCGCCGCACCGGATTCCTGTTCGGGAAGTGCCGGCCGAACCGCGGCGCCGAGAGGAGAACAGAGTCGAGCTTCGGAAGACCAGCCATGTCCCCCGGCTCCTTTGGGCTTTCCCCGCGCCCAGCGTGCATGAGCGAGAGCACTATGCGATCGAGATGATCGACAAGCTCCTGTCGGAAGGGAAGCTCGCCCGGCTTTACAAACGCCTGGTCGAACAGGAGCGGGTCATGTCGGGCGTGCTGACCGAGTTTGACGAGACCCAGGATCCCTACCTTTTTTTCATAAGAGGCGAACTACAGCCCGACGTCGACCCAGCCCGGGTGGAAGAACTGATGACGGCGGAGATCGATCGGCTTCTCGATGGTCCCCTCCCCGATGCCGAGTTGAAGCGGGCGCGCAATCAGTGTCTCTCGCAGTTTCTGGCCGATTTCGAAACCCCGCTCGACCAGGCGGTCCAGCTGGGTCTGCTCGAGACGTTAAGGGGTTTTGAATACTGGAATTCGTATGTCGAGCAGATCCAGTCGGTAACGCGTGACGATATCCGAGCCGCTGCCGGCCGGTATCTGCTTCCTAAAGGCAGTACCAAGGGTATCCTGATAAATGAGCAGTCCTGAGCCCTGAACCACATGCCCCTTAAGCTTAAACTGACGTTCGAGCGCAAACAGCTGGACAACGGACTCGTGATGCTGGTTTCAGAGAATCACAAGGTGCCGCTCGTCTCCCTCCATGCCTATATTCTGGCGGGCCAGGACCAGAATCCGCCCGACAAGCCGGGGTTGGCTGCCTTTACCGCCCGGATGCTCGATGAAGGGACCGAGAACTACGATTACTCTGAACTGGCGGAGCTCATCGAGGGGGCCGGGGGCGCGCTCGGCATCTTCAGCCAGCGGGAATTGAGCGGCATCAGCCTGCAATTGAAAACGGAGGACCTGGAGCTGGGCTTCGAACTGCTCGCCGAGATGCTGTGTCGTCCCCTCTTCCCGGTAGACCGCCTCCAGCTCGAAAAAGAAAAGGTGCTCAACCACCTCCGATCCATGCAGGATGACCCGCAGACAGTGGCCGGCAACCTGTTCAACCGGTTGATATACCGCGAAACCCCGCTGCAATATCCGTCCCTGGGCCTGCCCGAAAGTGTCGGTCAACTCTCGGCAACTGATCTGCGCGCTTTCTACTCGCGGCGGTACAGCCCGGCGTCTACCCTGATCGTCCTGGCCGGCGACGTCTCCGCAGAGCAAGCCAGACGGTGTGTCCAATCCAGGCTCGGCAGCTGGAGGGCGGCGCCGGATTACGAGCATGCAGTTCTGCCGGAAATCAAAAAACAACACGCTCCGCTGTTTGAGACCACAATCGTTGACAAGGAACAGGTTCACATTCTTGTCGGGCATCTGGGCGTCAAGAGGACCAATTCTGATTTCCCGGTACTGCAGGTTCTGGATGTGATTTTGGGGAGCGGGCCCGGATTCACCAGCCGCATTCCCCGCCGGCTGCGCGATGAACAGGGGCTCGCGTACACGACCTATAGCGATATTTCGGGCTCCAGCGGGATCTATCCCGGGCGCTTTGCCGCTTACATTTGCACTTCCCCCGAGAATCGCGACACCGCTTTGAAAGGCCTGCTCGATGAGATTCGGGGGCTGGTCGAGCACGGCATCACCCAGCAAGAGTTGGAAACCGCTCAGGATTACCTGACCGGCAGCTTTGTTTTTGATGTCCAGTCCAATTCTCTCATCGCCCGGTTTCTCTTGGGCGTTGAGCTTTTCGACCTCGGCCCGGATTACCTCGAGCGCTACCCGGACCTGATCCGGCAGGTGACCCGGCAAGACGTGGAGCGGGTTGCCCGTCTCTATCTCGATACGGTAAACTACACAACCGTTATTGTGGGCCCAAGCTACCCCAACTCTGAAACGGCGTGAACTCTCAAGACGTAACTCGCAACCCACACCCCCTCGCAAACGCGCTATGGCTGCTCCTGATCGCCGTTCTGCTGTTCTCTGGCTGCGGGAAGAAGACGGGTCCTGTACGTCCTCCGACAGCGCCCGGCCCTGCCCCAACCGCGCCGCCCAGCACTCCGACAACGTCGTTGCCTCCCCAGCTTGAAGCCAGAGTCGAACCGCAGAGCATCCCGCCCGGCGAGTCGGCGACCCTGGTCTGGGAAGCGAGGAATGCGGACCTCGTGGTCATCGACCAGGGGATCGGCGAGGTCGACAAGTCTGGCCGGCTGAAAGTCTTCCCGACCAGGACGTCCAGCTACCGAATTGTGGCCGTCGGACCTGGCGGAAATACGGAAAAGACCGTGACGCTGGATGTCGGCAAACAGCCTTACAGCGTCGCCGAAGACGGGCTGGCAGGGAAGAGCCTTGCCGAACAGTTTGTCTATTTCGTCAAACCGGTCTTTTTTGCCTACGACTCGAGTGAACTGAAGGATGAAGCCAAACTGACCCTGGACGGCAACATTCGGTGGCTCGTCAAGCCGCAGAACAGGAGCGTGGGCGTCATCCTGGAAGGGCACACCGACGAGCGCGGGACCGCAGAGTATAATCTTGCTCTGGGAGACAAGCGGGCACAGGTGGTGCGAGCTTATATGATCTCGCACGGCGTCGATCCAAGTCGCCTGATCACGATCTCACTCGGTGAGGAAAGACCGTTCGATCTCAGAGCCACTGAAGACGCTTACGCGTTGAACAGGCGGGTCCACTTTGTGCTCCTGGAAGACCGTCTGAAACAACGGTAGCTTCGAGACAAAGCCATGTTCGAGCAGCTTCAAGAGACCGATAAGCCGGATCGCGGCCTTCTCTGGAAGGTGATCCCGGCGGCCGTGGTCGTTTTCGCGATTGTGATCGGCCTCTTTATCTTCTTCGGAATGAACAAGCAGACTGAGCCGGCCCCTTTGACCGGCGTGCTGCGTGCCGGCGATCCCAACTTCGAGTGGTACAAGAAATACGTCACGATCGACCATCAGTCGCAGAAGATTCAGCTGGGAACCAATTATGCCGGCGACAGGATCGTCATGTTCTCCGGCACTATCAATAACGGCGGGGAGAAGACCCTGGACGTCGTGGAAGTGAAGCTGGTTCTTTTCAACTACGAAAAACCGGTGTGGGAGACCGTCCGCACTCCGATTCGACCGGACGGCAGGATCACGCCGATCCCCCCTCTGGGCCGCCGGAGCTTTGCGCTTTACGTGGAAGCCCTGCCCGAGGCCTGGAACGCCGGCCAGGCCGAGATGTGGATCAGCGGGTTTCGATTCGCCCAGTAAGCCGGGGTTACACGAACAGGCTCCAATAAGTGTCCGGCAGCCGGCGGTCACTCGAAGAGTGGCTCAGACTCGTCGGCCATTGATTGCTCGTCTCGTCGGATTTCCAGGCTTCGGTTCATCACTCCGTCTCGAAGCCGTGCGACGTGAATTTCAGCGTGCGGCTGTTCTCGGTCACTGTTCGGACCACCTTTTCCGGAGCGCCGGACGGAATCTCTGCTTCAATCTCGAGAGTGACTTTCACGTTGGCGCCGACCAGACCCGTCAGGTGCGCCACCACCTCGTCCGCGATCCGGCCCGCGTCACGGCCGAGGCGCATGGGATCGAGAACGACACTGCCATGGAACCTTTTGGGCCGAGGAGAGAGTTGCGGCGTTTGTATTCCAATTTCCCCACCCGACGTTTCCCCGCCGGGCTCGCCTTCCCTGGAGGTACCCCGCTCCTCGTCCGTTTGACCTCTTCCGGCTGAAACCGCAGCGGCCTCGGCATCCAGTTGTTTACGCGCAACGTCAGGTTTCACCAAAAGTCCCGAGGGATCATTTTCTGACAAGCCGAGGAGCCGGCCGAAACGGAGGCCGCGATAGCGTCCCGTGGCCTCATCGAAGCTGTCGGCGTAGGCGAAGGTCTCCCGTTCCCAGGTGAGAAGACCCACACCATCCTGGACGGACTTCATGAGGACGGCCGGGTCAGCCAGGCGCGGCAGGTAGAGGTATCGGGCGAAGTCCTCAATCAACTGCTTGACCGCAACATGGTTGCCTCGCCACAAGGGAATCCTGTCGAGTTCCATCTTCAGCCGCGTGCCGGCCAGGCCCGTCACCAGCAGCTCATCACTACGAAGCTTCCTGCCGGCCCGGACCGCCAGAGAGTCCTGTCCGGACAGGCGGAAGCCTTGCCACTCGACCGGCGCCTGCGGCGAGCTTTGTACCGGCACCAAAAGCCATTGATAGGCTTCGGGCAGTCGGGCGCTTACGGCGCTGTCGGCGGCCTTCTGCTGCGCCTCGGCCTGCTTAACCTGGTGCGGGTCGAGATTGAGGGTCTCTTTTTCGGACAGGATCGACTCCCAGGCAAGGTAGCGCCTTACCGCCTCGTCGAGGTCCTGCGCTCGCGCCTGGTCGACGGCAAGGAAGACGAGCGCGTTACGGAAGAGACGGGGAGTATTGCCGCGGGATTCGAAAATCGCCTTGGCCGCCGCCTCGGCGGCACTGCCCGGCTGCTTGCTGTATGGCTGATCCATGTCGAGCACGACGAGACGGGCGTCGGGATCGTCCGGGACGTCCTGGCTCGACTGGGGCATGGGGTGGATCCGGCGGAAGTCGCCCTTTTGACGCAGATTCTCCCGAACCCGCCGGCCTACCTCCTGGACAACTTTGTCGTGGTCCCGCTTCAACTGTTCTGCCCGGTCCTCGGCAAGTTTGGTCACCGTGGGCTGGGTCGAGTACCAGTAGCGCGGGCCATCCTGGTAGAGGTAGGTGGCGGCCCCGGCCAGGCGGCGCAGCGCATCGCCGAAGACGGCGGGCGACTCTCCCGGTACCACGCAGCCGAGCTTCACTCTCCGGTCCTCCAGTCCGCGGTGGGCGGCCTTGGTCAGAGGCGCCGACCCCATGTAGATGGTGCGCGCCACACGGCGGGTGGCCGCGAACTTGCCGAGATTGGGCAGCTCACTGTCCAGACGCAGCGGCAGCGAGCCGGGGCCGTCCACATCCTTCTCGATCACAGGCGCCCAGTTATCCGAGAGGTAACGCGTCAACTCGGTCTGCACGCGAGAGTCGTCAATCGGGATGGTTGCCGGCAGGATCAGCGGGTTTTTGTCACCCTTCTCCCAAAGGCTGTGAATGACGGCGGCCATCAACCGGAGCACTCCCCGTGTGCGTTGAAACTTCACGAGCGTCGACCAGTCCGAGTAAAGCCGGTCGAAGACCTCAGGATGGATCGGGTAAGCCGCTTTGATTCGTTTCTCGTAGTCGGCGCCCCGGCATTCCGGCGGGAATTCCGAGTGCTGCGTCCGGTAGAGGTCGGCGAACGCGCGAGCGACAACATCCCGGTCTTTGAATTGCGCCGGATCAGACATGGGTTCGAAGAGTCGCCGGCGCACGATCTCGAAACCCTCCTCGGCGGTCGCCGGCCGCCACGAGGACTCTATGCGCCCGACTACATTTCTGAGCCGCTCGAGCGCCTCACGACCGCGCCGGCCGCCGACCTCGACGTCGTCCGCGGGCGTGTGAGGAGAGACGCCCGTGTCCGAAGCCGGCAGGCTGATCACCAGGAGGCAATTACTGGCGGCCTTGACCGACTCCGTGAGGACCTGCGCGAAGGTGAACTGCGTTTCGAACCCACCCGCGGGCAGGTCGCTCTGGTCATGAAGCTGGCGCGCATAGGCCACCCATTCATCGATCAGGATGAGGCAGGGCCCGTACTCGACAAAAAGCCGGCGCAGAGCGTCTCCGGGACTGGTGGCATTCTCATCGTCGGCCTTTATCCGGGAAAAAGCTTTCTCGCCGTCCAGTTGCCAGGTCAATTCACCCCACAGGGTTCGGACCACCGTGCCGTCCGGCTTCGTCGCCGGGTTGCCGGGCGAGATCTTGTTGCCGACCAGTACGACCCGCCGCGCCGCCGGCAGCTTCGATACTCCAGACTTCTGCATCACCGCGTCAAGGCCCGCCAGCTCAGTGGGAGAAATGCCGGAAAACAGGTGATAGAGGGCGAGCATCGAGTGGGTCTTGCCGCCGCCGAAGTTGGTCTGCAGCTGGACGACCGGATCACCGCCACAGCCGGAAAGACGTCGGACAGCGCCGCTGAGCAAGCCCTTGAGGCTTTCGGTGAGATAGGTGCGCCGAAAGAACTCGACCGGGTCCCTGTACTCGTCGGTTCCTTCCCCGAGATGAACCTGCCAGAGGTCGGCGGCGAACTCGGCCTGCTGGTACTCGCCGCTGGCGACATCCCTGTGGGGAGTGACGACCTCGCGCCACGGCTTCAGGTGGCCCGTCGCAGCACTCTCGATGGCCGTGCCGGCGCTCTTGCGCATCTCGCCCCGCACCTGCTCGTCGAACATGGTCCGGCGGAGCTCCATCTTGAGCCGGCGGACCTCGTCCGATTGCGGCGCGGAGATCGCGGCGAGCAGCCGTTCCGCTGAGTCGAGCGCGCGGTCGGTGTCGTCACTCGAGAACCTCTCCTGGTGAGCCCACTTGTTTCGGACTTCGCGCAACTCGCTGACCAGAGACCGTTCGGCATGCCCCAGGATGCGGCTGAAGACGTCGTTCCAGTGGTCCCACATGAGCTTCAGAAGGGCGGCCACGTCCATGCCCTGGCAGGAAACGGATGATTCCCGCTGAGCGAAAGGCGTCAGGCCTACCCTCAGCAATCCCATCGCCTTGTCGACTCGCTCATGATTCGTGATTGCCATGATGCTTTTCCTTTTTCACCGCCGAGGACGCGGAGATCCTCCGCGACCTCGACGAGAGCGTCTCTATTCCTCTAGCAGCCACTCGTAGGCAGGCTGGACTAACACATTCGTTGGGACCTCTAGGAAGAAATAACCCAATCGCTCTTTCTAGGCTGAAAGGGCGACTTTTTCCGCTTCCTGGTCGAGAGCACGGATCATTGCCTGAATCGCTTCGACCGCTTTCTCGTCGAAGTAGACTTCGCCGCACTGCGAGCAGACCCAGGCGGGAACCGCCTGCAAGGTGACCACGTATGCGTTGCGCTCGACATGGAACGGCGCCTTGCTCTTCTTCATGGTTCCTTTACACAGGACGCACTTCATATTCGTCTCCTGACTTTGAGCTCCGAATCCCATTCATCGTCGCTTGGCATGTATGTTGTGATGATCGCAAGGAATTCCGGTTTCGGCGCACAGACTACATGAATTGGCCTGCCTTCGTCACCGAAACCGAGCATCAGGCAGCTATGCCCGCGCGCATCCTCCGGATAGTCCTCAATGATCTCCCCTGACTGTATGACCCTCTTGACCTCTGCGACTGAAATCATCCGGTCGGGCCGGGACATCTGCCGAACCGCGTGAGATAAGAACAGGATACGCTTTGCAGCGGCCTTGCGCACCCTGTCCAGCATCGTGTCTTTCATGCTGCCTTCCTAAAGTGGCCTGACCCCAGCACTGTTCCCGGAAGGACACCTCCCTGTCTGGCGGCGGGACATGGCCAAGTATCGCCTTTCTTAACGGCCCATGACACTACTCGAACAGTCTCGCCTGCTCCGCTCCCTTGCCGCTTTCGCGGGCCAGGCGCGTGATTTCGGGCCAGCTCTGGACCAGGGCGTTGTAAGAAAGCGCTTCCGCCGCCCGCTTCTTTCGTTCGCAGATGGTGTAGAGGCGGTAGCAAAGCTCGCGAGCCGTCTCGGCCTTGCCGCCGAGTTTGGCGACGACTTCCGCCGCTCGGCTTTCGCCTCCTGCTTCCAGGACGCGGATCAGGTGGTGCACGATCTCCCAGGCGGTCAGGCGGGGGTCTGTGGCCGGGTCCCAGCCGGCCGGCAGTTCAGCAGGCCTCAGAAGACGCACCTTGCCCGCTTTTGAAGCGAGAATCCCTGCCCGAACCATGCCGTCAATGCTCGTGTTTTTGGCCTTGGAGAGCGTCTCCGCCACTCCGTACTCGCCCTCGGCGAAACCCGATTGCTCAAACCACGCCAGCGCCCAGCGGCTGTCGGCGTCGAAGTCGCCCTCCTGCTCGGCCAACACCTCGTCCAGCGTCTGGTTGATCAGCGCCAGCGCCTCGCGCACCAACAGCGGTTTGCCCTCAGCATCGAGCACCTTGGCGTAGCGCGTGTAGACCGCCATGCCCGGGCCGATCGCCGCCTGCGCGAGGTCGACCGGGGCAATGTTGCCCCGCTGCAGGTGAGCGAGCGCGGTCGGCAATTCGGCCTTAAGGGCGGAAAGGAATTCGCGGCGGGTGGCGATGGGGGCGTCGGCTGGCCGAGGACGGCAAACGAGGACGATGCTGGAGGCGAGGGCGTTGGTTCCTGAGCCGATCATGCGGTTACCTAACTCCGTTCGCATGGGCCAGGTACCCGTGATCGCAAAACCGGCACGGATCACTGCGTCGAGGAAGGTGTCCCAGCCGGTGCTGGCCGTACCATTGGCGCCGTCGCTCTCAGACTGCTTGAAGGCGTAGTAAATGGTCACCGGGAACGCTGGGTGAGATTGCTCGGCCAGGTGGCGCATTGCCTGGGTCATACCATCGAGAAAGAATGCCTCGGCCTTTTCCTTGCTGCCATGGCGGTAAGGTGTGGCCACCAGTTCCTCGGCCTTGGGTGTCGCGAGCGTGGCGAAAAGGTCAGGAAAAACGGACATCAGCGAACGGCGCAACCACACATAAAAGAAGTCCGAGAGATCGGCGTAACCGATGTTGTCGTAGTAGGGAGGGTCGGTGGAGACGACCTTGCCTCTGCTGAAGGCTTGCGCGCGGGCGTCTACGAGACAGCCCTTGCCTTCAAGCGTCGCGGGCAAATCGTTTATGACTTGGGCGAGCAAGTCTACCTGCCGCTTGAAATTGCCAGTTGAATCTGAGAAGGCATTGCCTTCCGCGAAATCCCAGGTCATCGGCAATGCTTGACGACTGAACGTCGCACGGATCTTCTGGTGTCCAGCGCCCTTGTGCCAGGAGCATAGACTGGACGCATTGTCGGAGAACTTACCGATTATTAGGCCCAGATAGAGCGTCACCGCGTCGGCATAGGCGGTAGGGCCAGTGCCGCCTTGCGCGAGCGGCAAGTCCTCAGAATCTGTCCGCGCTATATACTGCCAGTCCCTCTTCACCTGCTCGCGCGCCTCGTGCACAAGGTCGGAAAAGGTCGTGACCGCCACGAGCTGGCGAGGGGTAAAAAGGTCACCGTAGGTCTTCAGGCCGTAAAGCGGCGGTGAGAACCAGCGGGGGTTCTCCGGCATGGCAACATCCGGCTTCCACTCTGGCGTTGCCTTGACCGCTACCGCCTCATGGTTGGGATCGGGGGCGAGGTACACGCGACCATGATCGCCCTCGGCAACGATGGCCATCAAACGAGTTCCCATGCGGGCAGCTTTGGCCTCGGAATAGATGTGGTCAGGTGCAATCGGCGTCCCCGACATCACACACCGGAAGTTCGCTCCGCGGGCCAGCTTCGTGCCGTTCTTTGCCGCATCCGGGTCCTTGGGCTTCCCCACCTTCACCGTGAACCGATACCCGTCGCCGTCGATCACCGGCTCAATGTAGGCCTCCTTGCCCGGCTTGGTTGAGAGCATGAAAGTGGAAACCAAAGGCACGTCGACGTGCGCGAACGCCGGATTCGGGCTTTTGACCGTCCGTGCCCACAGCCAGGCAATGACGGTCAGCTTGCGGCCCACGAGCGGTTTCAGGTCGGGCCGGTCCTTGGCCATTTCCTCGGTGATTTCTACTTTCGGGTAGAGGTGACCGATTCTTTTCTCGGCCTCATCGCGCATCCACTTGCCGTAGTAGCGGACGTCCTCAGCCAGTCCCTCGGCCCCGCGCCACTTCTTCCCGAAGAGCGTCTTGTCTGCCCTCGCCTCAGGGTTGACGGGCGGGCAGCCGGCGAACTTCGGCGGGATCTCGATCATTGCCTTGCAGATCAGGACCGCGACCGGGTTCAGATCGCTCGCGTAGGCGTCCAGTCCCAGGCGCTGCGCCTCGAGCGGGAGCGAACCGCCTCCCGCGAACGGATCGTGGAAAGCGGGCAGCTTGTAGCGGTTAAACAGCTCCTTCGCTCGCGGATGGCCGGCGTTTTCAGCGCAGGCCCGCCGCCAGCTTGCCCAGATCTCGTCGCGGGCGTGCTGGAGCACCTCCTCGTTGGTGGTGTTCTCCCACTGGACGAGGTCCTCGATGATCTTGAAGAGGCGCCGGCGCTCTTTTTCCTGCGCTTTTTCGGTAGGAAACAGATCGGGCCAACTCGACGGGTCATCGACCATCTGGGCGAAGATGACGGCGCGGGCCGCCGCCAGGGGCCGCCTCGCCCACCACAAATGCAGCGTGCTCGGATGCCCGTGCCTTATCGACTTCTCCCTCGCCGCCGCCTTGTTAATCGCCTCCAGCGGCAGGGCCACTTCAATCAGTTTCTTGCGGGACATCATCGGCTCGTTCTCCGTTTCGGCCGATTATCGGTCAGTTGGAGAAAGGTAGGGTAGCATTTTCAGACAGGAGACCCCGGCGACGGGGTCCAGAACTATGCATAGAGTCCAGACCCGGAGGAAGGAGAGGCATCTGACGATTACGGTTCGACTATTCCCCTGCGGCCGAGGCCAAGGTTCACCGCGCAGACAGGCTTGCCCGCCGACAGTCAATGAGGCAGCCAACCATGCTCTTGAAGTCTCTGCCAGGCCAATCGGATGTGCTCCGGCTTGAACATCGCCAGCTTGCGACGATTCCAGTTCTGGACGGCCGCTACAGCTCGTTCGGCATCGGTGGCGGGTGGCTGGGAATGCACGCCAACCCAATGAACGGAGGAGAGCAACTCCATGCCGTAAGGAGTCTCGAATCCCTCTATGACGTCGTTCACTCGCGCCAGATGCTCCCGCGCGGCCGGGTGCCCGACAAGAAAGGCATCGGCTTCCTCAACAGCACCCGGCAAAAGCTCAATCTCGACATCGGGCCTCTGAGTGTCCCCATAACCGCGGGTAAAGTGTCCCTCCAACTTTTCAAGGACCTTGTCCAGATTATGAGCGTACGGCCCGTACCAATGGGCGACGTAGTTGAGGCGGAGTCGTTCGCCTGCCTCTTGGAGGAAGTAAGCCAGCTTCTGGATTTCCAGCAAGGTCAGGCGGTAAGCCATTCCCAGATACTGATGCATCAAGCGGATAAAGAGCGCGCGAGCCAGCGTCATTTCGGGGCGCCGGGTACCGATCGGCATCGCTTTCGCCGGTGGTGCTCCGGTCGGTTCGAAGAGAATCACTCGAACCTTCTCCAGGCCGGACAAGGTCTGCTCGATTAGTGGGCGCACGGCAGCCCAGTCGAGACCGCCAAGTCCGCACCCGAGGGGAGGAATCGCGATTGACCGGATTTCCAACCGCTCGACTTCCTTGCGAAGCGCCTTGAGTCCCGCTTTGATGTCCTCCAACCGGGACTTTTCGCGCCATCGTCGTTTGGTTGGGAAGTTCACGATGTACTTCGGGTTCATCAGCGAGTCGGTTCGGAAAATGAACATCCGTCCCGGCTGAACTTCGCCGTGTTGAGCGGCACGGCGGTAGGCTTCGAAGTTGGTGGGGAATGCCTTCTTGAACTGAAGAGCTATCCCTTTGCCCATGAACCCTTCGCAGTTCACGGTGTTGACCAGCGCCTCTGCGTCGGTTTCAATGATGTTTCCGCGCATCAAGGTGATCATCGGATTCCCGTTAATAGTACCATTCTGGAAACACCGGAGTCGGCAAAGGCATGCTCACGCCGGTCTCTCTCCCTTGGCTCGCAACTCGGAGAAATCATAGTTGACGCTGGTCACCCCGAAGTCCGGCTCGCGCTGAAAGGGACGCCGGATGTAATGCACCCGATGAGACCCGTCGGCGCAGAACTCAACAATCGCCAGGATGAAGCTGTCCGGCTTGTTCAGGGAATAGAGGACTTCGTTCTTCGTCACGGTGATGACATTCGCGCCGGCCACGCGCCCCTTGACCTCAATAAAGCGCAGCTGTCCCGTCCCCGGCACGCGGCTCTCGATGTCATAGCCGAGCTTCTCGGCCTCGCGGTCCGTGGGCTCGAAGCCGAGGGCGCGCTCCGTTTCCATCACGATGGCGCGGGCCCGAGCCGCGACCGCCTGGGTGTCAGGCGAGCCAATTGCAACTGGGGCGGGACGGCCCGTCATGGCGGCGATGAGCCCGGCGGGGACCACAAGCGCTCCACCCAGGATGACGGGCGGAAGAGGCGAGATTTGTCGCTCCAGCTTCAGTTCTTCCATCCGTTTTTCGAAGCGCGCCTGCAAGTTGTCGGCTCGCTTGCGAGCTTCACTGGAGTTGAGTCTGGCGTTGGGCTTCCCGGCCTGTTCCTGGAGCTTCAGTTCTTCGGCGCGATGGTCCCAGTAGATGATTTCCTTGGTGAGCCTGTCCTTGACCGCGGCTTCGGTCTTGTTGATCAGGTCAAGCTTTCGTGCCCGGACCTCCTCCAGGTGCTCCGGCACGACCCTGGTGACGGCGTATTCCTGCACCCTGCGCTCCAGATCTTTGCCTATCCAGGCGCACTCGGGACGGGCCAGGAGGGTTTCAACGCCGGGCTCACCTTCGGCGAGCGGGCGGTAGTCGAGGTAAGGGGCGTAGTGGAGATGGCGCACATTGCCCGCTGCATCCACCTCGACGTAAAGCACACGGCGGGACACGATCCGGCGGTCGCCTGAGCGCGTGACACTTGAGTCCTGGATGGAATGCTCCAGGTAGAAGAGGACGCGAGGCGTGAGCCCCAAATCGCGCTCGTCGACCAGGACCGCGCCTCGGCGTAACAAATCCCGGTGGCGTTCGAGCGTCAGATCGATCGTGGCGTCAAGCAGCGGATGGCCCGGGCAGACAAAGGCGGCCAGGGGTTGGCCTTGAGGCGCGACCAGCGCCTTTTCGAAAGCGATTCGTTCGTACCGGGGCAGGACCGGCTGGCCGACGCCGATCAGCCGGTCGCGATTGCGGACCGGCGCCGGAACATGTGTCACCTCGTAACGGCGCGGCTCACGCTGTCTGACTGCGCCTCCCAGGCGCTTGAACGCTTCCAGGAAGAAAGACTCGATGTAGTGCGGCTGGAGCCGGCGGGCCTCGGCCCGCTCCATTTCTTCCCGAATGCGATAGACGCGGCTCGCATCCATTGCGTCTTGAGCAAGCGCGTGTTCTTCGAGCAGACCCCTGATCTGGTCGTGGTCGAGGGCATTGGCCACGACCTGGGTGAGGCGGGCGCGAACCTCCGGCTGCTCGCCGTAGCGGATTGCCTCAATGAGCAGGTCGCGCAGCGGACGGCCTTCGAACTGCACCTTGCCCAGCACGTCGAAGACCTGGCCCCCGAGGGCCTGGCGCGCCTGCTCGAGCTTGTCGAGGAGCGTGCGGTAGACATCACCCTCGCGTGTTTCCTCCGCGACCAGGTTCCAGAGGTGACAGACCTCGGTCTGGCCGATACGATGAATGCGCCCGAAGCGCTGTTCGATGCGGTTCGGGTTCCAGGGGAGGTCGTAGTTCACCATGAGGTGGGCGCGTTGCAGATTGATGCCTTCACCGGCGGCGTCGGTCGCCAGCAGGATCTGCGTCTCAGGATCGTGCCTGAACGCCTCCTGGGCCTTCAACCGTTCCTCCCGGCCCATGCCGCCGTGAATCTTGACAACCGCCTCCTGCCGGCCAAGCAGGGTCGTGATGCGGGCGTCGAGGTAATTCAGCGTGTCACGGTGCTCCGTAAATACAACGAGCTTCTGGCGGGGGGATGGAACGGGACGCGGGATGGGTTCCGAGCCGTACCGGGCGGTCTCGGCTACGCGGTCGGCGATGGCCGCCGGTGTGAAGATGCCGGAAAGCAGATTGGCCAGCTCACGCCACTTTTTGTCTTCCCCACTGCGGCGCACCGCCAACGCCAGAGCCTCCAGACGCTTCAGGGTCTGGATCTCGGCCTTCAGTTCCGCGATCGTTCGGGCGGCGGTCGCCTGATCAAGGATCTCTTCCTCGATCTGCTCGACTTCGCTGTCAGGGGCTTCGTCCAGGTCCTCGACGTCTTCCTCATCGAGAGCCGCCACCGTAAAAGCCGAGGTAAGCTCAGCGCCTCGCTGGAGCAACTCGAGTTCCCGCAGTCGCTTCTCCAGCCTTTCGGCGCGACGGCGTAGCGATTGGTAGATCGCCTCCGGTGAGGACGCCAGTCTTCGCTGGAGGATGGTCAAGGCGAAGCCCACCGTGCCGGCGCGCTTCTCGTTCTGAAGCGCTTCGGCGCGATTGAACTCTTCGCGAACGTAGTCGGTCACTTCCTTGTAGAGCCGTGCTTCCGCGTCAGACAGCCGATATGGAACCGTGTACGCGATACGCTCGGGGAAGAGGGGCGTCGCGTCGAACTTCAGCAGTCTCTCCTTGACCATTCGGCGCATCAAGTCCGAGACGTCTACAGTGTGAGCTCCGTCCCTGAAGCGACCCTCGAAGCGATCGCCGTCGAGCAGCGCCATGAAAAGCTGAAAATCTTCCTCCTTGCCATTGTGGGGAGTAGCGGTCAGGAGGAGGAAATGGCGTGTCAGGGTCGAGAGGAGTTGTCCGAGCCTGTAGCGCCTGGTGTACTTGATCTCCCCGCCGAAGAAGGTGGCGGACATCTTGTGGGCTTCGTCGCAGACGACGAGGTCCCAGCGGCAGTCCGGGGCGGCGAGCTTCAGCTGCACGTCTTCGTCGCGCGAGAGCTTGTCCAGGCGGGCGATGGCGAGGTTCGTCTCCAGGAACCAGTTGCCGGTTCGGGCGGCCTCCAGCTTGTCGTTGGTCAGAATGTCGAACGGAAGGTGAAAACGCTGGTTCAGCTCGTCCTGCCACTGTTCGGCCAGGCTCCCGGGGCAGACGACCAGGCATCGCTCGAGATCGCCCCGCGCGATCAGTTCCTTCATCAGAAGGCCGGCCATGATCGTCTTTCCTGCGCCCGGGTCATCGGCCAGCAGAAAGCGCAAGGGCCGGCGCGGGAGCATCGCATCGTAGACCGCCGTGATCTGGTGGGGCAACGGCTCCACTACCGAGGTGTGGACCGCCAGGACCGGGTCGAACAGATGAGCCAGGCGAATGCGGTGCGCCTCGGAGGCGAGGCGGAAGAGTTCCCCATCGCCGTCAAAACTCCACGGGCGGCCGTGTTCGGCGATTTCGAGGCGGGGTTCGTCGTGCCGATAGACCAACTCATTCGCTACTTTGCCGTCGGGGGTCTTATAGGTAAGCTCGAGCGCCTCTGATCCAAACCACTTGACGTTGACGACCGTCACGAGGCAATCGGGCATGATCCCCCGCACGGCGGCGTTCGGCTGGAGATCTTCGAGTTTGGCCATGGTCCCCTGCTCAGTACCAGGGACGTTATCGAGGTGAGCCGCTCCTGTCAAGGGCCGGCGCTTCGGGGCATCAAATTGGGCGTGCGCAACAAGGGGCTCGCGCCTGGGTTCATGTGTGTCGGCTTTTAGGGTTTAAAGCCAACACTGTTGACTTAACGTTTCCGCCTGCTCCGGAGCATAAGCGCCAAAATAAGGGCC
>JBHGBF010000199.1:0-10750 GCA_041946865.1 Acidobacteriota bacterium | reverse complement strand
CTTTGCGCTTGACTCTGTGACGCCTTGAGCCTCGCCGTACGAAAACTGAGGGGTTACTGACAAGCACGGAAATGCGTAGCGAGGGGTGTTGTAAAAAGGGGGTCCGCGGATGTGTTGTTGACCCCTCCGGGGCGCTTTCATAAACTACACTGCGGTGAATCGCACCGAACGGCTCCTCGACCTGATCACATATTTGCTCAACGCCAAAGACCCGGTCTCGTGGCAGGAGATCAAGAACCACTTTTCGGAGGATTACGCCCGCGGAGTGGAAGAGTCGAACCAGCGCAAGTTTGAGCGGGACAAGGCGGAGTTGGTTTCTCTCGGCATTCCCATCGACTACCAGGCCCTGGCCGAAGGCCGCAAGGAAGGATACCTGATCAGAAGAGAGAAGCTTTTCCTTCCGGAAATCGAGTTCGCCCCGACCGAGGCATCGCTTCTCATGCTGGCGGCCAGCGCGGTGATCGAGAGTGAGAGTTTTCCTTACCGTGAACAGGTTGAATCGGCGCTGAACAAGATTATCGGCGCCCAGAACCGTTTCAGCGTGCCCTCGCAGATTGCGATCAGCTTCCAAAGCCGGGCGGCGGCTTCGCAGTTGACCGGGCTGCTTCACCAGATTCAGGAGGCATTGGACCGGAGAAAGACGATTACCATCAGGTACCACGCTTTCAGCACCGGAGAGACGGTCGAGAGGAAGGTCAACCCTTACGGGCTGATCTTCCGGAAAGGGAACTGGGTGCTGATCGGCTGGGATCATCTGAGAAAAGGGCTGCGGACGTTCGTCCTTACCCGGATCAAAGGAACCATTGCCCCACTGAAACGGCCGGGGACTCCGGACTACGAAATTCCTCCGGACTTTTCTCTGCGCGACTATTTGAACCGCCAGCCGTGGGAGCTGGATCTGCATGAACCGGTGGCCGTCAGGCTGAGGATCGCGAAACACCGGATTCCCGAACTGATCTCGCAGTTGTCGTCCGCCCACGCGATCGATGATCGGACCTTTGAGATCAAGGTGACGAACACGCGCGGCCTGATTTCCTGGGTGCTTTCCCAGAAGACGGATGTGGAAGTGTTGGGGCCGCCGGAAATCAGGCAAGAGCTGCGAAGTGTGCTGAAATCATTGATATGAGCATCACGGAAAGGATCAACCGGATTCTCTTCATCATGAGCTTTGTCGCTCAGAATCAGGGAGTCCGTCTGGAGGAGCTGGCCAAGCAGGTCGACATGTCTCCGGAAGAGTTGACCAAAGAGCTGGAGTTCATGCTGCTGATCGGGAAGCCGCCCTTCCGTCCGGACGATTATGTCGACATTTATGTCGAGGATCAGCGGGTCTACATCGAGTTCGATCAGATGCTGAACCGGCCGCTCCGGCTGACGCGCGCGGAAGCGCTGGCTTTGCTCATGTCGCTTCAGCTGCTTGACCCGGAAGTCGATCCTCAGGCGGTCCAGTCCTTGAAGAACAAGATCGAACAATTGATTGCCAGCTCCATTGATATGGCCTCGCGGCTGGAAGACAGAGTTCTGCTCGACCGGCCGGCGCGTCCCGTCTCGGCCCACTTCGACCGCCTGCGCAAGGCCATCGAACGCCGTCGCAAGGTAGAAATCGAGTACTACTCGCTGGGACGGAACGAAACCGGCAAGCGGATTGTCCGCCCCTATTTCCTGATGAAGAGTCTCGATTACTGGTATCTGACAGGCTATTGCGAGCTGCGCAGGGATTTGAGAACCTTCAAGTTCGAGCGGATGCTCAGTGTCAAGATGCTCCCCAGCTCTTTCCCTCCGCCCCAGGATTCGGTGATCGAAGCCTACAAGAAGGAGTTCCTCAGCTCGCTGGGCCGCCGCCGGATCGAGATTTATTTCGACTCTGCCGTAGCCCCTTGGATTCAGGAGCAGTACGGGTCTTCGGCGCGACAGGAGCCGGACGGCGGGGTGGTGCTGAGCCTGTTCAGCGAGACGCTCGAATACCCCTCGCGGCTGGTTCTCGGCTTTGCTCCTCATGCACGGCCCCTGACTCCGCCCGAGCTGGTTTCCAAAGTTGCCGAGGATGCTCAGAGGGTGTTGAGGCTGTACGACCGGTGATCATTGGACCCGGATCTGAGTGGTGCAGGGCAGGTCAGCACGTTCTGCAGGCGCACGGAGTAGCGCGTGGTGACCTGCGCAGAAAGTGTTCGTCTTATGCGCAAGCAAGCATGCCTGGTGGTTCTCTTTCTGCTTAACGGTCCGTTGCTGGCCGCCGATGCCCACTCCGCCCGGACGTTCTTCCCCCACCTCTATTCCGACCAGAAGCAGATCTGGACGTTCCCCGGACACAAGGAGTCGTGGAAAAGACCACACATGTGGCTGGTGCTCGGACTGTCCACCGCTTCCTTCAGTCTGGACGGGCGGCCTGCGGAGAAGCTACGCCTGGACGAATCGTTCAGGGACTTCAACGGGGCCTTCGACTCGTCAGCGACCGACATTGCGGTTGCGGCTGCCCCGCTGGCGCTGCTGGCCATAGGGGAAATCGGCCGGAATGAGGACTTCCGCAGTTACGGGTGGAAAAGCTGCGAAGCGGCGGCCGATGCCTTTCTCGTCTCCACGATTGGGAAAGTGGCCACGCAGCGTTCCCGTCCACACGAAGGCCGGCCGTCGGGGTTTTGGGAGGGGGGAAATTCTTTTCCCTCCGGGCACGCCATGGTCGCCTGGGCTGTCGCTGCCACGACCACTTCCCATTTCAACCGGCACAAGTGGGTTCCCTGGGTCGTTTATCCGCTGGCAGGAGTCATCAGTTTTTCGCGCGTCAGCTCCGGGAACCACTTTCCGTCAGACGTCGTATTCGGTTCGGCGATTGGTTTTGTCATAGGAAGGCATGTGGTAGATTGACCTCAGGTGAACTTTTGGGCTCGCTTATGCATCCCTTGAATTAGGGACAAGTGAGGGAAAGATGAGAAAGATTCTGGTCTTGGCCATATTGTGGGGGGTATCCACAGGCCTGTTTGCCGAGCATCAGTTTCTACGCTTCCGCTCGAACGGCTATTACTTCCGTCCGCCTAGGACCCTCTTTCACTTCCGGCCTGATTATCTGTTCTGGCCGTCTTACGGATTCGGCTATGGCTACCCCGGCTTCGGTTATGCTAACGGCCGCTCCTGGTCCTATCCCTATGGCGGGTACGGCTGCCCGGGATACCCCGAATACGCCCAACCCGACTGGGTCGGCAGGTCGGTAGGGACATATTCGACCTACATCCAGAGCCCGGCGGGAATGGAAGTGGTGCGCAGCAACACGGCTGATCTGGTTTTTAAGGTCACTCCGGCGCGGGCGATGATCTTCGTCGACGGCAAATTAATCGGCAGCGCCCGGGACTTTACGAGCGAGAGAGACCGTTACATGGTCCTTGACGGACTCCACGAGCTGCGCGTCGAGTTTCCGGGGTACAAGCCGTTTCAGACCGAACTGGATGTCCAGCCGAACCGGACAGTCCACCTGGACATCGAGCTGGACCCCGAGCCGAGCAAGTAACGAGGGCGTTGAACAAATCCTTCAGATGCGTGCTGCGTAAACGGGCGTGGTTCAGTACTCGAACTTGCTCAGATAGTCCCAGCTGATCTTGATTGAGTCGAGCGGATTCCCCGGCGTCCGGTCCTGTTCGACGATGTAATGCTTGATCCCGGCCTTTTTGGAAGCGCCGAAAATCCTCTTGAAGTCCATGTTCCCCCGGCCCACTTCCGCAAAGCCCCTCTCTGGAGTGGTGTCCATGTCTTTGACGTGCACGAGGGGGAACCGTCCCGGATACTTCTCGAAGTAGTGAACGGGATCCTGGTTGGCCTTCACGACCCAGTAAAGGTCCATTTCCATCTTCACGAGTTTCGGGTCCGTATTCTGCAGCAGCAGATCATAGGGCATCTGGCCATCAACGGGCTGAAACTCAAAAGCGTGGTTGTGGTAGGCGAATGCGATTGCTGCCTTTTTGCACTCCGCTCCCAGACGGTTGAACAGCTCTGCCAGCTGCTTGAAATCATTCGCAGTCTTCCGCCGTGCTTCGGGCAGTGAAGGACACACCAGGTACTTCTGTTCCAGGATTCTCGCCGTTTCAATAGTCTTGGAAAGGTCTTCCTCGAACAGATTCAGGCCGATATGCGATGACGGCGTTTTCAGCCCGTACTTCTTGAGAACGGTCCTGACTTGCTGTGGTGTGCGCCCGAAGTAGCCGGCAAATTCGACTTCCCTGTAACCGATCTGGGCGACCCTGGCGAGCGACCCTTCGAAGTCCTTCTGCATCTCGCTTCGGACGGTATAGAGTTGAAGCCCGATATGCTTGACTCGGGTAGCGAGCAAGGCGGGTCCACTTAGCGTGGCAAACCCGCCGGCGCCGACCGTCTTCATAAAGATACGCCTGTTCACGGCTCTGCTCCTTGATCTGGCGCACACCTCATTTTGAGAGGCCGCGGTCCCGGCTATTTGGGTGCGGCAGCCGGGGTGGTTGCAGCCGCAGGCGCGGGAAACCGCTGATCGTACTGCTTGATGATCGTCTCCGTGATGTTCAGCGCCGGATTGACGTAGGCAAAGGTCTGGTTCTGGTCGAGCCGGAAGATCGTGTCAATCCCGTTCTTCTGGGCGTATTCCGTCAGAACCGTCTGGAGCTTCCCTCCCATCTTCTCGAGCAGGTCATCCTGGCGCTGCTGCAGCTCCAGCTGAGCGTCTTCCTGGAGCCGCTTCAGTCTTATGTCCTTATCCTGGATCTGCCGTTCCATTTCAGCCCGGGTGGTCGGATTGGCGGTCAGACTCGTCTTGGAGTACTGATCCTGCAGTGTTCGCAGCTCGGCGCTGGCGTCGGCGACCTGTTTCTGTTTGGCGTTGGTCAGCTCCTGGAGCTTCGCGAATTCCTGCTTCCCCTCAGCCGTATTGCTTAAGATGGCGACCGGATGGACGAAAGCGATCTTAACCACTCCGGGGGCACCAGTCGGCGCGGGCGTGGTGGGCGCAGGTGTCTGAGCGGAAACAAGCAGTGCGCCGGCAATTGCCAGAGCGCCCAGCGGGATTAGTCGACATAACCTCTTTTGCATCTCGTTGTTCCTCCAATGGCAACCAGAATATTCTACTATCAATGGTTGCGTTTAGCGGTTCAATCCCTAAAAACGCATGCCAGAACCCGCCATTATCCTCGTTTCTCGGTTGATAATCATCTGGAAATCTTGAGACATTGCTGCTAATTTCTGACCTTCACGAAGGAGGATCGGTCATGCGCCGTATCTGGGGATCTGCCTGTCTGGTTGCCCTGTCGCTGGTAGTCATGGCCCTCGGTCCGGTCCGGGATGAGGTACTCGATCTCAGTGTCCTCACCCGCATTCGCGACGAGGGCCTCAACCGCTCGAAGGTGATGGACACCGCCTCGTACCTGTGCGATGTAATAGGATCGCGGCTGACCGGTTCACCTGCCTGCAAAAAAGCCCACGAATGGACCAGAGACCAGCTTGCTGCCTGGGGACTCAAAGACGCCCGCCTGGAATCTTGGGACTTCGGACGCGGATGGTCGGTTGAACATGTTTCCGTTCACATGACCCAGCCGACAGCCACTCCGCTTCTGGCTGTCCCGCTTGGATGGAGCGCCGGTACCAACGGAGCGGTGCGCGGCAAGGCGATGAAAGTCAAACTGGAGACAGAACAGGATCTGGAGAATTACCGCGGCAAGGTGACGGGGATGATCCTCATGAGCGGCGACGTCCCCGAGGTGAAGGTGCACGATACGGCCGAATACGACCGGTACACTGCGGAAGAGCTCGAAGGGCTGAGCCAGTACCGGATACAGCCGCCTCGAGACAGGGCGCCGAACGTGCGCAACGAGTTTTCGCGTCGCCGCCAGTTCACAAGCGCCTTGAACAAGTTCCTGGCCGAGGAAAAGCCGCTCGCGCTCATTGCCGCTGGAGGAAACGACGGCGGGAATGTCCGGCTGATCCGCGGCCCGTCGCGGGCAACCGAGGCGCCTTCGGTTCCTTATCTCGTTATGGCGGCGGAGCACTACACGCGGATCGCCCGCCTGCTCGACAGGAAGATCGAGGTCGAGCTCGAATTAGACCTCCGGGTCAAATTCACCGAGAAGGAAGAAAAAGGCTACAACACGATCGCCGATATTCCAGGGACCGATCTGAAAGATCAGATCGTGCTGCTCGGAGGGCATCTCGACTCCTGGCATCCCGGCACCGGCGCGACTGACGATGCTTCCGGGGTGTCGGTCGTCATGGAAGCCGTCCGGATTCTCAAGACGCTGGGAATTGAACCTCGTCGCACTATCCGGGTCGGACTCTGGGGAGGAGAAGAGCAAGGGTTCCTCGGTTCTCGAGCCTACGTGAGCCGGCATCTGGCCACCCGCGCAGAGTCGACCGATCCGGACGAGAGGAACCTGCCCGAGTCCATTCGCAGGGAGCGAGGTGAGCTCCAGCCCAAACCGGACTACCCGAAGTTTTCCGTCTACTTCAACCTGGATAACGGAACCGGCAAGATCCGAGGGATCTACCTGCAGGGCAATGCCGCTGTAAAGCCCATCTTCGAGTCCTGGCTCAACCCGGTTGCCGACCTCGGCGCGACGGCCACAACCATGCGCAATACCGGCGGGACTGACCACATTCCTTTCGATTCAGTCGGCTTGCCCGGCTTCCAGTTCATTCAGGATGAAGTCGAGTATTCGAGCCGGACGCATCATACCAACATGGATGTCTTCGACCGACTGCAACGCGAGGACTTGATGCAGGCTTCGGTCGTCATGGCCTGGTTTGCCTACAACGCGGCCATGCGCGACGAGCTTATACCCCGCAAGCTGCTGCCTCCGGAACACCCCGAGCGCCGGCCGCCTACGGATTAGCCCACGCAGCGAGAGTGTTGAGAAGAATGTCTAGTTAAACACTCTGCGCTGCGCCATGTTTCCGCTTCGACTTCCGTGTAAAATGGCTTTAGATATTTTCAGCTTAGCCCCCTGACCGGACCGAGGCGCTGCCATGGCTTTACCCAATCAGGCCGAGGAACTGCGTCGGCGTATGTCGGAACCATAGAGGTCGCACGCAGCGGAGGAAACCTTGTTTCGAGTCTCGCGCTTTCGATTCCTGGCTGCAGGCTTGCTTGGATTTTGTCTTACCCCCGGCTTGAAGGCTGACATCACCATTGAGAACCAGGAAATGCGCCTGGTCATAGGCGACAACGCCCGCGCTGTGAGCCTCGTTCACAAGGCCAGCGGCGAGGAAATGCTGGCTCCGGGCGCGCGAGAACCGCTCTTTTCTTTGACCCAGTATCGCCCCTACGACAACGAAATTCAGTTGGCCTATCCGGCCCGGTTGATCACTTATCCGGCGAGGTCCGTCGTCCGGTCCGGCGATCGGCTGCTGGTGCGCTTTGAAATCGTGAACTATGAGGCGGCCATACTCCTGAAGCTGACTGACCGGTATGTCAGTTTCCAGTTTGGCGGTCTCCGGCACCTGACACACCCCGGTGTGCGGGTGCCAAAAGCCGATGAAGCGGTTTTTCTCCAGCTGCCCATCCGGCAACGCAGCCATTTCGGAGACTGGCTGAATGTCATCTGGGACGATCGAGTAGCGGTCAACCTCCTCGGGAGCGATCCCTACGCCAAGATAGACTCGGAGGTGCGCGAAGGTTACCGCTTACTCAGAGCCACGGCTGCAGACCGGGTAAAGACGGAAAAAGTCGGGGCGGCACTGATCGTCACCGCGACGAGGGAACTGCTCAATCGCATCGAGGAGGTTGAGGACGATTTCGATTTGCCCCGGGGAGTGGCGAGTCGCCGAAGCCCCGAGTACCGGTTCTCCTACTTCTGGACGGGCGATATCACTCCGGAAAACGCCGACCGGCAGATTGCCTATGCCCGGCAAGGCGGGTTCCGGACGATGGTCATCTACTATCTTGCTTTTGTTCAATCGGCCGGCCACTTTCCCTGGCGTCCCGAGTATCCCAACGGAATCGAGGACTTAAGGTGGGTGGTCGAGAAAGTGAAAGCGGCCGGCCTCGTGCCAGGGTTGCATTTCCACTACAACAAGGCGCATAAACACGACGCCTACGTCACCCCGCGTCCCGATCCGCGGCTCAATCTCTCCCGCATCTTCACGCTCGCCGAGCCTCTCAATGAGCAGTCTACGACGGTGACGGTAGAGGAGGATCCGAGAGGATGCCCCGCGCGTGAAGACCAGCGGCTGCTGAAAATCGGCAACGAAATCATTTCATATACGGAATACAACGAGACCCGCCCTTACCGGTTTCTCGGCTGCCAGAGAGGCCGGCTGGGGACATCCTCTTCGAGCCATACGGCTGGAATCAAATTCGGCCTGCTTGACGTCGACGAATGGCCGGTTTTCATCCGTTTTGATCAGTGGACCAGCATTCAGGACGAAGCGGCGGCTTTGCTGGCGTCCCTATACAATCAGGCGGGTTTCCGTTTCGCCTATTTTGACGGGGCCGAGGACGTTCATGAGCCGTACTGGTTCATGGTTTCCTGGGCCCAGTGGCGAGTCTACCGGCGGCTTGATCCCCCGCCGCTGTTTGCGGAAGGCGCCTGCAAAGCCCATTTCAGCTGGCATATCCTCAGCCGCGGGAACGCCTTTGACAATTTCAGACCCGAGGTGATCAAAGAACAGACCCGCCGGTATCCGGCCGAGGAGGCGCCTCGGATTGCGAATGATTTTACAGGCATGGACTTCGGCTGGGTGGCCTACCCGCCGCCGACAGCGGAATCAACAGGTATTCAACCGGATATGCTCGAATACGTGACCAGCCTCGCGGCCGCCTGGGACTGTCCGATGTCCGTCCAGTTTTCGCTCGAAAAGCTTGAGCGTCACCCGCGGACTCCCGACAACCTGGAAGTCCTGCGCCGATGGGAAGAGGTCAGGGCCCGGCGCTGGCTTACCGGCGAGCAGAAAAGGCGGTTGCGCAACAACCTCGAGCAGGAGCACATTCTCCTGATAAACGAACAGAAGGATCTGGAGCTTGTGGCTTACCGGGAAATCCCGAGCCCTCCCGGCGACAAGCAGGTCCGGGCTTTTTCATTCGAGCGTGCGGGTAAGCGCTACATTGTGTACTGGCATGTTTCGGGCGAGGCCTTTCTCGACCTGCCGGCTGAACAGGCAGATGTGAGACTCCTGGAGGAGATCGGACAGCCGGGAAAGGCCGCCGTCAGCGAGCAGGGGATGCGGGTCCCGGTTGGCAAGAGGCGATACCTGGAGACCGGCACGCTGGACATGGATGCTCTCGTGAAGATGTTTCAAGCCGGCCGGCTTGTTCAGTAATCACGGCTGCGCTTTACTTGGGGGCGAACCTCGCGGCCAAGCTGCTCTGGTCCTGGTTGTGACTCACGCCTCTCCCTGCCGGGTGTGGATCAGGTGGAGGTTTCGGACGTAGACCAGGCAGTTAAACAGATAGCCCGCTATGTAGACCGGCTGCTTCACATAGAACCCGTATACAAGAAGCAGCAGGCTCCCGAGCATGCTGAGGTACCAAAAGGATACGGGGATAACGCTCTTCTTCTGCCGCTCGGACGCGACCCATTGGACGATGAAGCGGGAGCTGAAAACCACCTGTCCCGCCCATCCGACCAGGGCCCAGGGGTCCTTCATCTGAACGTAGAGCTCGTGAAAATAACGCAACACTGGATCCATTCTTTAATCTCCTAAGCGGCGCGGGCGCCGATTCCCCATAGCAGTACGTGCTAATCCCTGTAATTCGTGGATAATAATAGAACATGGTTAACAAAGAACTCGACCAGACACTCGTACTTATTAAGCCAGACGCTCTCAAAAACTCATTGACCGGGTACGTTCTCTCGCAGCTTTCGGAATTTCACACCGGCTTGCGTTTCGCGGGTACCAAGGTCATCCACGTAAACCCCATGCTGGCCGAGGAACACTACGCCGAGCATCGGGGCAAGGTCTTTTTCCCTTCCTTGCTCGATTACATTATGGGCAAGATTCACTATCCGACTGAACCGGAAAAGCAAAGAGTGATCGCCATTGTCTACCAGGGCCCCGACGCCGTCAGGAAGGTGCGCGAAATCTGCGGTCCGACCAATCCGCACGTAGCCAGAGAACAGAAACCGGGGTGCATTCGATCGCTTGGGACCGTCGTTCCTTTAAAGAATGACCAGGGGGAGACTGTCGGCGAGCGTATGGACAACCTGATCCACGCCTCGGCAAATCCTGAAGAGGCCGAACGGGAAATCAAGCTGTGGTTCAAACCGAACGATATCCCGCCCTTTATGCGCGCTTATCCGACCGAGGAAAGCCAGGAAATGTTTTACTTTAAGGAAAAGAAACTGTCGCGCCGGCACACTGGAGGGAGTATCTGCATCCTGGCTCCCGGAGACATCGCCTGGGAATCCGACTTGAAGGCTCTCCGGCAGCTGACCGAGGGCTGCGACTCCCCGGTACCCTTAAATACCATCATAGCAAAGTACCTGACCAACGAAACGCCGGAGCGCGGTTAGTCGGTCGACGGCAGCTTTCAGCGGTCAGCGGTCAGCTTTCAGCTATCAGCGGTACAGGTCCGGTTTCCAACCGGGCCGGTCCGGCTGAAAACCGCACCCTGAGTTTGGCGAAAGTATACAGATGAATCAACAGGAACCGCTGCTGTGTGGCGGTATGCCCAGGGTAGCGCTTTTGAGCTACCCTGGGTCATTTGGTGTGTAGCGCCCGTTCCCTGAAGGGGACAGCAAGGCATCGTGCCGTGTTGCGCTGCCCCTTCAGGGCAGAAAGGCTTGTTCTGCAACGGTTTCCCAGGGTAGGC
>JBHGBF010000198.1:0-21034 GCA_041946865.1 Acidobacteriota bacterium | reverse complement strand
AAGCACCGGCCTCTCTCCTCGTTGCTGCCACACTCCGAACAAAAAACTGAGGGGTTACTATGTCAAGTAAGCCCTCAGTCTTCGTGCGGCGAGGCTCCGAAAGCGCCACAGTGCCGCAAGCGCAGCGTTTTCCAGCGGACCGTCGGCGGACGGGGAGCGCGTCGGATGCGTGCCGGAACCAAGATCGATTCGTTTTGAAGGCACGCACCCGGCGCGCTTCCCGTCCGCTGACGGTCCGCAAAACCGCTTCGCTTGCGGCTCTGGGGCGCTTTCGGAGCCTCGCCGTACAAAAACTGAGGCGTTACCTATTTCAACTCCTGCCTTTGCACGTTCCAGCCGCTGACCACGGCTTTCGGTTTGCCGGCGCCGGCTCGTGGCTTGTAAAGGGCACTCAAAACCCGCTTCTCGCCGGGCAGGAGCGAAAAGTAGTTGTCGTCCCAGAATACCGGCAGGATCTCCTGGTCGCCGCTGACGAGCTGCAGTCTTACCATGAAAGCCAGCGTCTTGCTTGGATTCTCGACCGTGATTCTCGCCACCTGGCCGTCGCGTGACGTCTGAAAGCGGGCGGTGCCCTTCACCTGGACCTCGGGAAGCGACTGGAGGGCAGTGAAGTCGGCAAAAGACGAGCAGGGCGTGTAGTACCACTTGGCCTTCGCATCGTCAAGCACGTCCGGTTTCGTGGAAAGCCAGTAGAAATTCGAGCTTCTCACCTGCCCGGATGCTTGACTCAACGTCAGGCGAAGGAAGTGAGTGGTGCTGATGTCGGCGATTTCCGGCACGTGGAAGATTCGAGTGCTGCTGTCCGGCTCGGCCGAAACCTCCACCGTCTTGGAGAACTTCTCGTTCAGGTCAAAATCGAGCAATTGTGCCGTCGCCTTCAACTTTGCGACCGGCTTGTAGAGCGAGTTTACGACCACGACTGACCGGTCATCGTAGGAGTACTGAATGTGCACCGGCTCACACGCGAGCCTGGTGGCGAAGTAGGTGCCGCCGGGACGCAGATAGAAGTCATATAAGTGCCAGATCATCGACGGCCAGGCATTGTTCTGCATCCACTGGATCACGCCTGTGGAAACGTACTTGTTTCGGGCATACCCCTCAAACATCGCTCGGTGGCTTTCGTAAGCGAGCGCCTGGGCTTTCCGTGCGTAGTCCCCCAGCCCGGTCGCGGTTCCAAATCGGCCGTTGAGGGCTTCTGTGAAAACTTTCAGATCCTTGAAAGCGCCTCCGCCGCAATGGTAGTTCCAGTATTCATCGATGGGCCAGAGATGGTCTGCCGGCAGCATCATCTTGATGCTCTCGACCGGCGGAACATCCGGACCGGGGCTGATCTCGGTGGCAAAGCCGAAGGCGCCGCCGCGGGTTTTGTCCAGAAGCCAGTATGAGGGAGGGACCCACTCGTAAGGCCCGCTCATCTTCACTCCCGTCGGTCCGGTCAGCTCAGCCTTCTTCTGGGTGGCGGATGAGATCACAGGGTTGGGCCAGTCAAGTTTCTTCAGTATATCCAGGTACATCTTTTCGACTTTGGCGGGCGGGGGGTTGTCGCTCCCATTCAGCCAGACAAAGACAGCGGCATGGCTGCGCAACCGGCGGATCTGGGACTCAAGGGATTCAGCGGCAACGGTGTAGTCCTCTTCGTCCCAGTCCTTCCACCGCTCCCAGTGATCGCAACAGCACCAGCCGGGCATGAGCAGAATACCTTCCCGGTCGCAAGTTTCGAGAAAATGATCGTCTTCGAACTTGCCCTCCAGCCGGATCGTGTTGAGATTCATGTGCTTGACATACGCAACCTCGGCCTCCTGTCGCTCAGGCGATGAACGGAGGAGCATTTCGGGCGTATAGCCTGCGCCTCGAATCAGGATTTTCTGGCCGTTGATCTTAAACAGCGCGTGACCCTGCGGAGTGAGCTCCGAGGTCACTTCTCGCACTCCAAAACGGATCGACTGCCGGTCGGAGACCTTGCCATCGATCACGAATTCCACAGTCAGCGGGTACAGGGGCTGCTCCCCGAGTCCGGCCGGCCACCACACCCTGGGCTTGGAGATCACGAGCTGTGGAAAAGCAGCAGCTTCAAACGAGACGGACCTCGTCTCTCCGGCAGCAAGCTCAACCGGCTGCGAGAATTGGATCTTGTCGATCGTCCCCTTGGCCACTCCCTTGACCGCTTGCCCGCTCGCATTACGCAGCTCAACGTTCACTTTGAGTATGGCTTTATCGAGCGAAGGCGGGTTCAGACGCGTGACCACCTGAGGATAGCGGACGCTGACCGGACCGGTGACTGTAAGGTAGACCTCGCGGAACAGGCCCATCATCTTGTCCGGAGGCGCCGGGTTCCAGTCGACGAATGTGATCGCCAGGTCCTGCGGGGTCGGGGCGAAAACTTCGACCGCCAGGACATTCTTTTCCCCCAACCGGGTCAGTTTCGTGACATCGAACTGGTAAGTCCGCCAGGCGCCCGCCACCTGCCTGGAGCCGGCGACACGCTGCCCATTCAGCCACACGTTGGCGCGGAAATTGATGCCGTCGAAGTGCAGCCAATGGATCTGGCCCCTCATGTCCGACGGCAAGGAGAACTCGGTACGGTACCACCATGACGCCTTGAACGGGCTGTCATCCGGCATGGGAATATTGGAGAAGTTCTGACCGATCGGGTACTTGACTCCCGGCATCTTGCGCAGGTTCATCCCGAAATGCGGGTCGTCGTAGACCTTGTTCCTGACCAGGGCGGCGACGACAGTGGATGGGACCGGTGTCGGATACCAGCGGGTGGGTTGGAATTGTCCGGTGGAAACGATTTCACCAGGCTGCTTCACGTCGGCTGAAGAACTGATCAGCCACCCCTCTTTCAACGCAATTCGCTTCTGACCCATAGCCATTGAGAAGACGAAAACCAGAAAGAAAAGAATCAGGACAGGTTTTGGATGCGGTGTGCATGTCATGGGGCAGTTATAGCCGGTTAGCGAGGAGGGAGCAAGAGGGGCGAGAGGGGGGCTCGCTTAGCGTCCGTTGCGGAACCGCCCGAAGCGGCTCGCTGCGTGGGCGCGCCTTGTAAGGCTGTAGCAACACCTCCTGGCCCTGTTCCGGCGTCCTTGCCCCCTCTCTCACTGCCTTCCGATTATGGTAATCTCTCTATCGCATCCCGGGTTGGTAGACGCCTATGTACTGGTCGAAGTGTCTTTCGGGGATTCTGATTTTCGTGGCAGTTTCCGGCTTCTGGTTTCAGGAGCAGAAGCAGACAACTGAGCAGCGACGCGCGGCTGCCGAGATGCAGCAGGAGGAGCGGGTCGACTATTACAAGAAGTGGCTTGATGAGGATGTGGTTTACATCATCACCGACGAGGAACGGGCGGTCTTCGACAACTTATCGACCGATGACGAAAGAGAAAGCTTCATCGAGCAATTCTGGCGCAGACGTGATCCCGACCCGGATACTTCCATCAACGAGTTCCGCGAAGAGCATTACCGCAGGATTGCCTACGCCAACGACAACTTTTCCGTCGGCGTGCCTGGCTGGAAAAGCGATCGCGGGCGCATTTACATCGTTAACGGGAAGCCCGATTCGATCGAGGACCACGGTCAGGGCGAGATCTACTATCGCCCTGGGTCGGAAGGCGGTGGGAACACCACCACCTATGCCTGGCAGCTCTGGTACTACCGCCATATTGACGGCATCGGCGACGGAATCGAAATCGAGTTTGTCGACAAGACGATGACCGGGCACTATACGCTGGCCCGCGACGAGATGGACAAAGACGCGTTGCTGTGGGTGCCGGGCATGGGTCTGACCGAGTCCGAGCGCCTGGGCGGCGTGTATGACAAAGGCGAGCGGATCGGAACCAGGACCATGGCCAACGAAGCTTCGCGACGCCGCGGTAACCCGCTCAAGCTCTTTAGCCAGAAGGACGATCTGTTCGCCCGCTTGAGCCGTTACGCCAAGCTGCAGGCGCCGCCGACGATCAAGTTCAAGGACCTGGAGACCATCGTCGACATCAACCTTTATTACAATCAGTTGCCCTTCTCCGTCCGGCATGATCTCATCCGTGTCACGCCGACCAGCTACCTCGTACCCGTGACTTTCTATTTCAATACTCACGAATTCACCTTCAAGCAGTCGGGATCGGGGAACGTCCAGCAGGCGACACTGAACGTTTACGGCCGGGTCGAGAATATGACCAGGCAGAAGATCTACTCCTTTGACGACGTCGTCCACCTGACGCTTGGCCAAGGCGCGCACGCTGGTCCCGGCAACTCGGTCTTTCAGCGCAACATCCCATTGGAACCCGGCCGCTACAAGCTGATCGCGATCGTCAAAGACGTGAATGGCGGGAAGATCGGGACCCTGGAGCGAGGAATCATTGTCCCGGGCAACAAGAGCACCCAGATTGAGCTGAGTCCCATTATTCTGGCCGATCAGGTGCAACCGGCAAAATCCGGAGAGTTCATTAACGATCCCTTTATCCTGAGCGCGGTCAAGGTTTACCCAAGCGCGCAGAACCGCTTCAGGCGGGGTAAACCGCTCGGCTTTTACTTCGAGCTCTACAACGTGACTGCCGATCAGCAAACCCTCCAGCCGTCACTCTCGGTCAAGCTGCAGATCCTGAAGGACGGGAAGGAAGTTCCGACTCCGTTCGGAGAGCTGTCAAGAATCGTGCACCCGTACGCCGATCGCTTCTATGCAGGATCAATGATGAACACCCAGCCGCTGGAGCCGGGTCGCTACAGCCTGACGATCGCCGTGACCGATCAGATCGCGCAGACTTCGACCAAACAGACGGTCAATTTCGAAGTGTTGGGGTAGCCGCGCGCCTTGGCCGGGCCAGGCCGGACTCTCACCAGGAAGGCCTACGGGGACTCGAAACCGTTCGTAGTTTCGCCTTCAGGCGGCTTTTGCAGCCAGTCATCGCCTGCAAGCACGCTCCCAAAGGCCCGCCTGAAGGCGGAATTAGGACAAGCTCGAGGAATCCCGGGCTAATACCCCTTGCTCAAGCCCTTTTCCTCGTCGACGACGTAGTGGGCGTCGCCCGCCACATCCCGGAATTCCTGTACCTTTCCGCTCGGCCACTGGACTCTGATGAGATCAGCTTTGGTGGCTTCTCCCAGCCCGATATCCGCCCTCGGATCGCTCGCCGAGTAGATCGAGACGGTGCGCTTGATCTCCCAGATCTGCTTCAACTCGCCGGTTGTGACGGTGATACGGGCGCCGATCCCGTCACGGTTGCTGGTGTGTCCAACCGTCCGCAGCATGATCCAGTGGTTGCGATCGCGGCGGTCGTTTCTGAGCAGTTGAGGTGCATCGTTGAGATTCGCGATCGCCACGTCCGTGTCTCCATCATTGTCGTAATCGGCGAACGCCGCTCCCCGGCCGCACCGCCCCACCTGCATGTCGGGGCCTGCGAATTTGCGGACATCACGGAAAGTCCCCCGGTCATTGAGGTAGAGGCTTGGCGGTTGGAAGTACTGCTCCTCCAGTTTCTCTGTGATCAGGAAGGGGGTGACGTGACCGTTCGCGTGAAAAATGTCTTTCCAGCCGTCATGATTGAAATCGGTAAACCGGGCACCCCAGCCGACCAGCAGCCACTCGGCTGTGTAAAGCTCCGTTTCGCCTGTGATATCGCTGAAAAACAGGTTCCCGTCATTGTGGTAGAGCGTGCTGTAGTCATTGGCGAAGTTGGTGACGAAGGCATCGAGCAAACCGTCGTTGTCGTAGTCGGCGGCGTCGATCCCCATGCACCCCTGGTTGCGGCCGTCGACGCTGACTGCCAGCCCGCTCAGAATTCCTTGTTCCTCGAACTTCCCCTTGCCGTCGTTGACGAAGAGGAGATTCGGGCCGTCATCGTTGGCAACGAAAATGTCCAGGTCCTGGTCATTCTCCAGATCGGCCCAGACCATGCCCAGACCGTAGAGATTATCGCGGTCGAAAGCGCCGCTGCTTTCACTGACGTCTGTAAATGTCCCGTCGCCGTTATTGCGATACAGGGTGTCGCGGGCGCCCTTTAAGCCTCGTGGGCCGCACATGACCGGGCGTCCCAGGTAGGTGCAGAACATGCCGGGCCCGGGCTTGGGGAGGTTGTTCCAGTCGATCGTGATGTAGTTGCAGACGTAAAGGTCGAGGTCGCCGTCGCGATCATAATCGCCGAAACCGGCGGACGAGGACCAGCGCGGGTCACCGACTCCGGCCTTCTCCGTCACATCGGTGAAAGTCCCGTTGCCGTTGTTGCGGTAGAGGACGTTGGGCCCGAGAAACGTCAGATAGATGTCGGCGAAACCGTCGTTGTCGTAGTCCCCAAAAGAGACCCCCATGCCCCAGCCGGTACGAGTCAAGCCGGCCTTCTCGGTGACATCCTCGAACGTTCCGTCTCGCTTGTTCCGGTAAAGCACGCAGTGAGGGTCCTTACCCTGCATGTGGGCCTCGACAGTGGACCCCTGGACCAGCAACAGATCCATCCAGCCGTCGTTGTTGTAATCGAAGAACCCCAGGCCGCCGCCTTTAGCTTCGAAAATCAGGTCCTTGCGATCGGCTGGGCCGTTGATGTGGCGAAAATTGATGCCGGCTTTCGCGGCTTGATCCGTAAACTGGGGAACGGTTTCGGGAGATATGTCGGCGAAAGTGAGGCAGAGAGAGCCGGCGAACAGCGTAAGGATCGCCGAGCGGGCCGGTGATCTCCTATCGCGGGGCGGCCGTGTCATAGACTATCCTCCGACTCTCGACCTCCCGTTTTTCTTTTTCAGCTGTCAGCTTGGTATAAAGCTCGATCTCGGCCTTCGCCTTCTCTTTATCATTCAAAAAGGCATAGACGCGGCTCATATGAAAATGCAGCGCAGGGTCCGCGGGAATGCTTTCGGCCGCTTTCTGCATTGCCGCCAGCGCTTCTGGGTACTTCTTCTGCCCAAAGTAGATCTTCCCGATTCCGAAATGCGCCAGCCCGTGTTTGGGGTTACGGCGCAGGGTCTCCTGAAAAAGCTGGCTGGCCTTGTCATCTTCATTTAGAGCGGCGGCAATGGCGCCCAGTTGGTAGTAAGCCTCCGTAAAGTCCGGATCGAGCTGAAGCGCTGTCTCCAGATGGCTTCTGGCCGCCGCATATTGTCTCTTCACAAACAGCGAGAATCCAAGCATCAAGTGCCCCATCGGATCCTGGGGCCGCAATTCCACATAACGGACAAAATGGGTTTCCGCTTCCGCATAATTGACGTTCTCCAGGAGCGCATTCCCCAGGCCGAAGAGGTAGCTCGGGTTGTCGGGATCCATGATCAGCAACAGGCGAAAGGCGCGAATGGCTTCAGCCACCAGGTTGTTGACCAGGCTCACCTGGGCAAAATCGTAAAGGACCTCCGGCAGATTAGGCGCGGCCCTCCGGGCTTGCGCGATATACTCCCACGCCTTCTGGTTGTTTCCCAGCTTCAGCGCGACTCCGGAGAGCACCCTCAGAGTCGCTATCGAACCGGGTTCGAGCCTGAGTCGCCTGAGGTAAGCCTGTTCAGCCCGGTCGAACTTGCCCCCCGAGACGTAGGCCCGGCCGAGGATCTCCCAATATCCCGGTGTGGCGTCGGCCTCGCGAACAGCCTCCAGGTACTTTAGGCTTTCATCGATCCGTCCGGCCTGGGCCTCGACCGTCCCGAGCCGCATCAGCAGCCGGGCATCCTGGGGGGCAAGCGGCAAGGCCTTCTTCAGGATGGCAGTCGCTTCGTCCATTCGATTCTGGTCGATTCTCAAATCTGCCATGGCCGCGTGAGCGGCAATGAGTTTCGGATCAATCTGCAACGCCTTCTGCAGGCTGCTTTCAGCTTCAGAGAAGCGGCGCTGGGTCAATTGAATGGCGCCCAGCAGGTGATAGGCTTCAGCGCTTCTCGGATCCGCCTTGATGGTCCGCTGCAGTATCGCTTCGGCCTTCTGAACGTCGTTGGCGGCAAGAGCTGCGGAGGCTTCCTTAAGCCGCCCAGGAGTGGTTCCGGACTGTAGCAAAACGAGTCCCAGAATCAGGCACGACAGCATAGCAGGCGATTATAGCATCCGCGAATAAAGGCGGTGACAGGGTGACAAGGTGACCGGGTGACCCAGGATCTCCGGCTTTTGCCCCGTCACTGCCCGTTCCCCCTCGGGATCCTCCTACCATCGGCCTTTCCAGCGCGTGCACGGGTTCTCGTCGCCTTCTGCGTGATTTGTTATCGAAGGATCAGGGGTCACCTTGTCACCTTGTCACCCTTACACGGCGCCCGGTTCGCGATACAATCAGCGGATGCATAGCCGAGCCTGGTCCCTGGTCAGTCTGGCCGCGCTGGCTCTTTTGGCCAACTGTGCCCGAAGTGCCCCTTCTTCCGGAGATCCGATCAACAATACCCCGAACGTGATCCTGATTTCCATTGATACGCTGCGGGCGGACCACTTGTCAGCTTACGGCTATGCCAAACTGCACACGCCGAATATCGATCGTCTTGCCGGCCAGAGCATTCTTTTCGAACAGGCTATCAGCCCGGTCCCGCTGACGCTTCCCGCGCATGCGTCTCTGTTAACCGGCGCGCTGCCGGTATCTCATGGAATTCGCGACAACACAGGGTTCGTCTTGTCAGAGAAGCAGGCGACGCTGGCCCAGGTCCTCGGCTCTAGCGGTTACCGGACGGGGGCCTTCGTCGGCGCCTTTGTGCTCGACTCCCGCTTTGGGCTGGATCGCGGTTTCGACTACTACTACGACAACTTCGAGAGCGATACCTTGGAAACCGCCCAGCTGGAAATCAGCGAGAGACCGGCGGAAGAGGTCCTGTCGGAGGCCCGGCAGTGGATAGGCCAGGTGGCCGGAGGGCCATTCTTTGCATTTATCCATCTGTTTGACCCGCATGCGCCTTATGCCGCTCCGGCCGAGTGTCAGGCGCCCGGCCGCCTGCCTTACGACGCGGAAGTGGCGTATGTCGACGCCGAACTGGGAGAGTTCGTCGGCTTTCTGCAGGAACAGAGACTCTGGACAAATTCGCTGGTCATCCTGACGGCCGACCATGGTGAGGGACTGGGCGAGCACGGTGAGCTGACCCACGGCATGTTTCTTTACGATGCGACGCTTCACGTCCCTCTGATTCTGAAACTCCCTGGACAGACGCAGTACGGGCGCCGGATAGCCGATCAGGTGAGGCTGATCGATATTGCCCCGACCGTCCTCGATCTCCTGGATCGCCCGCAGCTTCCGGGTGCACAGGGGATCAGCCTGGCTCCTGCCGTAAGCGGAGGAGAGCTTCCGGAGCTGGCGGCGTACAGCGAGACTCAGCTGCCGTTCCTGAACTACGGCTGGAGCGGTTTGGACTCCTATCGGGCCAAGGGCGAGAAGCTGATCGACGCTCCCCGCCCGGAGCTCTATGACCTGAAGAAGGATCCGGGGGAGACAGTCAATTTATGGGCAAATAACCGCTCGCGGGCGGATCAGCTGCGTCAGATCAAGCAACGGATAGCCGCCCAGGCGATGGACCGGCCGGCACGCTCCGCACGTCAGACACGCCTTGACCAGCAGACGATCCTCAGGCTGCGTTCGCTGGGTTATTTGGCTGGCGGGAATCCTCCACTGCCTGAGATCGGCCCTAACCAGCGTCTGGCTGATACCAAGGATAAGATCAGGCTTTTCGACATGATTTCGGACGCGCAGCGGGCTTCGCAGGAAGGCCGCCTGCAGGAATCGGTCAATCTCTTGAACCAGGTTCTGTCGGCAGACCCGAACGTGTTTTTTGCCCACTCGGTTCAGGCCGTCAATTACCTGGAATTGAAACGCCCTGAGGCGGCCGTGCCCCACCTGAGGGCCACTGTGCGGCTGCGGCCCGAAGACCCGGGAGCGCACTTCTATCTGGCGATGGCCCTGAGCCAGCTGGGCAGGGCCGATCAGGCTATAGCCGAGCTTGAACTCGTCCGGAAACTGGATCCGGAGAACCAGGCGGCGCTCAACAACCTTGCCACTTTATACCTGAGCAAGAGGCAGTTTGATAAAGCAGCGACGCTTTTGCAGGAGATCACCCGCAGGCGCCCGGCGGACGTGGCCGCCCTGGTCAACCTGGGCCTGGCGCAGATGCTGCAGAAGCAGTCCCAGCAGGCGGTCATGACCCTGGAACGGGCGCTTCAGATTGATCCCAATGTCCCCGAAGCTCACAACAACCTCGGGCTGCTCTATGTCGAGCTGGGGCAGACGACCCGGGCGATCCAGCATTTCGAGCGGGCTTTGGCGCTGAAACCCGATTACACTAATGCTCGCGATAATCTGCCTTCGGCGTAAAAAACGTTCACACATCTGTTTATTTTCGCCAAAGTCCAGGGGGGCCACCTAAAGGTGGCCCCCGCAAAACCCGGTTAGCTTGGCGGTCTGAGGTCCGTTAGGACCGACACGTTTATAGAAACCGGCCCAGCCTCGCGGGCCAAGGTCCATGGGACCGACACGTGTTGCAACCGTGCCGGGCCACGTGTCGGTCCTACGGACCTCGGTGCTCCTGCTCTGGGTTTCTATTGACGTGCCGGTCCTACGGATCTGAGAAACGGCCTTCCGGAATCGTCAGACCTTGACGGCCTCCCCGGCAGAGCCGGGGGAACTCCTAACCGCTTAGTCCGGGACAAAAAGCAGGCGCCCCTCCGCGGGTAAAAACCCTTAAGTCAACAGTGTTGGTCGCCTGAAGGCGGCACTACAAACAAGACTGAGGCATTACAGCAAGAAATGGACGCTCTGCTTGCTCTCGAAGCGGCGCTCGCGCGCGGGTGGCCCGGAGGCGCGCCTATTCTGCTACCCGGGCGGACGTCACTTTTTGGGCCACGGCCTGAAAGACATTGTTGTCCATGCCTTTGCCCAGGAAGTCAAAATCGTAACTGTTTCCGGCAAACGGGTCGATGCTCAGCTTGTAAGGATTGTCGTGGTGCAGCTCCTGGATATCCCGAAAGGCCCATTGGCGCGAGTGGTCAATCTGATTGATCGATTCGTAGGCGATGCCGTCGTTCTTGATGATCAGATTGCCCCGGCAGTCGCCAAACCTGTGGTTGTGTTTAACCTGGTAGGTCCCCAGAATTCCGCTGGAAGCGCTCGTGCTTGTAGCCGGCTGGGTATTGCTTGCCGACTGCTGTACCGTCGTGTCGCGACTTCCCCAGGCGGTCAAAGCGGCCACATCGGCCCGGTCTTCCAGCCGGAACGCGAGTCGATCCATCTGGCCACTTCGGCCGCTGACAGGCTGGTTTAACTCCACGTTTACGGTCTCGTCCTGCGCGCTCAGATTCCGGATATCGGATCGCCTGACTGCAAACGAGCTCTCGCGCTGCTCCTCGTCGACAAAGACGAGATAGTCGGCAAGCTGAACGAGGACGCCATTTGCTTCCCCAAACGGTATGGACATCTTCGCCTGATGAACCGAAACCGGGATCTGTTGCGCAAGCGCCGGGCTCCCCAGAAGCAAGCACACGAAAAAAACAGACAAAGGTACAACTGTCCTCTTTACTGATGTCATCTTTACTCCTTAAAGGATTACAAAGGATGCCTGGCCTCATTATAGGGGGGCGAAAGTCCGATGCCGAGAGAAGCGGCGAGAGACTGACACGCTGAAAGCTGACCGACTGACAAGCAGACGGGGCGAGGTCGACAAAACGCAGTGTGATTGCGGTGTGGTTGCGGGTCGGGCGGTGGCTCAACCACCTGCCAGCAGCTTGGTCAGCCGCCTCTGGATCGCGCCCCGGTGCGTCCCGCCCCAGTAGACACGGTGACACGACGGACACTGCTTGAAGTCCCGCTGGGTTCGAAACACGTACTCTGGGACGAGGGGCTGAATCTTCTCAGCCGGAACGGGTTCGAGCACGCTATTGCATTCGACGCATCGGCTCAGGAGCCGGTTCGGGTCGACGTCGCGTCCCAGGTAAGCGAGCACCTGGCGGATTTGCGCCCCGAGCTCCGTACTCTCGATGAGCAGCGCGCCGCGCAGCAACCGTCGCTGAGTCAGGCGGGCATCGCGTGTCAGGACGATGCGAGCTTCCCGGACGCATTGTTCGACGATCTCGTCATCGTCGATACGGTTGTCGTAGACGGTGTCGTAGCCGAGAATCCGGAGCCATTTGGCGAGCGTGCCGAGCATGACGTCGGCCAGAAAACGCGGTTCCGGAGAGGACGAGAGGCGATCAGTCACTGCCTAACCGTCAATGAAGTCACCCATTCGACGGAATTTCTCGAAACGGAGCTGGCAACGCTCCTCATCGTCGAGGTTGCAGACGGTATCCAGGCTTGCCAGGATCGCTTTCTTCAGATTGGCTGCCGCCTGGTCCCAGTCCTGGTGAGCCCCGCCGGGCGGTTCGGAAACGATCGTGTCAATGACCCGGAAGCGCAGCAGGTCAGGCGCGGTCAGGTGGAGCATTTCGGCCGCCTCTTTCGCGTGTTCCTGGTCTTTCCAAAGAATCGCCGAGCAGCTTTCGGGGGAAATGACCGAGTAGATGGCGTTTTCGAGCATGAGCACGCGGTCGCCCATGCCGATGGCCAAGGCGCCCCCGCTGCCGCCTTCTCCCAGCACACTGGTGACGATCGGGACGCGAAGCCTCGCCATGGCTCGCAGATTGGTGGCGATCGCTTCGGCTTGTCCCCTTTCCTCGGCGCCGATGCCGGGGTAGGCGCCCGGCGTATCAATGAGGGTCAGGACCGGGCGTTGGAACTTCTCGGCCAGCGTCATCAGACGCAACGCCTTGCGGTAGCCTTCCGGCTTCGGCATGCCGTAGTTGCGGTAAAGCCTCTCGCGGGTGCTGCGTCCCTTCTGCTGTCCGATCACCATGACCGGCAGGCCGTCCAGGAGGGCGAATCCGCCGACTACGGCCGGGTCGTCGGCAAACTTCCGGTCGCCGTGGAGCTCGTGAAAGGACGTAAACATCCGTTGAATGTAGTCCAACGAGTAGGGGCGCTTCTCGTGACGCGAAAGCTGGACGCGCGCCCACGCGTCCTGAGGTACGGGGGCCTGCTCCTCAATGCCGTAATAATCAGGCTCAGGGTCTTGCATCAATAATCGGATTCCGGTTCCGTGTTCTTCTTTGTAGCCACGAACCAACACGGACGAACAAGACGTCTTATTCGTGTTCGTCCGTGTTGGTTCGTGGCTGCAAAACAGAACCGAACCGGGAACGCCTCCTACCTATGAAACCTAAGTATACAGAGTTACTGACTTTTCGCCAAAGAGGTTTTCAAGCGAGCGCACGAACGACGGACAAGGATTGACTCGCACGTCATGATTGGGGATGAGCCGGACCGAGCATTCCGGCTGGAGCAGCTCGAATTCGACGGTGCACTGGCCGGGATGGCTTTTGAGCACGGAATCTAACGCCTCGATGGTGTCCGGGGTCAAGCGCGAAGCGGGGATCGTGATACAAGCCTTCGACACCAGCTCGTTCCAGACAGAATCGAAGCTGCGCATGGCGGAAGCCAGGATGCGGGATTCCCCGTTCGAATCCGTGTCACAGCGTCCGCTCACCAAAAGCGGAGCGTCCGACTCCAGCAGTTCCCGTGCCTTCTGATAGATGGAGGGAAAAACCACCACCTCGACGGTCCCGGCCAGGTCCTCCAGGACGAAGGTGGCCATTGACTCGCCTTTGCGGTTGCGCAGTTTGCGCAACGCGGTGATCACTCCTGCCAGTGTCACCTCCTGGCCGGAACACTCTTCACCCAGGTCCGAAATCGACAGTGAAGTGAAGCGCTTCAGCTCCGCTTCGTAGTCCTGCAGAGGATGCCCGCTCAGGTAATAGCCCACTGTCTCCTTCTCGTACGCCCATTTCACCCGTTCGGGCCATTCCCCGCTGTCGCGAATATCCGAACCCTTGGCCGCCGGCTGTTGATGGGCCGGCTGCACCAAGGCGAAGAGTCCCTTCTGGCCGCTGGCCCGGTCCTTCTGGGTCTTCTGCGCCTGCTCGAGCACCTTGTCCAGCGATTCGAGCAGAGACTTCCGGTGATACCCGAGGCCGTCAAAGGCGCCGGCCTTGATCAGAGCTTCGAGAACGCGCTTGTTGACGGTCCGCTGATCCACCTTTTCGCAGAACTGATGGAAATCCTGGAACTCCCCAACCTCTTTGCGGGCGGCCATGATGGCCCGGATGGCGTTCTCCCCGACGTTGTGGATGGCCGCCAGGCCGAACTGAATCTCCTTGCCTTTCGCCTGAAAATAGACGTCGCACGTGTTGATATCCGGAGGCAGAACCCTGATCCCCATCTCCTTGCACTCGCCAAGGTACTTGACCATCTTGGCGGTATTCGACATTTCGTTGGTCAGCATCGCCGCCATGAATTCGACCGGATAATGAGCCTTGAGATACCCCGTCTGATAGGCGAGCAGGGCATAAGCCGTGGAATGGCTTTTGTTGAACCCGTAGCCGGCGAACTGCTCCATCAGGTCGAAGATGCGGCAGGCTTTGGCGGCGCTGTAGCCCCGGGTGGCGCACCCCGCCAGGAACTTGTTGCGCTGCGAGACCATCACGCTCGCCTTCTTCTTGCCCATGGCGCGACGCAGCAAATCGGCTTCTCCGAGGGTGAAGCCGCCGAGTTTGCTCGCTATCTGCATCACCTGCTCCTGGTACACGATGACCCCGTATGTCTCTTTGAGGATTTCCTCCAGCGCGGGTACCTCGTACTCGATCTTGACTTTGCCGTGTCTCCTGGCAATGAAATCGTCGATCATGCCGCCCTTGATCGGCCCGGGACGATAGAGTGCGTTCAGGGCGATCAGGTCCTCGAACCTGGTAGGCTGCAGCCGGCGCAGGATGTCGCGCATCCCCGAGGATTCAAACTGGAATATGCCGCTGGTCCGGCCCTCGCAAAAGAGTTGCAGCGTCAGCTTGTCGTCCAGTTCGAAGCGGGAGGGGTCGACATCGGTGCCGTACTGGCGCTTGATCTGCTCGAGTGTCTGGTGGATGACGGTGAGGGTCGTGAGCGCCAGAAAGTCCATCTTGAGCAGACCCAGGCGCTCGAGGTCCGTCATCGTGAACTGGGTCGTGATTTCATCCTTGTTGGTCTTGAACAGGGGGATCAGCTCGATGAGCGGCTGCGGCGCGATGACGACGCCGGCGGCATGGGTCGAAGCGTGCCGTGCCAGCCCTTCCAGGCGCTTCGCAATGCTGACCAGCTTCTTGTACCGTTCATCGCTCTCGGTCAACTCCCGCAGTTCCTTGACCGTCTCGAGCGACTTCTCCAGCGTGGTCCCGAGTTCCTGGGGAACCAGTCGGGCGATCTTGTCGACCTCCGAGTAAGCGATGTTCAGGCCGCGGCCAACGTCCCGGATCACCCCCTTGGCCGCCATCGTCCCGAAAGTGATGATCTGGCTGACATTCGCGCGGCCGTATTTCTTGGTCACGTACTCAAGGACCTCGCTGCGGCGATTCGTACAGAAGTCGATGTCAATGTCAGGCGGATTGACACGCTCAGGATTGAGGAAGCGCTCGAACAAAAGGTCGTATTGCAGCGGATCGACGTCGGTGATCCGCATGGCGTAGGAGACGAGGCTGCCGGCGGCGGAGCCGCGGCCCGGTCCGACCGGGATGCCCGATTCCTTGGCGTAGCGGATGAAATCCCAGACAATCAAGAAGTAGCCGGGGAACTGCATGGTCTTGATCATCTCGATTTCGCTGTCCAGCCGAGCCAGGTACTCGCTGAGCGGATGGCGCAGCCGGCCGAGCTTCTCCAGCTGCTCCAGATGCGGTCGTCGCGCCTCGAAACCTTCCCGCACCACTTGCTCGAAATAGGAACCGAGAGTGTAACCGGGCGGCACTTCGAAATTCGGGAAGATGCTTCCCGCGGTCTCGATCTTGAACTGGCAACGCTCCGCAATCTCCAGGGTCCGCCGCACGGCCTCGGGATGGTCCGGAAAGACCTGCCGCATCTCGTCGGCTGTCTTGAAGTAGAACTGATCCGTTTTATAGGCAAGGCGATTGGAGTCCTCGACAGTCTTGCCCGTCTGGATGCACAGCAGGACGTCGTGCGCGGTGGCATCTTCCCGCTCGAGATAGTGGCAGTCGTTGGTCGCCACCAACGGAATCCCCAGCTCCCGCGACAGCTTGATGAGCCCCTCGTTGGCCTTCTTCTGGTCCTCGATTCCGTGGTCCTGGATTTCCAGGAAGAAGTTTCCCGGACCGAAAATCTCCTCTAGCTCTCCTGCTTCAGTCCGGGCCTCGTCGTACTTGTCGGCGGTGATGCCGGAGGCGACGGCGCCCTTCAGACAGGCGGACAACGCGACCAGGCCCGCCGAGTACTGCTGCAGCAACTCCTTGTCGACTCGGGGACGATAGTAGAAGCCTTCCAGGTAACCGAGGGAGACGAGCTTGCTGAGGTTGCGGTAGCCGGCCTGGTCCGTTGCCAGCAGCACCAGGTGGTTGCTCTGGTCGAAGCGTCCGCTGCCCCGGGATTTGCGCCCTTCTCGGGCTACGTAAACCTCGCAGCCGATGATCGGCTTGATCCCGTGCTTGGCGGCGGTGTCATGAAATTGAACCGCGCCGAAGAGGTTGCCGTGATCCGTCAATGCCAGCGCGGGCATGCCGCAGGCGGCGGCCTTCTCAATGACCGGCTCGATCTTGTTGGCCCCGTCGAGCAGGCTGAAATGACTGTGCAGGTGGAGGTGGACAAAATCGCTCATCACTCCCACTCAATCGTGCTCGGAGGCTTGGAGCTGATATCGTAAACGACGCGGTTGACTCCTCGAACTTCGTTAACGATCCGGCTGGATATCGCGCCGAGGACTTCAGGAGGCAGGGGGGCCCAGTCCGCTGTCATCCCGTCCATGCTGTGGACCGCGCGCAGGGCCACGACGTTTTCGTACGTGCGCCCATCCCCCATGACTCCAACACTCTTGACCGGGAGCAGAACCGCGAAGGCCTGCCAAAGCTTGTCATATAAACCCGCCTTGCGGATTTCGGTCTCGACTATCTTATCGGCTTCCCTCAACAATGCCAGGCTTTCCGGCTCGACTTCTCCCAGAATGCGAACGGCCAGGCCAGGGCCGGGGAAAGGATGGCGCCGAACGAAAGTCTCCGGAAGGCCGAGTTGGCGGCCGACCGCGCGGACCTCGTCTTTGAACAGCTCGCGCAACGGCTCAACCAGCAGAAGGTGCATCTTCTCAGGCAGCCCCCCGACGTTGTGATGGCTCTTGATGACGGCCGATGGCCCTTTGACCGAAACCGATTCAATGACGTCGGGATAAAGGGTGCCCTGAACCAGGAACTTGACCTCTCCCAGTTTGGCGGCCTCTTCCTCGAAGACCCGTATGAATTCCTCGCCGATGATCTTTCGTTTACGTTCCGGCTCGGAAACTCCGCTCAGCCGCGCCAGGAAACGCACGCTCGCGTCCACGCCGACAACATTCAGGTGCAGGTGCTCACGGAACATCTCGAGCACTTCCTCAAACTCGTTCTTGCGGAGCACGCCGTTGTCGATGAAAACACAGCTGAGCCGGTCTCCGATCGCGCGGTGGACCAGCAGGGCGGCAACGGAGGAGTCAACCCCGCCGGAGAGCGCGCACAAGGCGCGCTGCTCGCCGATACGCGCCCGGACTTGGGCCACCGCCTGCTCGATGAAAGAGCTCACATTCCAGTCGCCGGAGCAGCCGCACACTTTGAACAGAAAGTTTTTCAGGACCTCCATCCCCAGAGGGGTATGGACCACCTCGGGATGAAACTGAAGACCGAAACGGCCCCGGCTCCGGTCCTCCATGGCCGCAATGGCATTGCTGGTTTGCGCCACGATACTGAAACCGTCCGGGACGGACTCGATGTGATCGCCGTGGCTCATCCACACCTGCATCCTGTCGGGCAGGCCCTCGAACAGGCAAGCCGGTTGAGTCCGGTTCAGCTCCGCCTTCCCGTATTCCCGGCGTACGGCCGGTTCGACGCGCCCACCCAGGCGCAGCGCCAACAGCTGCATCCCGTAGCAAATACCGAGTACCGGGCCTTTGAAGTCGTAGACGGCCGGGTCGGGGTGCGGGGAATCGAGGGCGAAGACGGACTGAGGTCCTCCCGAGAGAATGAGGCCTTTGGGATTCCTGGCCTCAATCTCCGGCCAGGAGGTGTTAAAAGGGAGGATCTCGCAGTACACGCCGGCCTCTCTCACCCGGCGGGCGATCAGCTGGGTGTATTGAGACCCAAAGTCAAGAATGAGTACAGTTTCGCGCTCGATCATCTTATCGGGGTACGAGAGCCTGAACTTGCTCTCGAGACCGGGCCAGTATAGCACCGAGGTTATGACACAGGCGAAAACGGCAAAAACGGCGGAGTCGCTTGACTATGGCTTCGCCTCAAGGGACGATGCTTCTTTATGCTTGATAACACGTTGTGGCAGTCGATCGTGCTGGGCGTTCTTCAGGGCCTGACCGAGTTCCTTCCCATCAGCAGCTCCGCGCATCTTATCCTCGTTCCGTGGCTGCTCGGTTGGCCCGCAATGGGGCTCACCTTTGACGTGGCACTGCACGCCGGCACGCTCCTGGCCGTGGTTGTCTACTTCCGCCAGGACCTTCTCGACTTGAGCCGTGGCCTTTGGAACTGGTTCAACGTGAAGATGGGCCGGCGGACGTCGTCCGAAGCGACCGAGGCGTCGGGGACCGTGGCGCTCGCCATCCTGATCGGCACGCTGCCTGCCGCGGCTATTGCCGCGCTTGCCGGGGACGAGATCGAGTACTACATGAGAAGCCCACTGGTTACGGTCTTCACCCTGACCTGCTTTGGCCTCATCCTTTGGCTTGCCGACCGCCGCGGGCGGCACCTTCGTTCAATTTCCAACCTCACCCTGATCGACGGCCTTGTCGTAGGAGCGGCGCAGATGCTGGCTCTCGTGCCGGGCGTCAGCCGTTCGGGGATCACCATCACCGCGGCTCTGTTCCTCGGACTAAGACGGGCCGATTCAGCGCGCTTCTCCTTCCTCCTCGGCACCCCGGTGATCGTCCTCGCTGCCTGCAAAGGCGCCTACGATGTCTGGCGTCATGCCGGCGACACGGGGTTTTCCGCGACCCCATTCGTCCTTGGTATAATAGTGTCATTCCTCAGCGGATTCTTATGTGTCAAGTATTTCCTGCGCTTTTTGCAAAGCCGCACCTATCTGCCGTTTGTCGTCTATCGCTGGCTGTTGGCCTGCTGTATTTTGGCCTTGCTTCTCTGGCAGTAGTCAAAGCGGCCCCCGCTGACCGCAATAACGCGTCCCGCACCGGAAGCATCCTGCTGCGCGACTTTTTCCTGTCACGCTACCTTGAGCTTCACGGCGAACCTCCGACGTTCCTGAGCGGCATTGAATCGGAAGAACGTGCGAGGCAGCCTGTCGATCCGATGGCCGAACAGTTCGTGAACGTGCAAGTGGAACAGTACATAGACGAGCTGGAACGAAAACTCAGAGCGATGAAATCGACGGTCGAGGAACTGGAGGCAGTCCGTCAGGATGCCGTCCAGGGGGCATCGACCGAACGCGCCTCGACCAGGGCGCGGATGCGCGAACTGGCAGAGGATGTCGGAGATCAGGCCGGAGACCTGTATGACATGGTGGCAAGTGTCATGGTCGACTTGCAACCCAAGAATGACCAGCATCCTCTCTCATCTTCAGGGGCGGATTTCTTCGCCAATGAGCTGAGCTTTCTGCGCAAACAAGTGGGGAAAGCCGAGGGACGCCTCAAGGATCTGTTCCTGGCCCCCACACATACCGTCGATCTGGAAGAATTGCGTGGCGATAACGTGCTGACCGAACTGAAGTCCATCGAACAGGTGTCCAAGGACATCAAGAAGAAAGCCGAAAACGCACATAAGACCGAGTGATCGCCCGGTGCCTTAGGCGACTCTGAACGGTTGCCTGCCCCTGAAAGAAGCTCTTGACAGGGCCGACGCAATGGCCATCATGGAGCGGATGGCTGGATCAGACGAGAAGCTCACCTATCGGATTGCCCACCTTTCTGATCTGCACCTCACAGCACGCGATTCTGACCGCCGCTCCGAACCAAAGCTTTTTGGACCTCTGAGAGGCATGAATGCCGCGTTTCGAGCGATTCTCGGAAGTCCCCGAATCGTAGAATCGGACCTGATACTGGTCACGGGCGACGTTACCGATCGGGGTGACCCGGCCGCCTGGGCCGTCTTTCAAAGCGCAGTCACCGAGGCCGGGATTGCGGAGCGCGTCCTCGTGATTCCCGGCAATCACGACGTTTGTTGCCTTGGCCTGGCCCGACTCCCCAGAGGTGGCGCCCGCGCCAGACAGGGTCTGAAAAAGGCGATCGAGGCTCTTCGTCTGTCCTGCGCCTCGAGCCGCATGGTTCCGGCTGACAATGCCGACTTTGACACGTTTCCGTGGATCATCCGTCCCATTCCGGACCTTGCCGTCTTTGGGCTGAATTCAAACAACTTCGGCAACCTGACGCTGGCAACCAATGCGCGCGGCGATGTCGACTACTATCAGCTGGAACGACTGGCTCGGCTGCTGTGGAGATACCGGGAAATTCCGGTAAAGATCCTCGCCCTTCACCACAGCCCCAATATCCCCGGTCCGGAGACCGCGAAGAAACGAGACCTGAACCAGTTCTCGAGACTCGAGGTGGCGGGTCACCAGATTCCTAAACACCAGCGGCAGGCGCTGCGGTTGTTATGCCTGGCGCACCGCGTCCGTCTGGTTCTCCACGGTCACCTTCATCGGTCGGAAGACAGGCGCGTGGCGGGGATCAGAACCATCGGCGCGCCCGCCACGACCCAGCCGTATCAGAATGGGGGAAGCGCGCCCTGTTATCGATTCTTCCGGTATACGCTTCACCGCGCTTCCGCCCGGATTTCCGTGCGGCTCGAAGAAGTCCCGATACCGCCAAAGACCGACAAGTAGCCTCCGGCACATCCGTTCCCTGACTTGCGTCAGCGCGAGGTGAGCAAGAACCGCGAAGTCCCCTCGGTGTTCCATCCGCTCCGTCATCAGATCAGAGGGCGCTCGTTGCGCGCGTAATCCGTCAGTCTTCGCAGGGGCGGCTCTGTGGCGCTTTCGGAGCCGCGTCCGCCGCGTGTAACCCCTCAGTTTTTGTTCGGAGTGTGGCAGCAACGAGGAGAGAAACACCTATCGGAGTGGAGAGGGGC
>JBHGBF010000197.1:0-10813 GCA_041946865.1 Acidobacteriota bacterium | reverse complement strand
GTGCGCCATCGCCTTCGAGGCTCGGTAAAGCTCCGGCCTCTCTCCTCGTTGCTGCCACAGTCCGAATAAAAAACTGAGGGGTTACCTCCCTACCGTGTTTTGGGGCATTTTTGTTCTGGTCCTGGCGCCTCTGTAACGCGTTCTAGCCTCCGCCGCGGTTGGCTGCGGGTTACCGTTAGGCGGTTTCGAAATCTGTATAGAGTGCAGCCTTGGAGGCCGGTCGCGTTTCTCCACGCCGTCGCAGAGCTCAGATCATCGAGTAGTCGTAGGGCTTTCGCATCGGGCGGCTGACCCAGCTGCTCGCCTCGGCGTCGTTGACGTAGTCTTCCTTGACGGGATCCCACTGGAGCTTTCGCCCCAGCCGAACTGCGGTCGCGCCCAGGTGGGCAACTGTGGCGGATCGGTGTCCTACACTGGCCGGGCAAACGGGCGGCTTTCGGGATTTCACGCATTCCAGGAAGTTGTCCATGTGGTCATTGCTGAAGTAAACGCGTTTGGCCGAGTCGGGGAGTCTTTCAGTCAGCAGGGACCGCTCGCTGGCCCTGATCTCGCCCCGAGTCACCCAGATCCAACCCTCTGAACCGATGAACTTGACGCCGTGCAGTTGTCCGTTGGGGTCTTTAACCGCCCCGTTCCATTCCCTCGCGGTCGTGCTCCGGCACTCGTGGACGACGCCGTTTGGATAGGTGAAAGCGATTTCGTACTCGCTCGAGGCCGTGTATCCGCCGGGAATCATGTCGACGAGCGGTCTTCCTTCCGCGCTCACAGGGCCTGAATCGTCCATCTCGAGGGCCCAGAGCACGATGTCGTTGTGGTGGGCGCCCCAGTCGGTAATAGTTCCGCCCGAGTACTCCCACCAGTAACGGAAGGAGAAATGAGTCCGCTCCTTCACGTATTCGACTTTTGGTGTCTGTCCCAGCCAGAAGTCGAAATCAAACCCCTCAGGGACAGGTCCCGCCGGGAACGGTCCTCCCCGCAAGCCGGCCGGCAGCCAGACCTCGGCGCGCTGGACCTTCCCGATCCGGCCATTCCTGATCAGGTCCACCGCGAGGCGAAAATGCGAGCTGCTGCGCTGCTGGGTGCCGGTCTGGAGGATTCGTCCCGTCTCCTTCTGGGCCTCAACAAGCCTTTTCCCCTCTTCGATCGTCAGCGTAAGCGGCTTTTCACAATACACGTCCTTGCCGGACCGCAGGGCTGCGATGGAGACAAGTGTGTGCCAGTGATCGACGGTCGCGCAGATGACGGCGTCGATGTCCTTGCGTTCCATGACTTTTCGGAAATCCGAATACCCGTCAGCGCCCGGGAACGTCTGCCGAGCGCGCTCCAGATGCCGGGCGTCGACATCACAAACGGCAACGATCCTGGCCAGGCGTGAGGCGTTCTTGGCATCGGCGGTTCCCATGCCTCCACACCCGACCAGCGCGACGCGAAGCTGGTCGCTCGGAGCTTTGGCGAACGTCTGCGAGCCATTGGCCTGTGCCAGGACCTCCTCCAGATACCAGGCCGGGAGCGAAGAAGCCGCGGCCAGACCGACAGATGTTTCCAGGAATTGACGACGTGAAAGCTGGGCGAACTCTCTCAGCATGCATCACATGTAACATGACGATCACGTCTCTGTCTAAGCATTTGTGAGGCCACCGCCGTCCGCCTGCTTGACAAGTCTGGGCGGATGATTTTAATAACAAAGGCAGCCGACGGGGCAATGGAGGGACCCGGCGGAGCGGATTGCGGGATCGCGTAATGCCCCTGCCGGAACGTCACTGTTGGGTCAGGAGTCGAAACGGGGTCAATCGACGTGGATCAGAAGAATCAAAATTCTCCTCCCTCTCGCTACGAACAGATTCTGGGGTCTCAGCTGACACGCCTGCTTCTGCGTTCGTTGACAGTGTCGAACGGAAAAAACGGTTGCGGCCTCGAGCGAGTCTTCCAGACTTACTATAAAGAAAATGCTCCACTGGCGGATAAGCTGCGCTACTTCGTCCCCCATCGAATTATCGACGCTTTTGCGAGAATGTCGGGGACCGACAGGCAGGTCCTTCGAAACAGGGTGTTCGGCCACCCGCCGACGGCGCGAACGTTGATCAACACAGCAGCCTCCATCGCTCAGTTTGGTCTGAAGAAGCCCCAACGTTTTGTTGCCCCGGTTATCGTGGTCTGGAATATCACTCAAGCCTGCAACCTTTGCTGCAGTCACTGTTATCAGGATGCTCGGGGAAGACTGCCCAATGAATTAAACCAGGATGAGCAGTTGCGGGTGGTCGATGAGATGGCCGACAACTACGTCAGCATGCTGGCTTTCGCCGGCGGAGAACCGCTGATGTCGAAGTGCTTCTGGGAGACCTGCCGGCACGCCGCCAGACGGGGCCTTCATGTCACCGTGGCGACCAACGGGACCCTGCTGACAGAGACGAACGTGGGCCGATTGCGTGAAGCGGGAGTCAAGATTATCGAGATCAGCCTGGACAGCGTCGATCCCGGCAAACACGACCGCTTTCGGGGGGAGGGCGCCTGGAACAGAACGGTCCAGGGCATCAAAAACGCCGTCGCCCAATCCAATGGCCGTAACTACCGTGTTTCCGTCGCCTCCACTATAACCCAGATGAACCATGACGAAGTATGCGATCTGGTGAAGTTCGCAGAGGACCTCGGGGCGCATAACTTCAACGCCTTCAATTTCATACCGACCGGCCGGGGCCGGGCCATCGCAACTGAAGACCTGACACCCGACCAGCGCGAGACGGTTCTCGAGAAGCTTTACGATTACCTCAAGGCGGACCGGATCGGGATCATGTGCACGGCGCCTCAGTTCGGGCGTCTCTGTCTCGAAAAGTACCAGACCGTGACAGATCCGGTCATGGTGGGACACGGCGGCGCCGGCCGATCCAAGGACATTGCTATCTACACTCAATACATTGGAGGATGCGGCGCCGGCCGGAGTTACTGCGCGATTCAGCCTGATGGAAAGGTCACACCCTGCGTCTTCATGCCTCTTGTCGTTGGCGACTTGCGCCAGGAAAGCCTCATGGACATTTGGCGCAGGAGCCCGGAGTTTGTGGCGCTTTCCGATCGGTCGGACAGGACCGGTCACTGCCGGATCTGCACGTCCCGCTTCCAGTGCGGGGGCTGTCGAGCGAGAGCCTATAACTACTTCGGCGACTTCCGGGCGCCCGACCCCGGCTGCGTCTACAATCAGAAAGCCTGGAACGAGGTGATCCAGCAGCGTGTCTAAACGCGCTTTCCGCGGCTCGGCAGTCACATGGGAAAAGAATTTTTGGAAGGCAATGAGGCGATTGCGCGAGGCGCGATAAAGGCTGGCTGTAATTTCTTTGCCGGATATCCGATAACCCCCTCGTCTTCGATTCTGCACTACATGCTCGACTGGCTGCCGCTAAACGGCGGCATAGGCATACAGGCCGAGGATGAAATCGCGTCGATGGGACTCTGCATTGGCGCGGCAATGGCCGGCAGAAAGGCTCTCACGGCGACTAGCGGGCCCGGCATCAGCCTCTACAGCGAGAACATCGGCTTGGCCGTGATGGGAGAGACCCCGCTGGTGATCGTCAATGTGCAACGCCAGGGTCCGGCCACCGGCTCCGCCACAAAAGGCGCGGAAGGCGACATCCAGTTCACCCGTTGGGTTACCTCGGGCGGCCTGCCGCTGATCGCGCTGAGCCCGGCATCAGTCGGCGAAGCGTATGAGCTCACCTACCGGGCGTTCAATTACGCCGAGAAATACCGCACGCCGGTTTTCCTGCTCACAAACAAAGAGATCGGTGTGACCAGGGAGTCGGTTGATTTAAACGAGATCGAGCTTCCTCCGAGGGTGGATCGCGCCCGAGTCGGCCGGGTCACCGAATACCGGCCTCACTATTTCGAGAACCTGGCCGATGTGCCGCCCATTTCGGACTTCGGGGGACCAAATATCGCCCGCTACACCACCTCGACGCATGACAAGGACGCTTACCTCACGGCCACCCCTCCGGTTATCCAGGAGATGATCGATCATTACAAAGCGAAGATCGACGCGGCAACAGACGATATCGCCCTTTACAAGGAGGATTTCCAGGAGGGCGCCGACATCCTCATCCTCAGCTACGGCATCATATCCCGATCGGCCAGGGTGGCGGCCGAGAAGGCCCGTCAAACCGGGAAGAAGGTCTCTGTGCTGACCTTGCAGACCCTCTTTCCGGTTCCTGAAAAAGCGATACGGGACGCGCTCCGAAATATCAAAAAAGTGATCGTCCCGGAGATGAACATGGGGCAGTACATCCTGGAGATCGAGCGTTTGGCCCGCCGGCAGGTCCAGATCGTCGGCGTGAACCAGATGGACACAACGCTCATCTCCCCGGATACGATTCTTGCGAAAGCAGGCCTGGCATGAGCGCTCAGAGCTATTCGTCCTACCTGACCGACAAGGTCGGGCCTTTGCCGTTTTGTCCGGGATGCGGGCACCACATCATCGCCAAGGCCTTGGACAAGGCGCTCGTCAGACTTCAGAAGGATCCCCAGGAGGTTGTCATCGTCACGGATATCGGATGCATCGGGCTTCTGGACCGGCACTTCGTCACCAACGCATTTCATGGTCTTCACGGGCGTTCGATCACCTACGGCTGCGGCCTGAAACTGGCGCGGCCCGAGTTGACGGTCGTCGTCATCCAGGGCGACGGCGGCTGCGGCATCGGCGGGACCCACCTCTTGAACGTGGCGCGCCGCAATATCGGCATTGCCCTCATCGTCGCAAATAACTTCAACTACGGCATGACCGGCGGCCAGCATTCGGTCACGACTCCGGCCAACGCGTTCACCTCGACCACGCCCATGGGCAATGTTGAAGCCCCCCTGGATCTTTGCGCCACCGCTGCGGCCGCGGGCGCCTCGTGGGTGTACCGGGCCACCATGTTTGACAAGGACCTGGATGCAATCATCGCCCGAGCCGTAGAACAGCCGGGTTTCGCCATGGTGGATGTCTGGGAGCTTTGCACCGCCTACTACTCCCCGCGAAACCAGCTCCGAAAAAACGAGCTGTTTTCCCTGTTGGAGAAATCCGGCTTCACTCTCGGCCAGGTGGCGGACAATCCGCGGCCCGAATTTACCGTGCGTTATAACCAACTCTACCAGACGGCCGTTCGGAAGCCGAAAGAACCGGCCGTTATGGCAGCCAGGTTCCCGAACGCGCTCCAAAGACAGACCGGCATTGTCATTGCAGGCGCCGCCGGCCAGAAGATCAAATCGACGGCCACGATCTTCGCACAGGGAGCCATGCTCTCGGGGCTTGAAGCGACGCAGAAAGACGACTACCCGATAACGGTCATGACCGGCCACTCCGTGGCCGAGATCATTGTCTCTCCCAAGCGGATCGACTACACGGCTATCGATGTGCCCGATTACGTGATCCTGCTTTCGCAAGAAGGTCTGGGGAAGATGAAGCCGCAGCTGGAGAAATTACCCGAAACCTCGGTTGTCTTGGCCGATGAAAACCTGAAAATCCCTCTAACCAAGGCCCGGGTTCTGAGCCTTCCTTTCGAGAAGACGAGCAGAAAAGTGGACCGCCTTGCAATCGCCACGGTCGCCCTGGCCTCGCTGCTCAAAGAGAGCGGCATGTTCCCCCTGGAGGCGCTGACGACCGCGCTTTCGATGTTTCAGAAACCGGCAATCGCAGAGAAAACCGTCGCCGCGGCCTGCGCCGGTTTTGATCTGACCTGAAGGCCGGCCGCCGGTCATATCCCGACCTGAAACTCGGGTTGATCTGGCCCCCCAACGAGTGCCCTAAACGTCCTGTGCCTCGCTCCCCTTGCGTGGTCCCTCGTGATCCCTGCGGTTAACATTGACGTAGGAGTCAAGTCTGCTCCACTCCACCACTCGAAGGAGGAAAAGAATGGGTGTTCTGGATGCCTTGTTCACTGCGGGGGCGGGCCTGTTATCTCGGAATCATCCCGCCGGTTCAGGCTGGTTCAGTCGGGGTGGCGAGGGGCACAGTCAGGATAAAACAGCTACCCTTGCCCTCCCTGCTCACGATCTCCAGCCGGCCGCCGATCAGAGCCATTCGCTCGCGGATACTGAGCAGCCCGAAGCCGCTCCCCGGCAGCCTGCTCTTGCCGAGTCGGGCCGCGTTGAAACCAGCACCTTTGTCGGAAACCACGACCTGGAGATGATGGCGATTGACACGGCGAAGCGTGAGAAGGGCCGAGTCGGTGCGGGCATGCTTGACGACATTGAAAAGCAGCTCGCGTGCTGATTCAAACAAAAGCAGCTTCACGTCGTTCGGGACGGGACCGGGCTTTGTCTCGGTTCTCAACCTGACCGAAAGTCCGTGCTTGTCGGACATCCAATCGGCCAGCCACTCAAGGCTGGCGACCAGGTCGCCTTCCTGGAGCACGGGCGGGCTTAGCTCAGCGGTGAGTGTGCGCGAGACGCCGATGCATTCATCCAGGAGCTGCTCGATTCCCCTGGCCTGTTTTGCGAGCGTATCGGAGGGCACCCTGTCGAGGGTGGCGAGGCGGAACTTGGCTCCCACCAGCAGCTGCTGGACGTGATCGTGCAGGATCTTCGCCAGTCGCTGTCGTTCTCGTCGCTCGGTGAGCGTCAGCTCGCTGGCCAGCGCTCGCAACAGATCCCGGCTCTCGCGAAGTGCCTTCCGGGTCCGCAAAGCCGCCATTCCAAGGGCGAGGTCCTCGCTCAATTCAGTGAGAATGTGCACTTCGGCGTCGTCAAAGGCATATTCCCGAGTTGCGTAGATCGACAGCGCGCCGAAAAAGTCGTTCCCGGCACGCAGGGGGAGGGCAATGCAGGACCGGAAACCGAGCCGGAGGGCACTTTCGCGCCAGGGCGACAGATGCGGTTCGTGAAGGAAGTCACGTCCGAATTGAACCTGTCCGGAGCGGATCGCTATCGCGGTGGGTTCCCGCCCCCGGTCTGTCTCGGCCCAGGTAAAAGGCGCGGATTCAAGGTACCCGGCCGGAAAACCCTTGCACGCCACGGGCCGAATGGTCTTGTTCTCATCGTATTCAGCCAGGCCAACCCAAGCATACGGGTAGCAACCGACCTCGACCGCGATTCGGCAGACCTCCTGGGTGAGCTTGTCCTCGTCGTCAATCCGGACGATCGCTTCGTTACAGCTGCTCAGCATGCGCAGGCCGAGGTTCGTCCGCCGCAAACCTGCTTCCGCCCGTTGCAGGTCACTGACCGCAGCCGCCAGTTCGGCGGTTCGCTCCTGGACACTGAGCTCCAACTGGCTGTGCGCCTTGCGCAAAGCATCTTCGGCCCGCCTCCGGTCGGTGATATCCCTTAATACGGCCAGGTGTCGGGCCGGCCGGATATTGGCGACGGCGAAGATCTCCACAAGCAAGGCTGTCGAGTCGCGCCGGACGAGGTGATGTTCACCCTGGTAACACCCGCAACTCCTGAGGGCCGCCCAGAATTGATCGAGATCATGTCCCGGCAGTGAACAATCCAATAGCCCTATGCCGATGAGTTCCTTCTGGTCTTGGAAGCCGAAAAGGGCAGCGGCCGCCGGGTTGGCCTCGACAAATCGGCCGTCGTCGTCGGTGATGATTATGGCATCGGGAGACACGGCGAACACGGCCCGGAGCCGCGACTCGCTTTCAAGCAGCGCCTCCTGCTGCCTCCGAAGCTGCTGGAGCATTTCGGTGGACGCTTCCAGTTCAGTGAGGTCGGTGGCGACAATACAGATACTGGTGCCGTCGGGCTGGTTCAGGACATTGGCCGAGATGTGGGCGGGAACGGCAGGCTGACCCTGGCTTTGAAACACCAGCCTCTGCTTGACGGGTCCTGCAGCGCTGTGAGCGATGAGTCCCGGGATTGAATCAGCCTGCTCGGGAGCGACAAACTCTTGAAGGTCGTGGCCGAGAATCTTCTCGTTTGGCAGGCCGAGGAAATGACCAAACTGAGCGTTGCAGAGAAGAATCGTCCCGTCGAGCGCTACGGTCAGAGCGGCCTCCTTCATGGTCTGGACGATCAGACGGTAGACCTGATCTGCCCCGGCCAGTGAGAAGACGCGCTCCCCGCCTTTGCCGGACATGACGATCGCATCGACCTCACCCTCGCGGATGGCACGCAGGGTCTCTTCGGCCTCGTCAAGCCGCCTTCGCAGTTCGGCCAGCTCGCCTCGAGCCCTCGGCCTTCCGGCAGTAACACGTCTATTCTTCATAGACGGTACTCAAGTCCAAGCCAACAAGCAGCTTCTCCTTGTCGGTCATATCTCCGATCAACCGGCGCAGGGGAAGAGGCAGTTGCTTGATCAAGGTTGGGAGGGCCACAATCTGCCCGCTTTTCAGAGCCTCGGGGTGTTGATAGATGTCCACGATCTCCAGTTCATAGCGGTTTTTCAGGTGACGCTGGCAGATCTCCTTGACGGATCGGATGGCCTGTTCGGAGCGCAGCGAAATCCCAGCTACATACAGTCGTAGCACATACTTTTGCGTGCTCCTGCGTTGGGCAGCCCGCTCCAAGCTCCGGCGCTGATCCCGCGAAGGCTTTTTCATGATCGCCCCTCGATGCCTCTCGATCGGCGGCCTGCCGACATGTTCAGCGGACGCAGATCCAGTCCGATCAACACCTTCTCCGTATTCGACAGGTCTCCGATGATTTTTCGCACCGGCTCAGGGAGTTTTCGCACCAAGGTCGGGACGGCAATGATCTGATCGCCCCGGGCCAGCTGAGGGCTCTTCAGCAGATCGATGACCTCGATCCGATACTCTCCCGCCAGGTGCTCTTCGCAGATCTTTCTGAGGTTAGCGAAGGCGTTGACGGCCTTGGCGGTCTGTCCCGCCACATAAAGCCTAAGTTCCCAGGCCTTTGGGGACCTGCTTGCCGGGCGACCTTTGCTGGTGCTGTTCATCGGGATGTGCCTCCGCCGGCCTGCCGGGAGATTGACATGGCCTGGCGATCCTCCTCCGTTGTCGAAAGCCGCTCGGATTCCTGGACCACAGTCACTCTCAGTTCTTCCGAGATACCCTGAAGTTTGCTTTGAATCGTGCTCAACTGCGCCTGGAGCTGCGCCTGCTCCTGTTCGAGTTCTCGCTGGCGTTGGGCGGCAGCCTGGACCCGGTCCAGCTCCGCCTGGCGGTCCCTGGCCTCCTGTGCGAGTCTGGCGGAGCCGGTCAGGACCGATCCCGGGCCGACATAGGTATCGAGCAACTCGATGCCGTGGTCACTCAGCAGAAACTCGCGCAACTGATTGGAGTGAGCCATGCCGCGACTCTTCAACACATAGAGCACCCGATTACGTTCGTTGGCTGACTCGACCATCCGCAGTAGCAGCCAGGTATCCATCAGGGAGCTGATCCCGACTTCGCTCTGCTCCAATTCACCGCCCCCTTCGGTAAGACTCGTGAAAACGGCCGTGACTTGCCGATTCTTAAGGAAATCGATCAGCCGGGTAAGCATCGCCCTGATCTCCGCGAAATCGCCGACCGCCGTCAGGTTGGACACGGGATCAATCACCACAGCCTCCGGTTTGAACTCCTCTACAAGGTTGTGAAGGCTGACCAGGTGGCTCTCCAGACCATAAAAGGTCGGACGGGTGGCCTCGAACCTGAGCCTCCCCGAACTGATCCACTGGCCCAGGTCCAAGCCAATGGACTCCATATTACGGATAAGCTGGGCGGGTGATTCTTCGAATGAGTAGTAGAGGCAGTTGCGACCGTCACGGCAGGCACGATCGGCAAAGGCGGCGGCGATACTGCTCTTTCCTGTCCCAGCCATCCCCGAGACCAGAATGCTGCTCCCCCTGTAGTAGCCTTTGCCCTTGAGCATGTCATCGAGCCGCTGAATGCCGCTCGAGACGAACTCCGTACTGACGGGATATTTCAGGTTCAGCGAGCTGATCGGCAGCACGCTCAACCCACCCTTGTCGATTAGAGCCGGATACTCGTTGGTGCCGTGACTGGAGCCGCGGTACTTGACGACGCGCAGCCGGCGGGTAGCAATCTGGTTCTTTACCCGGTGGTCCAAGAGGATCACGCAATCACTGACGTATTCCTCGAGGCCATGCCGGGTAAGCGTCCCCCGGCCCTGCTCGGCGGTGATTACGGCGGTCACGCCTCTCTCCTTAAGCCAGCGAAACAGGCGGCGCAACTCGGCCCGAACGATGGCTTCGTTGGATAATCCGACAAAAAGCGCTTCCAGCGAATCCAACGCGACTCTCCTCGCCCCTACCTGGTCGACGATGCACCCCAGCCGGATAAACAGCCCGTCCAGGTCGTACTCGCCAGTTTCTTCAATCTCACTACGCTCGATCTGGACGATGTCGATGGCCAGTTTCTTCCTGTGGATCAGGTGAGGAAGTTCGAATCCGAGAGAAGCGAAATTCGCGGTCAGCTCCTCCTCTTTCTCCTCGAACGCCATGAGGGCGCCGGGTTCCCCGAAGTCCCGGATTCCCCGAACGAGAAATTCCACGGCCAACAGTGTCTTGCCGCAGCCGGGACCGCCGCAAACGAGGGTCGGCCGCCCGCGAGGCAGCCCTCCTTCCGTGATTTCGTCTAATCCCCTGATGCCCGTTGGACATTTTGGCAGTTCGCCGTCTCTGTTGCCTCGGTTCGGCACATCACCTCCATTCGCCGTAACGAGTCTGATCGGCTAGTGCCCTTGGGAAGAAGCCCGTTTGCGTGTTGTCCAGCCAAGAGTTGCCGTGGCTCGCTTTCCTTGATGCCAGAAGCGCGAGCCTGACATCCGGTACGTGAAGCCGATCTTACATAAGCGCCTTTCGAATGGCAAGCGGAAGAGCCGCGACGTGGGTAACCCCTCAGTTTTCGTACGGCGAGGCTCGAAAGCGCCACAGAGCCGCAAGCGCAGC
>JBHGBF010000196.1:0-10849 GCA_041946865.1 Acidobacteriota bacterium | reverse complement strand
GGCTTGGTAAAGCACCGGCCTCTCTCCTCGTTGCTGCCACACTCCGAACAAAAAACTGGAGGGGTTACGACGATGTGGACGATTTGTAACCTCTTAGTTTTCTGCGAGCGAAGCCGAGCGTTCGGCGCGCGGGAGCACGGCTCTGATCCTTATTCTTGTTTCAAGAGCCTTGGTGGAGTCGGCAGGATCGCGTTTGGCGCAAGCGTCCATAATAACGCGACTTCAGTCACAGAGTTCGTGTAAGATACCTGCGCGCGTTGCGACTCGGAAGGCGCTTTCATGGCGACGAATCTCAGGCACATCCTTCGCCGGATTTATCAACAGGCTTTGCACTCAGTCGATCCGGAAGCAGCCGTCCAGCGCTTTCTGACCCGCCAGGGCGACAGCTTGCGCCTGGCCGATCGAGCCTACTCCCTGTCTTCGTTCCGCCGGGTTTGCGCTGTCGGTTTCGGCAAGGCGGGAGTGCCAATGGCAAGGGCCGTCGAAGCGGTCCTCGGGGATCAGCTGGACGGCGGCCTGGTGATTGTCAAATACGGTCACGGGGGGCAACTGCGCACGATTCAAGTGCTCGAGGCCGGTCATCCGGAGCCCGACGAGGCCGGCGAGGCAGGCGCGACGTCCCTTCTCGGCCTGGTCAATGGCCTTTCGGCTCAGGATCTGCTGATTGTCCTGATCTCCGGCGGAGGGTCTGCGCTCGTGCCTGCCCCAGTCCCGGGTGTCTCCCTGGAAGACAAGAAGCGGACGACGGCGCTTCTGCTCAAGTGCGGGGCCACGATCCACGAGATGAACTGTATTCGCAAGCATCTCAGCCGGATCAAGGGCGGCCGCCTTCTGAATCACGTCAACGGGGCGACGGTTCTGGCCCTGATGCTCTCGGACGTGGTCGGCGACGACATGAGCACGATTGCGTCGGGGCCGACCGTGCCTGATCCCACGACTTTCACCGAGGCCCTGGAAATCCTGACTCGATACCGCCTGGAGGCGGAAGCGCCGGCAAGCGTCTGGAGCTATCTCGAGCGCGGGGCCGCCGGGGCCCCGGAAGCTCCGGAAACGCTTAAACCCGGCGGAGCGGAAAGACTGAAAGTCCAGAATCTGATAGTAGGAAGCAACTTCCTGGGTCTTCAGGCCGCGGCCGAGAAGAGTCGTGAGCTTGGCTTTGCCCCTCTTATTCTGTCCTCCTCGATTGAAGGCAACACCGCAGACGTTGCCAAAGTCCATGTCGCCCTGGCGAGGGAAATTCTGGCGACCGGAAACCCGATCGGCCGACCGTGTTGTCTGATATCGGGCGGCGAGACGACCGTCAAGGTTGCGGGTTCCGGAAAAGGAGGCCGCAACCAGGAATTTGCGCTCTGGTGTGCCCGAGAGGCCGCCGGATGGGCCGAGAAGCGGATCTTGTTTGCCAGTCTCGGTTCGGATGGGACAGACGGGCCGACCGATGCGGCCGGCGCCGTGGCGGACCCGTGTTCCGCGGCTCGTGGCCAGGCTCTGAACCTCTCCGTTGACGACCATCTGGCGCGTCACGACTCCTACAACTTCTTCAAACCGCTCAACGACCTCATCATGACCGGTCCGACCCGTACCAATGTCATGGATTTTCGTTTTGTGTTAATCGAGTGAACAAAACGCAACCGGGTAGCACCGCAACGCCTCAGTTTTCTTACGGCGAGGCTCCGAAAGCGCCACAGAGCCGCAAGCGCAGCGCTTTCCAGCGGAGCGCGTCGAATGCGTGCCGGAACCAAGATCGATTCGTACTGAAGGCACGCACCCGACGCGCTTTGCTGACGCCCCCCTCCACGCATCCGACGCGCTCCGCTGAAAAGCGCTTGCGGCTCTGTTTCGCCTGGCTGCCGTAACACCGACTCCAGTCGCCGTCTGCTGACGGTCCGCAAAAGGCGCTGCGTCGCTCTGTGGCGCTTTGGAGCCTCGCCGTAAGAAAACTGAGGGGTTACGTAGCACCGCCCATCACAGTTGGTTTTTCACCTTCCTTATAGGACAATAGCGGGCAGGATTCGGAGGACTGAAATGACTGGAAATCAAAGCAGAAGGTCTTTCCTGCAAGTCGGTGCTGCCGGCCTGGCCGCCCTTGGCACGGCCGGGCGTATTCAGGTTGCCGCAGCAGCAGGCAAAAAACCCAAAGCCTTGACGCTCGGCATGGCGTCTTATACCTTCCGCAAATTTCCGCTGGAACAGGCGCTGGCCATGACCCGGAAGACCGGTGTCGACAAGATTGCGTTCAAGAGCATGCACCTGCCGCTTGACAGCAGTCCCGAACAAATCGCCCAGGTCATCGAGAAGGCGAAAGCAGCCGGCCTGGACGTCTACGGGTGCGGTGTGGTCTACATGAACACCGAGGCCGAGGTCCAGCAGGCGTTTGACTACGCGAAGGCTGCCGGGATGAAGATCATCATCGGGGTACCCAAGCACGAGCTGTTGGATGCAACCGAGGCGCGGGTCAAACAGTACGACATCCGCGTGGCGATTCACAATCACGGTCCAGGCGACCGGCTCTACCCCACTCCCGCGAGCGTCTACGAGAAGATTAAAGACCGGGACCCGAGGATGGGCCTGTGCATTGATGTGGGTCATACTCAAAGATCGGGCGTGGATCCGGCGAAGGCGGTCAAAGATTTTGCCGATCGGGTTTTAGATATCCACGTCAAGGACGTTTCGGCCGCTAGTCGAGAGGGATCAACCGTCGAGATCGGACGAGGCGTTGTGGATATTCCGGCGCTCCTGACTGCCTTAATTGGCATCAAGTACAACGGAGTGGTTGCTCTCGAGTACGAGAAGGACGACAACGAACCGCTACCTGGTTCGGCTGAATCAATCGGGTACCTCAGAGGAGTGCTGAGCACACTGCCGAGCTAAAAACTATGAAGAACAATATTTTAGTGATCGTAGCGATTTTGCTGCTCCCACTGGGGCTTGCGGCCATGCAGGGTAAAGTCAAGTCGTCTGAAAGTGAAGGCCAAATCAAGCTGATGGTACTGGACCCTGGGCATTTCCATGCAGCCCTGGTGCAGAAGACGATGTACAAACCCGTCTCTCCCTTGGTTTATGTCTATGCTCCGGAAGGGTGGGATCTCGAAGAGCATTTGAAGCGTATTGAGAGCTTTAACACTCGTGCCGAAAACCCGACCCGCTGGGAACAAAAGATTTACCGGGGTCCGGATTTCCTGCAGAAGATGCTGTCCGAGAAGCCGGGCAACGTGGTGGTCATGGCCGGGAACAACCAGAAAAAGACGGAGTACATAAAGGCCGCGGTGGACGCGGGGCTGAACGTCCTCGCCGACAAACCGATGTGTATCGACCAGAAGGGCTGGGAGCTTCTCCGGGCGGCCTTTGAGTCGGCGCGAAAGAACAAGGTTCTCTTGTACGACATCATGACCGAGAGGTACGAGATCACGACCATCCTGCAGAAGGAGCTGACTCACAACTACCAGGTTTTCGGGGTCTTCCGCGCAGGCACTCCGGACGATCCGGCGGTGACCAAGGAAAGCGTGCATCACCTGTTCAAGTACGTGGCCGGCAAGCCGTTGCAACGACCCGTCTGGGCGCTGGACGTCAAGCAGCAGGGCGAAGGCATTGTTGACGTCTCCACGCACCTTGTCGACCTCGTGATGTGGGAGTGTTTCCCGAAGGAGAAGATCAACTACAAGACCGACATCGAAATGATAAAGGCGCGTCGATGGCCGACGCTCGTCACCAAGGCCCAACTGACCAAGGTGACGGGAGCGACCGATTTTCCCGATTATCTCAAGAGCCGGCTCGACGCCAACGGCGCTCTGCCCTACTACTCGAACGGTGACATGGTCTACAAGCTGCGGGGCATTCATACCAAGGTGTCGGTGGTTTGGAATTTCGAGGCGCCGGAGGGCGGCGGTGATACCCACTACTCGGTCATGAAGGGGAGCCGTTCGAGCATCATCATCCGCCAGGGGAAGGAACAGAACTACAAGCCCGAACTGTACATCGAGCCGGTTCCGGAAGTGGATGCGACGATTTTTGCCGACGCCGTTAAGAGGGCCATCGAGGGATTGGCCAATGCCTATCCTGGCCTCGAGGTCGTCCAGGAAGGCAAGAACTGGCATGTCCTGATTCCCGAAAAGTATCGGGTAGGACATGAGGCCCATTTCGCGCAGGTGGCCGAGAAGTTCATGGGCTACCTCACCGGCGGAAAGCTCCCCGAGTGGGAAATCCCGAACATGATCGCGAAGTACTACACGACAACCAAGGCGCTCGAAATCGCCCAGACGGTTGGTCCACAGACCGACTAGCCGGCTGATTCTTTCGATTACGGTCGTACGGACGTCTGGCCCCGCTGCAGGGGCCAGGTCCGGCTAAGAGAAACGCTGAGTCAGCACATGAATCCTCCGGAGATCCAGATTGCGGTTATCCCGGTTGCCGGGTTGGGCACTCGCCTGCTTCCAGCCACCAAATCCCAGCCGAAAGAGATGTTGCCGGTCGGCAAAAAACCGGTCGTGCAATATGTCGTTGAAGAGCTCGAGGCCAACGGGATCAAACAGATCCTGTTTGTGACCGGACGCAACAAGAGCTCGATTGAGGATCATTTCGATTTCGACTCGGAGCTGACCCGGCGCTTGCGTGAAGGCGGCAAGGAAGAGCTGCTGCCCGAGCTCGAGTACGAGCGGATGAGGCTCGAGTTTTTCTATTCGCGCCAGCGGCGACAGAAAGGTCTGGGCGATGCCGTCCTGTGCGCCCAACATTTCACCCAGGATCGTCCGTTTGTGGTGGCCCTGGGGGACAGCATACTCGGTCTGAACGCCTCCTCCCAGGTCGTCCGGGCGATGATCCGCACTTTCCAGGAAGAAAGGCCGGCGTGTGTCATCGCGGTGGAGGAGGTGCCCGAGGAAAACGTGTCTCAGTACGGAATCGTGAAGCCGGCCGCCCAGGGCACGGTCTTCACGATCCTCGATCTGATCGAAAAGCCGAGTCGGGAGGAATCGCCGAGCAACCTGGCAATTGCCGCCCGGTATGTTTTCGCTCCGGGAATTTACCAGGCTATCTGCGCCACGCTGCCGGGGAAGAACCGGGAGATCCAGTTGACCGACGCTATTCGCCTGCTTCTCCAAAAAGGAGAAAAAGTGATCGGGGTCTGTCTCCCGCCGGGTGAACACCGGTACGACATCGGTAACTTCCAAAGCTATTTCGAAGCGTTTATTGACTTCGCGCTCGGCGACCGCCAGCTCGGTCCGCGTCTGCGAGAACACGTCAGGAAATGTCTCAGTGAGGATCGTTAAGGCTTCTGCTTTTGCAAGAGCCGGGTTGCTGGGCAACCCGTCCGACGGCTACTACGGAAAGACGATCTCGGTCAGCGTGAAGAACTTCCGGGCCGAGGTGATCGTCTATGAATGGCCTGAAGTCGAAATTCTTCTGAGCCAGCAGGATCGCTGCCATTTCGACCGGGTCGAGGATCTGGTCGAGGATGTGAAGCTGAACGGCTTGTATGGGGGCCTGCGCCTGATCAAGGCTTCCATCAAGCGGTTTGTGGAATACTGTCAAAGCCACGGACTGGATCTCGGCAACCAGACTTTCTCCTTACGCTACGATACGAACATCCCGCGACAGGTTGGCCTCGCGGGCTCGAGCGCGATCATCACCGCGGTCTTTCGCGGCCTCATGGAGTTTTACGGCATCACCATTCAGAAAGAGATCCTTCCGACCCTGATCCTCAATGTGGAAAAGCAGGAAATCGGGATTGACGCGGGGCTTCAGGATCGGGTCTGCCAGGTCTACGAGGGCCTGGTCTACATGGACTTCGACCGGCAGATGATCGAAGAGAAAGGCTATGGCCGGTACGAGAATCTGGACGTTGAGCTGCTTCCCCCGCTCTATCTTGCCTGCCGGATGGATCTGAGCGAGATCTCCGGGATCTTTCACAGTGATCTGCGCGCTCGCTGGCAGCGCGGCGAGCCGGCGGTCGTTAACGCCATGCAGGAGTTGGCCGGGCTGGTAACCGAAGGCAAGGAGTGTCTGCTGAAGCGGGACTACACCAGGCTGGGCAAGCTTATGGACCGGAATTTCGACATCCGCGCCTCGATCTGCAAGTTGGATCCCCGCAATGTCGAGATGGTCCGCCTGGCGCGCAACCTGGGCGTCTGCGCCACATACGCTGGCTCAGGCGGCTCGATTGTCGGGATCTGCGAAAGCGCACAGACTTTTGCCCGCCTGCGCGAAGAATTCCAGAAGCTCAATTGCCAGGTTTTCAGACCGCGCGTAATCTAGCCGCGGATCTGCCGCGGATCTACGCCGATCTGACGCGGATCGGCGCGGATTGCCGCGGATCTACGCGGATTTGACGCGGATCTACGCCGATCTGACGCGGATCTACGCGGATTGCCGCGGATTTAACGCGAATTCGCGCTAATAAGAGACCTTTTTTTCTGTGGCCGTGGATCTACGCGGATCGGACGCGGATCTACACGGATCTGACGCGAATTGGCGCTGATAAAGACTCGCTTTCTTTCTGCGGAAATCTGCGTGACATCGGCGCTTATCCGCGGGTGTCCACAACCTTTTCAAACCCGCCCGAGTCTAACCGGGTGTTCAGAGAGCGACAAGCGATGGACCTGGACGAAAGGGAGCTGATTTTGGAAGCCCAGAGAGGTGATGGAGCAGCCTTTGAGAAGCTGGTTTATCGATACGACAGGAAAGTCCTCAAGCTGGCTGTCTCCTACACCAACGATGAAGAAGACGCCAAGGACGTTTACCAGGAGGTCTTCATCCGCGTCTTCCGCGCTCTTCCGGGCTTTCGCTTCGAGAGCCGGTTTTCGACCTGGCTTTATCGGATTGTCGTGAATGTGTGTCTGAGTTCCAGGAGCCGCTCTCAAAGTCGAGAGCTCGAGTCGCTCGATCTCGAGGACGAGCAAGGCGGGACCCGAAGCATCGATGCCGTTTCGAACGACCTGCCCTCTGATCAGCAGGCGCTCAGCTCCGAAATCTCCAGGCATGTGCGGGCAGCGCTTGAGGTGCTCTCGCCGCAGCAGCGCCTGGTGTTCACGCTCCGGCACTACGAGGGCTACAAGCTCAGAGAGATAGCGGCCCTGATGAACTGTGCCGAGGGTACCGTGAAGAAGTACCTGTTCACGGCGACGGAACGTCTGCGCCGACAGTTGCGGCCGGTTTTTCAGTAGATGGAGCAAGCTATGCGACACCAGAAATTCAAGGAATGGATCCCGCTCCTGGCTTATGACGAGCTGGACGAGGATCAGAAGTACCTTCTTAATCAACATCTGGCGGTCTGCACCGAATGCCGCGAACACCTGGCCGAGATCAAGGAGATCCAGCAGGCCGCGGGATCAGCGCGCGAGCCCAGTGAGATGCTGCTTGGACAGGCTCGACGAGAACTGCGCATCGGCTTGCGGGAACCGCAAGAGGAACGACAGGGCTGGCTCGGCAATTGGAACTGGTCCTGGCTGGTCCCCCGCTTACGCACTGCTCTCGCGGGGTTCGTGTGTCTGGCTGTCGGTTTGGCGGCCGGGCGCTTCGTCTACCGCCAGCCGCCTGACGGCGAAGGTTCCCTTATAAGCAGACCTGTTGCCGGCATCCCGCCGGCATTGCCGGGGAGCATCTCGATTGGCAACATCCGCTTCATCGATGCGGATGCCTCCGACGGGAACATCGAGTTCACCTATGAAGCCACCACCCCCGTGCATATGAGAGGGGATGTCAATGATCCTGCAATTCAGGACGTGTTAAGTGAGGCTCTCGTCGACGCTCAGAACCCCGGAATCAGACTGCGGGCTGTGAGCGTTCTCAATACAGATCAATTGAAGCAGCCGGATGTCGATGTCAAAAAGGCGCTGATCACCGCCCTGAAGATGGACGAAAACAATGGAGTTCGCAAACAGGCACTGGCTGCTCTGCAGAACTTCCCGTTCGACAACGAGATTCGGGATGCATTGCTGTTCGTCCTGAACAACGATTCGAATCCAGCCATGCGGATAGCTGCGATTGATGCGATCAGGACCGAGCGTTACCGCGATCCGGAAGTGCTGAGGGTTTTAGAGGAGAAGATGCATACAGACGGCAACGAGTACATCCGCTACCGTTCGCGAGCCGTCCTTCAGGAGGCGAGACAACAATGAACAAGAATCCATGGCTCTTTCTGGCAGCTGCAATTATCCTTGTCGCACTGTCCGTCAGTCCGGCTTATGCGCAGACATCGAAGAATTTTGACGTTGGAGCTGGCGGATCACTGGTGGTCGCGGTTGTGGGCGACGTCAATCTGAAGACTTCGTCCGCCGGACAGGTTACGGTCGAGGCGCTCGGCATCAGCCAGCAGGATTTGTCGTCCCTGAGCATGACACAGACCGGGAACACCGTGCGGGTTGAATTTCGGCCCCACAACGGTCATTCGCACGATGTGCGTTTCAACATCGGCATTCCCGATCACTTCGACTTAGATCTCAAGACGGCCGGCGGAGATATTACCCTCACCGGCAATCTGACAGGCAAAATCGTGGGGAAGACGGCCGGCGGGGATGTGAAAGTAGGTGATGTCGACGGCACTACCGACCTGTCGACTGCCGGCGGCGACATAGTCGCCGGAAAAGTGGGTGGCGATGTGGTCCTGAAGACGGCGGGCGGCGACATTCATCTCGACTCTTCGGAGGGTCGCGTTGAGGTCGGAACGTCCGGCGGGGACATTGTCGTCGGAAACGTCGGGAAATCGCTCAGGGCCTCCACCTCGGGCGGCGATATCCGCATCAACAACATTAACGGCGACGCCGAGGCCTCCACTTCGGGCGGGGACGTGCATGTCGGTAAGGTGGCAGGCACCGCCAATCTGTCCACAGCCGGAGGCGACATCGTTTGCCAGGGCGCAACCGGCGATGTGAAGGCCCGTACGGCTGGTGGCGACGTCCAGCTGAGTGCGATTTCGGGGTCGATTGAGGCGGCCACAGCCGGTGGTGACATCCGCGCCGAGCTGAATCCGGATGGAAAAGCGAACAGTTCGCTTACGACAGCCGGCGGCGAGCTGGAGCTCTTCCTCCCGGCCGGCGCCCGAGCGCGGGTTGAGGCCGTCATTGAGATCCACGGGCGCTGGTCGACCAACCGTGACGAATACCAGATCGTGTCTGATTTCAAGGCTACCGACCACGTCATGGATGATCAGGCCAGGGAGATTCGAGGAATCTACGACATCAACGGCGGCGGACCGCTGATCAAGATGAGAACCACTAACGGGAACATCTTCATCCGGAAGAAGTAGGAAGACATTCCTGGCAGAGCCGCGAGCTCAGCGCCATTCTGCGGAGCGACCCGGCCTTTGCCTCTGAAATGCCCATCGCCACGCGCTTCAGAGGCAGGGCCCGGGTCGCTCCACGAACAAAAGCCCTTGGCGGCTTTGTTTTGAGTGTCTTCCTACGAGAAGCTGTCACCCGGGTGCTTGTAAGGCGGGCGGTAAGGCCGCTTCAGCAAGGCAGAGGCGGACGGATTGTCCACAATCTGTTCCTTCTGGCTGTTCCACCTGACTTTTGTTCCCGCCCGGTAGGCGATCATCGCCAGTTGAACGGCAGTCGTGGAGTAATAGCCGTCGAGCACGTCGCAGGTAGGCTTTTGCCGGGTCCGGACGGCTTCGAGGAAGTTGGCCATGTGCATGACGCTCATTTTGCCCGCCGGGGCCTCAACCACTTTTCTGGAAGCGTTTTTGCCTTTCGGTATGACGGCCCAGCGCTCTTCAGCGATGTAGACTGTCTCTTTCTCTCCGTAAAAAACAGCGCAGTTATTGAGGTCCGTCGTATACTCGCCGGTGCCCCAGATGCGATGGCTCCAAGTGACGGGACACTGCGCAAGATCGAACTGGGCCATGAGGGCATCCGGGGTGGTGATTTTGCCTTTCAGCGAGAAAAGGCCTCCCATCGCCTGAACGGACTCCGGCACGGTCGCTCCCAGGATCGTCCTGATCGCGTCAATCCAGTGGATTCCCCAGTCTACCAGGTGGCCGTTACCGTAAGCGGCCTCCAGCCGCCAGGCAATGTGGCCGATGTTTGGATTGTACGGCTGCAGGGGCGCCGGACCGCACCACAGATCCCAGTCGAGCGAGGGCGGCGGGCTCTGAATCGTGGTGTCTCTGGGCTGGGCCGTGTAGTTGATCTCGGCGTGCGCCTGAATGATCCGGCCGGCATAACCCCCCTTGATGTATTCCGCCGCCTGGGTGGTCGCCAGGCTGTTGCGCCGCTGAAAACCGATCTGTACCACGCGTTTGGCCTGCATGGCCGCGTTTACCATCGCCCGGCCCTCGCGGACGTCGTACGCCAGGGGCTTTTCACAGTAAATGTCGATTCCTTTCTCGCACGCCGCCAGAAAAGGAAGCGCATGCCAGTGCGGCGGGGTGGCGATAATGACCGCCTCCAAGCCGGGAGTCTGGAGAAGCTCGCGGTAGTCTTTGAAGGTCTTCGCTGGATGGCCTTGAAGCTTCTGAACTTCGGCCGCCGCCGCCTGAAGGTGCTCGGAATCCACATCACACAGGGACAGCACATCCACTCCTCCCAATTGCAGGGCTGCCTTCAAATCCTGCATGCCCCACCAACCGCACCCGATGAGTCCAAGGCCGAGTCTTCGGTTGGGGTTGCTAGCCGCAGGTCGGATCGGTGCCGCCTGGGGAGCGGGCTGTCTGGGTCTTGTTCGCCTTTGAGCGAGCGCGGTGGAAGCAGCTGCAATAGTGGTCGCGCCAAGGAAATGCCGCCGATCAATGAATTTCATGGGAGCCTCCCGAAACCATTTTAACGGATCAGCGGCCGAGGTTCAGGGTACAAAATGGCTTGCCTCGTAACCGCTCAGTTTTCTGCGAGCGAAGCGGCAGGCGCTTTTGGAGTTCATCATG
>JBHGBF010000195.1:0-10893 GCA_041946865.1 Acidobacteriota bacterium | reverse complement strand
CAAAAAACGAGCCCGGCACCGGACTCTGGAGAGTCCGGCCACTATGGGCGCTCGTTTCCTACCAACAAATCGTGCCTGCTGCTGGATTCGGTGCTTCAGCGGCCGCAGGATTCGGCCGCCTCCATCACGAGCTCCTTCCTGGGGCGTGGAATCCACCTGCCGCGATACATCATCGAATTTTCGGACTGGACCACTAAGGCAAGAAACGGTGGACGGCATGGACCCGTGAAACTTTCACATCCCTGTCCGGAGTCCTCCATTTCGTCCACCGTTTGGGCCTCACTCCGCCATCAGCTCGCCCACCCTTTGTCGGGATTGTTCTTCGACAACCGGCCGCCTGGCCAGTCGGATTTCGACCTGACCGTCACGCACCTGGGCTTCATAAGCCGTCACATCGTACGTGCTCGGCCCATGGACCACGCTCCCGTCCTCAACGGCGTAAACCGACTGATGCCAGGGACACTCGACACAAATGCCCTCCGGCTCTTTCTCGAAAAACTCTCCCTCCTCGAGCGGTCCTCCTTCGTGAGCGCAAACCGCTCCGATCGCGTAGATTCGCTGTCCTTGCTTGTAAAGCAGGATCGACGTCCCGTTAAACTCCACGCGTTTTGGCTGGCGGACACCGAGATCGTTGGCGCTGAGAATGGGCGTCCATTCTTCAGGCCCGTCCCGATGCTCGGCCTTGTTGACGCCTACGCGGTAGTGGTACGTCATCTTGCCCCCCAGCCAGGCTGAGACGAACAGGACGCCGAAACCGAGGGTCGACCACACTCGCGATGTTGTGGATAACTCCTCATTCCCATTCCGAAGGGACATGAGATAGAGGACCAGGGCTGTTGAATTAAGCAGACCGTGAACAGCGGCCGTGTTCAGCGCCGGCCTGGTCACGGTGGAGAAATCCGTGGCGCCGGCGAGCGCTGTCGGCACGGCAGCTATCGCGCCGGCGGCGATCAGGCTTTGTGCTATTTTGCGGTTCAATTCGCCGCCTGCCAGGTTGAAAAGAGAGCCAAAAGCAAAGGCGCCTACCACAAAGTCTGTCAGTGCGGGGTGAAGAGGATGGCCAAGCCACTTGCCGTGCAGCGCATCGGCGATCTTGCGGGCGGGTTCACCGCCTTGCAGCACAGCGTCGTGAATCCCGCGGCTGACTGTCTCGGCAGCCGAATCGAGACCCGAGATCTGCCCCAGATATTTCTCAAGGCTGTCTTCCATAGGGACCTCCTTTGCCCGCCGTGAGGTATGCGGGCCTGATGGAAAGGGATGTTTGAGGACGTCTAGTCCCAGTATAGGGCAGAGTCAAGAGGAGGGCGTACATTGCGGGTCCACGCCTATTCCTAATACAATCAAAAGGTCGCGGCCGTGCCGCCCAGATTCCAGGAAAGGGACAACGTGGAACAGATCCTCATTACCAGTGCCTTGCCGTACGCCAACGGGAGCATTCACCTCGGCCATCTGGTCGAGTACATTCAGACCGACATTCTCGTCCGTTTCCTGAAGTTAACGGGTCGCGACGCGGTTTACATGTGCGCAGACGATACCCACGGCACGCCGATCGAGGTGAAAGCCCGCCAGCGAGGGATCAAGCCTGAGGAATTGATCGGTATTTACCACGAGGAGCATCAGAAGGATTTTGCCGATTTCCACATCAAGTTCGACTGCTTTTACACGACGAACAGCCCGGAAAACCGGCGCCACTCCGAGCTGATCTTCAGCCGGCTGCGCGATCGCGGCCACATCGTCAAGCGGCCGGTGGCCCAGTATTATTGCGAGAAGGACGAACGATTTCTGCCCGATCGATACATCAAGGGAACATGTCCGAACTGCGGGACCCCGAATCAGTACGGCGACGTTTGCGAAGTGTGCGGGACGGCCTATACGCCGACGGATCTGGCCGATCCGCACTGTGCGCTCTGTGGAACTCCGCCGGTCATCCGGGAATCGGTTCACTACTTCTTCACGCTGAGCGCCTACGAGCCGTTCCTGCGGCAGTGGGTCGCGACTCCGGGCCGCCTCCAGCCCGAGATCCGGAGATTCCTCGAGAACTGGTTCCAGGAAGGCCTGAGAGACTGGGACATCAGTCGTGACGGGCCGTATTTCGGTTTCAAGATCCCCGGGGAGGAGAACAAGTACTTTTACGTGTGGCTCGACGCGCCGATCGGCTACATTGCCACGACGCAGAAATACTGTGAGATCTCCGGTAGGGATTTTGCTTCCTACTGGCTCGATTCGAAGTCACAGATCTATCACGTCATCGGGAAGGATATTGTCTACTTTCACACCCTTTTCTGGCCGGCCATGCTTCACGGAGCGGGGTACAGCCTCCCGGCGCGTGTGCTCGTCCACGGGTTTTTGACGATCAACGGCGAGAAGATGTCCAAGAGCCGGGGCACTTTCATCAATGCCCGGGACTATCTCAATCACCTGGATCCGCAATACCTTCGCTACTACTACGCGGCCAAGTTGAGTGCTCAGCCGGACGATCTGGACTTGAACCTCGACGACTTTGCCACTCGCGTCAATGCGGAGCTGATCAACAAGATCGCCAACCTGGTCAGCCGGGTTGTCCCCTTCGTTACTAAGAGTTTCTCGGCCCGACTGCGCCAGCTTCCGCCGGGATGTGACGCTCTGATCGGGGGGATGCTGAATCGCGTTCCGGCCGTTCGCCAGAGCTACGAAGCGATGGAATTCAGCCGCGCTGTGCAGGAGATTGTGGCCATCAGCGACGTCGCGAACAAGTACTTTCAAGACAGTGTTCCCTGGGAGTTGGTGAAGACAGACAGCGCCGCCGCGCAGGATGTCTGCACACTGGCCCTGAATGCCTGCCGGACCGTCACGGCCTTGATTAAGCCGATCCTGCCCCGGTTAGGCAGCGATGTTGAACGCATTCTGCGCATTCCGGAGCTCCGTTTCGATGATGCCGCCCGGTTCGACCTCATCAATCACGAAATCGGTCCCTTTGAGCGCCTGGTTGAACGCGTGGACCCGAAGAAGGTCCAGGCGATGGTCGGGGCGTGAGGCGCCAGATGACCGACCTGCTGATTCGCCGACTCTTCAGGCTGGAAAATCTTCTCAACCTGCTCCTGATTTTCGTGCCGGCAGCGTTCGTCGTGCATTGGCTGGAAGCCGGTCCGGTGGCTGTGTTCTTCACCTCGGCCGTGGCCATTATCCCGCTCGCCGGGCTCATGGGTAGGGCCACGGAAGCCCTGGCTGCCAGGCTGGGTGAAGGGATCGGGGGCTTGCTGAACGCGACCTTTGGGAACGCGGCCGAGCTGATCATTGCTCTGATCGCCCTGCGGGCGGGCCTGCATGACGTCGTCAAAGCCTCCATTACCGGGTCGATCATCGGCAACATTCTGCTGGTCTTTGGGCTTTCAATAGTCGTCGCCGGGTTCAAGTCCGACAGACTGACCTTCAACCGGACGGCGGCGACGATGGGCGCGACTCTTTTGACGCTCGGCGGTATCGGCCTGATCGTGCCTGCGGTCTTCCATTATGTGGCGGTCGGCCAGGACCCATCGCACGAGTTGGAGTTGTCGACCGAAATCGCAGTGGTGCTGTTTCTCACCTATGTTCTGTCCCTGTTTTTCGTGTTGAGGACCCATTCTCACCTTTACGCGGGGGGGAGCGACCGAGGAGGACTCGGAGGGGCAAGATCACTGGAGCTCGACTTGGGCGACCGTCGTCCTGGTCCTGGCCACGATTTTTGTCGCGCTGATGAGCGAGCTGCTGGTCGAGTCGATAGAGCAAGCGGCCACCGCTCTGGGGATGACGGAGATCTTTGTGGGTGTCATCCTGGTCGCCATCATCGGCAATGCGGCCGAGCATTCCACTGCCATCCTCGTTTCCTGGAAGAACCGCATGGACCTGGCGATGAACATTGCCATTGGGTCCAGCCTGCAGATTGCCCTGTTTGTGGCTCCAGTACTGGTTTTTGCCAGTTACCTGTTCGGCGAGCCGATGGATCTTCGCTTTACGAATTTCGAGGTAATCGCGGTAGTCATCGCCGGAGCCGTCATCAACCTGATTACGTCAGATGGCGAATCGAATTGGATGGAGGGGGTGCAACTGCTTGCTGTTTACGTGATCCTTGCGGTCGCCTTCTTCTTCCTCCCGGCGTGAAGATCTGGGCCAATAACGCAAAACCGAATTGGTTCGTGTTAGTCGCCTTACCCGCTCGCTTTTTATGTCATCGAAATCACCGGCTTTTACGGGACTGGGGTTATAATGACCGCATGAAAAAAGGCTGGATCTGTCTGCTGTTCTTGGGCTTTCTGCTCTCTTCGGCAGCGTCAGTCGCGCAGAAGTGGCAACAGGTGGGTGTTATTGAAGTGGATGCTTTCGTGGAAGAAACGGTTATTCAGGTCGATGACCCCGGTTCCGTGGTTGTGGACCGTGCAATACTGATCGAACGCCGCGACGGCAAATTGAAGGACACGTACGAGGTGCTCCACGTTTACGGCCATGCGGTCCTTCTCAAACAGAGGCTCCGTCACGACTTCGTGGCAGGCTCCCGGGTTTATCAGTAATCCGGCTTAATCCTGCTGCTCGTTGTTCTCGTCGTGGATGGTCGTCAGTTTGATGATTTCGTAAGTGCGCATGCCGCCTGGGGTCTGGATCCGAACCTCGTCGCCTTCCTCGTGCCCCATCAGGCTCCGGCCGATCGGGGAAGTGGTTGAGATCAGACCCTCCGCAACATTCGATTCCTCGCTCGTCACCAGCTTGTAAGTCGTTTCCTTCTGGGAGTCGAGATCCAGCACCACGACGGTCGAGCCGTAGGACACCTTGTCGACGGGAATCTTGCTCAGGTTGACCATCGATAGTTTGGACAGCCTGGCGCGCAACGCAGCCAGCTGAGCCTGAACGTAAGACTGCCTTTCCTTGGCTGTCTGGTACTCTGCGTTCTCGCGCAGATCGCCCATTTCCAGCGCCTTCTTGAAGGCTTTGGGGAGCTCGTCCTTAAGTTCGCGTTCCAGTTTTCTGATTTCTTCTTCGAGTTTTTTTCTTGCGTCGTTCAAAAGTGTGCTGCCTCGTTTGCCAGTCTGAGAAATGTGCCGGGGAATATCCCGAGGTAAAAGGTGCCAACCAGCATTATAGCAATGGCCACCGCAGCGGTGACAGGGACCGGCGCAGCTGAAATGTCGGTTGCCGGCTCGTGCATATACATGAGCACGATCACTCGCAGGTAGTAATAAAGACCGATCGCGGAAGCGAGGAGCGCAATCAGGACCAGCCAGTAAAAGTGGCTTTCAATGGCTGCGGTGAAAAGAAACAGCTTTCCCATGAAACCGGCCGTGGCCGGAATCCCAGCCAGCGAGACAAGGAAGACGGACAGGGCCGCCGCCAGATAGGGTTGCCGATAACCCAGGCCGGAGTAGTCGTCCAGGAGAACACGCCTCTCGTTCTCTCTCCCGATCAGTTGAACCACGGCAAAAGCGCCGAGGGTCATCAGCGCATAGGCAGCCAGGTAGAACAAGATCGCCTGGACTCCCTCGCGGTTGTTCGCCACGATGCCTAGAAGCAAATAACCGGCATGCGCAATTGAAGAGTAGGCGAGCATCCGTTTGATGTTCGACTGCGTCAGCGCGACGATATTTCCCAAAGCCATGGTCAAAAAGGCGGACACCCAGAACACAGTCTGCCAGTGAACGTTCAACTGGGGAAGGACCTGGTAGAGGATTCGGACCAGAGCCAGAAACGCCGCGGCTTTGGAGCTGACTGCGAGATGCGCCGTGACGGGCACCGGAGCTCCCTCGTACACGTCCGGAGTCCAGACGTGAAACGGCACCAGGGCCGCCTTGAACCCGAAACCCACCACCACCAGACCCAGCCCGAGAAGCAGAGCTACGATCCGGTCCGTCGACACCGAAACGGCTTGGACGATGGCCGGGTACCTGGTCGTACCCGTGGCCCCATAGATGAAGGCGATTCCATACAGAAGGAACGCCGTCGAGAGGGAGCCGAGCAGAAAATACTTGAGCGCTGACTCCCCGGATTTAATGTCATTACGCCTGAAACCCGCCAGGATATAAGTCGCAATCGAGAGGATCTCAAGACCCAGGAAGGTCATGATCAGATCCGCGCTGTTCGCCATCAGGCTCATGCCGATAGTGGCGAACAGGACCAACGGGTAGAACTCCGCATGCTGAAGTTGAGCCCGCTCCAGGTAGCTGATAGAGACGAGCATCACGATCCCGCTCGAGAAGAAGAACAGCAGCTTGCAGAAGGTGCCGAAGGAATCGTGGAAAAGCATGCCCTCCTGCACCGCGCTTTTCGGGAAAAGCAGGGCTGCTCCTGCCGCAATCAGGAGACCCGCGAGCGCCGGCCAGGCCAGCCGGGTCTGCAGCCGCGCCGGGACGAAGGGGACCGCCAGCATGACCACAATTCCGAAAACCGCAAGGATGATCTCCGGGAGCAGGGCGAGATAGTTAATTTCCACGGTTGTCCACTCGAAAGATTTGCTGTTCGCGGGCGCTTTCGACACGTTCAATCACCTTCTGAACCGACATATCCATCTTGCGCAGGAAAGTGCTGGAATTGACTCCCATCCACAAAGCCATGACGATCAAGGGCAACAGGACGGCAAGCTCACGAACGTTCAGATCGGCCAGAAGCCTGTTTTCCTCTCTCGTTATGCCGCCCATAAAGACCCGCTGGTACATCCACAGCATGTACACGGCAGAGAGAATCATCGTCAGTGCGGCGAAAACTGCGTTGGTCATGCTTGAAAGGAACGTGCCCTGCAGAATGAGAAATTCCCCGACGAAACCGTTCAGCCCGGGAAGCCCGATGCTGCTCAGCAGAATCACCATGAACAGCGCGGCGTATACCGGCATGACGTGAGCAACACCGCCGAAATCGGCGATCTGCCGGGTGTGCCTGCGGTCATAAATCATGCCGACCAGCGCGAAAAGGCCCCCGGTCGACACGCCGTGATTCAGCATCTGATAAGTGGCGCCCTCAATCGAGATGTGGTTGAACGCAAAAATGCCAAGCACTACCAGCCCCAGGTGACTGACCGAGGAATAGGCCACCAGTTTCTTAACGTCGGGTTGAACCATCGCCACAAGCGCCCCGTAAATCACCCCGACAATGGCGAGCACTGAGATAAGCGGGGCCAGAGCCAGGGCTGCTTTGGGGAACAAGGGCAGGCAGAACCTCAGCAAACCGTACGTCCCCATCTTCAGCAACACGCCGGCCAGGATGACGGAGCCGGCCGTCGGCGCCTCGACGTGGGCGTCCGGGAGCCAGGTATGGAACGGAAACAAGGGGACTTTGACCGCGAAAGCCAGGAAAAAGGCCAGGAAGAGCAGCAGCTCCGCGCTCGGAGACAGACGGATGCGCCCTTCGGCAAGGCGTTGCGTGATCTGCACCAGGTCAAAGGAGTCCGCTCCATTGGCATAGTAAAGGACAACGATACCTGCCAGCATGATCAGTGAAGCGGCGGCCGTGTAAATAAAAAACTTGATGGCCGCATAGATCCGCCGCTCGCCGCCCCACACGCCGATCAGAAAATACATCGGGATCAGCATCACTTCCCAGAAAACATAAAACAGCACCAGGTCCAGCGAAACGAAGACGCCGAGCATGCCGACTTCAAGAAAAAGCATGCAGGCCATATAGGCCTTGACCCGACGCGTGATGCTCCAGCTCGCTAGAACCGAGACCGGCATGAGAAAAGTGGTCAGCACCACCAGGAGCAGGCTGATTCCGTCGATTCCCAACTGGTAGCGGACATTGAAGCCGTCCACCTGAAACCACGGGACCCTCTCCACAAACTGCATGGACGACTGGCCGCCGTCAAACCAGACAAAGAGCAGCGCCGACCAGATGAAAGCAGCGGTCGTGAAGATGAAGGCGGTCCATCGAATCAGGGAAAGACGAGCGCCTGGAATCAGAAAGATCAGGGCCGCCCCCACTGTGGGGATCAGCAGAAGTATAGTCAGCACGTAGCTCGCCTCCGACATGCGCTATGCCGTCACCAGGTAGTAGTAAATGAAAATGAGAACTGCCCCGATCAAGACCCAGGTCGCGTAGCTTCTGGTGTAGCCGCTTTGAATCCGCCGGAGTCCGCTTGCCCAGTACTGCACGAGGCCGCCCGCCCCGTTAACCAGCCCGTCAATCACGTGAACGTCTATAATCCGCCAGAGAACGACATCGGAGATGCGCGCGATCGGCCAGACCACCAGCCGGTCGTAGATCTCATCGACGTAGAACTTCTGCCGCGCGGCCGAATAGAGACCGGCCAGGCGCGCCGCCAAACGGTTCGGGAACCCCCGATCGCGAACGTACGCGTAGTGGGCGACCGCTATTCCCGTAAGGCCGAACAGGACGACAATCACCGTCAGCGCAATCTCCGTGCTGAAACCGTGCTCCCCCCCGGTTGAGTGTGCATAACCCAGCTCGAGAGACGGTTCCAGGAAAGTCTCGAGCCAGCTGCCGCCGACGTAGGCCGGAAGCCCGATAAGGCCGGCAACTGCCGAAAAAACAGCCAGGACGGCGAGCGGGCCGGTTATCAGGCCGGCCGGCTCCTTGGGCGCATGCCCGTGATCTGCGTGATCTGCGTGGCCGGCCGTGGCCCCGAACTTCCGCTCCCCGTGGAAAGTGAGAAACATCAGGCGAGACATGTAAAACGCGGTCAGACCGGCGACCACAATGCCGATCACCCACAAAACGACATGCCCGAGCTCGAAAGCGTTGAACAGAATCTCGTCCTTCGAGAAGAATCCCGACAGGGGAGGAACCCCGGAAATCGCAAGGCTGGCGATCCACATGGTCCAGAAAGTGATCGGGAGATACTTCTTCAGGCCCCCCATCTTCAGCAGATCCTGCTCATGATGCAGAGCCAGGATCACGCTTCCAGAACCCAGGAAAAGCAGGGCCTTGAAGAAGGCGTGAGTCACCAGGTGAAAAATCCCGGCGCCGAAAGCTCCCACTCCCGCGGCCAGGAACATGTAACCGAGCTGGCTCACCGTCGAATAGGCCAGTACGCGTTTGATGTCAGTCTGAACGAGGGCGATACAGGCGGCCAGCGTCGCGGTGGCCACGCCGATGACGGCCACGATCAGCAACGTCTCAGGCGCCCGGCTGAAAAGGACAGCCGAGCGAGCCATCATGTAAACACCTGCGGTTACCATGGTTGCCGCATGGATCAGTGCGCTGACCGGGGTCGGGCCTTCCATCGCATCAGGAAGCCAGACGTATAAAGGTATCTGCGCGCTCTTGCCGGTAGCTCCAACAAACAACAGCAGACAGATGGCGCTCAGAATCCCAAAGCCGACTTCGGGGGAGGGGAACTGTCCGGAAACCCGATCGAATACCTGCTGGTAGTTAAACGTGCCGAATGTCCTGAAGATAAGCAATATCCCGAGAATGAAGCCGACGTCTCCAATCCGGTTGACGATGAAAGCTTTTTTCGCCGCGTCTCCTGCGCTTTTCCGGTCAATATAGAAGCCGATCAGCAGGTAGGAGCAGAGTCCGACACCCTCCCAACCAACGAACATGAGCAGGTAATTGTCGGCGAGGACCAGCGTGCTCATCATGAAGATGAACAGGTTCAGGTACGAGAAGAAACGATAATATCCAGGCTCCTCAGCCATGTAGGCGACGGAATAGAGGTGGATCAGAAATCCGACGCCTGTGACGACCAGAATCATCACCGTCGAAAGCGGGTCGAGGAGGAAAGCGGCGTCGACACTCAGGTCAGCGGATTCGATCCAGGTGAAGAGCTTGAAAGAGACCGTGCGGTCATGTGGATCGAGCAGCAGCAGATCCCGGAAAACCGCGCAGGCCAGGGCAAAGCTCAACCCGACCGCCAGACAGCCGATCAAGGCGTTCAGACGCCGGGGCAGGCGCTTCCCGACGACGCCGTTAACGAAGGCGCCCAAGAGCGGGAAAAGAAGGATTACTGCGAAGTAGGGCAGCATGCCTCACCCTTTCATTTCGTTGACCTGGTCGACGTCCAGCGTCTGCTTCTGCCTCGAGAGAACGACAATGAGAGCCAGGCCAACGGCGGCTTCGGCCGCGGCGACCGTCATGACGAAAAAAACGAAAATCTGGCCGTCCAGTTGTTGAAGGTGCCGCGAGAAGGCGAGGAACGCGAGGTTGACCGCGTTCAACATCAACTCGATGCACATGAACATCGTGATCACGTTGCGCCGAGTCAGGACGCCAACTACGCCGATCGCAAACAGAATGGCGCTCAGTACCAGATAATGTGCGGTTGGTACCATAATGACTTTCAGTCTGACCTTCGGGCAAGGACTATTGCGCCGAGTATCGCCACCAGGATGAGTATCGAGGTCACCTCGAAAGGTATCACGTACTCCGTAAACAGAGCACGGGCAATGTTCTCGACGCTGCCTTCCGGCTGTACGGAGGCGGCGCTTGTGCCGGCGGCGGAACCGAGAAAGTCCGGAAACGCCTGGATCAGCAAGAAGACAAGGAGCACCGCCAGGGGAATTGCCCAAAAGGAGATGCGCCGCAGACTACCACCGGGATAAGACTCTGTTTCAGGATCAATCAGCATGATCACGAAAACAAACAGGACCATGATGGCCCCCGCATAGACGATGACTTGAATCGCTGCGATGAACTGTGATCCCAGCTGAAAGAAAAGGCCGGCCATGGCCCCAAGACAGACGATGAGCGCCAGCGCACTGTAGACGGTTTTCTGCTGTACCACGACCAGGACGGCTGCTGCGACGGATACTGCTGCAAAAAGATAGAAGACAACGTATTCCACAACCGGACGTCCCCGAAAACTGACCTGTCGTGCTAATCAACTGAAAGTAAAAATGTTAGTTGAGGGTGTCGGGGAAGTCAAGGATTCCGGGCGTCGCGGGGTAACCGCTCAGTTTTCTGCGAGCGAAGCGGCAGGCGCTTTTGGAGTTCATCATG
>JBHGBF010000194.1:0-11091 GCA_041946865.1 Acidobacteriota bacterium | reverse complement strand
TGCCGATCCTACGGACCAGATCCTACGGACCCCCCGAACCGAAAACTGAGGGGTTACCCTATTCCCCCTATTCGGCTGGACGCGACTTGGAAGGCTGCTGTAGACTTGGCGCTCTCCTGGAGGGAGGATGTTGGAGATACGAGACCTGGGCAAGCGCTACTCCGGGAACCGGATTCTGGAGGCCATTTCCGTGAAAGTCGGGATCGGGGAGTCGCTCGTCGTCTGGGGGCCGTCGGGGAGCGGGAAGACCACCCTGTTGCGCCTGATCGCCGGCTTGGAGGCGCCCACCGCCGGCGAAATCCGCCTGGATGGGAAGCTGGCGAGCACGCCCGACTGGCTTCTGCCACCCTCCTCACGCCGGCTGGGGTTCGTCTTTCAGACCTCGGCGCTTTGGCCGCACCTCACGGTTGCCGGCAACGTGCGGTTTGGCCTCCAGCTCTGGCCGCGACGCGAGGCGCAACAACGCGTTGGAGACCTCCTTGAGCAAATGGGTATTTCCCACCTGGCCCGCCGTTTTCCTCACCAGATATCCGGAGGAGAGGCCAGGCGAGTCGCCTTGGCGCGGGCCCTGGCCCCCCTGCCGCGCTTTCTTCTGTTGGACGAGCCGCTTACCCATCTCAACGAGGAGCTCAAGCATCTGGCGCTGGACGTGATCCGGCGCCATCGGGAAGAAACGGACGTCTGCGTCATTTACGTCACGCACGATCGCGAAGAGGCCGAGGCCATGTCGGGTGTACGATTGAATCTTGACCGAATTCATTCAGTAGAGAGGTTTCAGACTCAAGGCGCCGGCAGTTCGACAGACGATTTGGGGTCCTCCAACAGTTGAGGTTTGTCCGATGGCAGTATGTGGAAAATGTGGACACCCTCTGAGCCAGAACGCCCGGTTTTGCGGGTCCTGCGGCCAGCCGGTGCTTCAGCCGGGAACAGCGGCTCCGGCGGCTGCTCCTGTCGTACCTCGGCCGGCATCAGGACCGCCGCCGTTTTCCGGCGGAGGTCACAGGCCTGTCGCGCCCCCTCCGGTTGCGCCGGCGGCGTGGTCGCCCCGGCCCGTCAGAATACCGGCTTTTCCGGCCCCTCCTCCTTTGAGCACGCGCCCGCCCCGGATGACCCGTCCCGGCCCGATGCGGAGCGCAGCCGCCGCCTCGGGTTTGCCGCCGGCGCCTGAGCCCTGGGAGTTCCAGAAAAAGATCGCCGGCCTGGCCGACTCGGTGCTCTCCTCCTTCATCAAGCCCGGCGCCGCCAAAGGGACTGTGGCTCGGGTGTTCGAGCGGATGGTCAGGGGCTGCCTGCTCGACCAGGAGTCAGCGCGCGCGGCAGCCGGGGACCAGTCGGGCACCTCCGAAGCGTGGATTGTCCTGGCGGTCATCTTCGCGGCCGGCGTGCTTGGTCCGTACCTGGTCTTTTTCACCGTTCCCGGCCTGTCTCAGCTGCTGATGCTCGTGGTGATGGTCGGCATCCAGCTGCTTGCGTTTGCCGCAGGCGCGGCCCTGGTTTCGTCGGTTCTGCCTTCGATGGCCGGCGTACGGTTGTCCTTTGGCCAGGTCTTCCGCTCCCTGGCTTATGCTCAATCGGCCGGCATCCTGGGAATCATCACCGCCCTTGCGGCAGTCTTCGGACTTTGGAGGATCGTGGCGAGTGTTGCAGCTGTACGCGCAATCAGCGGGTGCGACACCGGAAAGGCCGTGGTCGTGTTGCTGATCGGCGCCCTCGGTTCTGTGGGTGTGAGTATGGTTCTTTCCCCCATCCTTATGGCTTTCATTGTTTAGGAGCTTTTGCGAAATGACAGCCCGTCGATCCCTCTGGCTGCTGCTTCAGTTCGGGCTCGGAATCGGTCTTGTCTGGGGACTGAACCTGTTATTGACCCGGGCGGATCACGCCGCCCGGAGCGCCCGCCTGCCGTCGGGCTGGCTGGTTTTGCGCCCTCCACACGAAGTTTCGGCTCTGTCGCTGTCCGGAGATGTTCTGTGGGCCGGCGGCCGCGATGGGATAACACTTCTGGACCGTCGTTCCAGCGACCTTCTCCCGCTTCCTCCGGGGACACCTGATTTCCATTACGTGCTTGACATTCTCCATGATCGCGAGGGCCGTGTCTGGGTCGCTTGGGAGGGCGGCGTCTCACGTCTGCGGCCGCAAGGCCGCTGGGAAACGCTCGGAGAGTCTGACGGCCTGCCTCCCGGAGCGGCCTCCGCTCTCTATCAGGACCGGGACGGGTCGATCTGGATCGGGTGCCCGAAAGGGATTTTCCGTTATCGAGCCGGACAGGCGGATCTCGTCCAGCCAGCGGCAAGTCTTCCGATCTCGGGAGTCGACAAGATTCTCGAGGATCGATCGGGTTCCATGTGGTTCGCGTCGGGCGCCGCCAGAGGCGGGGGCCTCGTTCGGTTGGATCAGGGCGAATGGAGTTTCTTCTCCATCAAGCAAGGCCTGGCGCATAACTCGGTGAACACCCTGCTGGAGGACAGGACCGGAGCTTTGTGGGCGGGAACCGGGTTTTCGCGCCGCGGGGGCGCCAGCCGCCTGGTCGACGGGGCCTGGCACAGCCTTTTTAAATCCGATGGTCTGGCCGGCGAGAAGGTCAGGTCCCTGTTCGAAGATCGCGAGGGCCGTCTTTGGATTGGTTCGGAATATGACGGTATCGCGGTGTTTTATCAAGGCGAGCGTTATCTTCTCACTCCGGACACCGGCCTGGCAGGCTGGGAAGTCAAGGAAATGCTGCAGGATCAGGAGGGGAACTACTGGCTGGGCACCGAGGACGGCGTCAGCCGGCTTTCCGGAGTCGATTGGAGCTCTTTAAAGAAGGGAGGGGCCTGATGACTTTCGAGCAGGCGGGCCAGGCCTTCGCCGGATTGCAGTCCCAATGGCGGGCGGGGCGGATCAGCTGGGAACAGTTTCAGGCATCGGCCGCCCAGTTGCGGGTGCAGGACAGCACGGGCGCCTGGTGGCAAATCGACCCTGCTTCGGGACAGTGGATCGTATGGGACGGTGTGCGCTGGGTTCAACCCGGTTCGCCGTCGGCCAATGCGGCTGCAATGAGCGCAGCGCAGGCGGCGCAGGCGCAGCCCGCCCCTGCAACCGCCCCCGCGGCCCAGCCGCAACGCGGGCCTTCCCCGACGCCGGTCACCGACTTGCCTATCGGCGCAGCGCCGACTGGCTGGGGGCAGATCCTGTGGGACATCGTGACCGTGCTGGGTTGTGGGGCCATCTCCGGCGCTTGGTACTGGTACTCGGGGATGGCTGAGACGGCGCCGGACACTAAGAGCTGCATTGCCATGGTGGCCCTTCCGCTGGCGCTCATCCTCTCTCGCCCCTTGACCGACCGCCTTTTGATTAAACTGCAGCCCTTCGTCGCCAGGATCCCGCGAATGGTTTTGCTCGGGATGGGCCTGGCAGTTCCTTTTCTCGTGGCCAACCAGTTATACGGGCGCTACACCGAATTCGAATACATGTTCAAAACCGTGGTGATCAGCACTTTGCTCTCATATGTCATCTTCCGCACTCCGCTGGTGCGACCCAGGGGCGGGCAACGCCCCGCCAACAATGGAGGGGTCCGATGATCCGGAGAATCCGATCAGTCCTGTGGAGCGAGCAAGCCCGCCGGCTGGCCTGCTTCCTTTTTCTGGCCGAGGCAGTGCTGTTGCCTCTGCTCGCGTTGGCCCCGACGACTGTCTTTGCCGACGACTGCAACCGGGACTGGACCCGAGCCGAGGATTGACTGCGGACCCCCGGGTTTGCCCAAGGTTTGGGCACTACAACTGGAGTCGTAGTCACTATCCTGGTTAACGGCATCGCCATCAAGACCATCATTCTGGCGCCCAAGCCGACCGAAGGCGCCACAGGCCCGGAAGAACAGGAAGAACTGCCCCCGCGCCAGGTGAGGGTCCAGGTCACGGTGCGCGACAACCAGGAGAAAGAACGCACTATCTTCTACGCCGATGTGTTCGACTGTATCTACATCATGGCGTGGGTCGAGGAAGACACGGAGGAGGGAACCGTCTCCCTCGACAGTCCGGTTCAATTCCAGCTCGCTTCGGGACGCTCCTGGCTGAGGCTCGACAACCTGCCCTCGTCGCCACCGGCAGCCTTGTGTTGTTTGCAGCGGAGCAGCCCGGAACCGATTCCCGAGGAAGCGCATCTCGATCCTCCGCAGGTCGTGGTGACGACCAGCATCGACGGCGCCCCCGTGTCGGTCCCGGTGGGATTTTCCGTCCGAAGGTTCAGAGTGGCGTTAAGCGGCGATACGGTGGCGCCCGAAGCCCAGGCGCTGGAGGCATGAAGCAGGCGCCGGCTTTTTCCCTCGTTGTGACAGGTCCGCCGCTGGACCGAGAGAAAAGCCGGTGCGGACATGGGAACGGCAGACACGATGAATGACCCGAAACTGCAGACTTTCAGACTACCGTTTTCCCCGGACGGCATGGGCTTTGGGACGCTGGTGATTGATGCCCAGGCGGTCGAGAGCTCTGCCGAGGGTGGCGACATCCCTCTGCCCTTGAGGTGCGCCAAGGCGGAAGTCGCCCCGGGAGAGCCGGCCGCGCTCGTCTTCTCAACGCCGGCCTTCACACCCGGCGCGGCCTCGGCAGCCGTTCACGCGGACATCAGCCCTCAACTCGGCGCTGCCCTCCCCGACGAGCCGGTCGGAGTCGAGATTGCCCTCGGCCCCTCGGAGGCCTCGGACGGGACACAGTTCACCGGCGGCGAGGTCATCAAGCGCTGTCAGGTCCGGGTCTCCGACACGCAAATCGACTGGGACACCGAACCTGCGCACTTCAAACAGGGTGACCGGATCGTCATCCCGGCCGACGGCCGAACGGAATTCACTTTGATCGTCCGCGCGCGAAGGCTGATCCCCGGCCAGGGCGTGATTCCTGACGATGACAAGGTCGAGTTCACTCACATGCTCCAGCCCGGCTCCTTCGCGCCGCCGATCAAGGACGTTTTTGCGCCGGTCGAAAGGCCCGCCGAACGCCGAGAGGAGCGCTCGAAATGGAGGTCTGTCCGGGCGCTGCCCGATCCGTCCAGAAACATCCAAATGCCTGCTCAGTGCTACATCCGGGTCAAGGCCTGGAGCGGACCCGACGGAGCGGTGACCCGCATCGACTGGGAAAAGGTCAGCATCAAGCCGAACGCTCAGCTGAAGGACCTCGTCATGATCCCGGTGATCCTGGCCGAGCCCAAGGTGAAGGTTGAACTGCTCGAGCCGCCCGCTATGCCGATCCCAGCCAACGGCGAGCTGCAGGAGCTGACTCTGCAGCTTACCTGGGACCTGGGCGAAGCCTCGGGGCCGGCCGGGGAGAACCGGGCGTCCGGGCTGGAGATTACGGTCGAACAGAAAGAGGACCCGGCGGGCAGGTTCGAGAGCAAGTACGAGCAGCCGAGCCAGCCCTCCGACGCCGAAGGGAAGGTATCGTTCAAGTACACGCCGCCGGTACTGACCTTCCGGCCCGGCGGACGCTACTACGAAGACTTTAACGTCTACACCGGCAAAGGTGACGCCCGGCGCAAGATTGGGGAATGCCGCATCACCCTGTCGCCCGAAATCCGAATCCGTTTTACGGGGGAGAAGCAGCGCGAGCACAAGGGCGCCCCGTTCGGCCTGGTCTTCGATGCCCCTCGGGAAGTGACGATTCCGGCCGAAAAGAGAGTCCAGTCCATCAAGGGAACGGCCCGCCTTCAGTTCTCGGACATGACCGGTGGAGAGAAAGTGCTCCCGGTCGCCGGCGCCAAGATCAAGGTGGAGCACTGGAACGGAACGGAGTTCGTGGCCTCCCCCTCGGGACTCGAATTCGAGACCGACGGCAAAGGCTGCTTTGCGTGGGACATCAAGGAGTTGATCGGTCCTTCCGGCAAACGCGAAGACAGCACTTACACGTTGGACGAGGACCGCGAGGACCCGCTGGCGGCTTTGAATGACAAGGCGGAGGAATTGATCGCCCTCTATGAGGATAAGATCAACCTGTTTTGCCCCTTCAGTATCCTGAGCGCCGATCTGGGCGACAGGATCAAGAAGTACCGCCTGGTCTTCACGGAACAACTGGCCGGACGCAAGGTGGCGGATTTCATCAAGATCATCAGTGGCACGGAGGCCCTGAGGGCCGCCGCCTGTTACGCTCATTCTTACAACGAGTTTTACGAGAACGTGGCCCGCATCGTGGTCGAGCAGTTCCGCGACCTGTTCATGGCCCTTATTGAGGTCGGGCTGGCCTTTTTCAATGTCGCCGACAAGATCGCCAAGGCTATAGGCAACCGCCTGGCAGCCCTGGGGCAGTCAAGCTGGATGGTCTGGCTGCGCAACAACGTGGGCACGCCCATCTATACGCGATGCCAGGCCATGGCGCATTGGCTGGCGGAGCAGTTGCAGCGGCTTTCAAGAGCGCCAAGCCCCAGCGGCGCTCCGCTCAGCGCCTGGGAACAGTTCATTGTCCGCATTCTCGGTCAGGCACGGCAGGTCCTGCAGGAAACCGAGCTGATACCGCTGATCACGGGCGTTTTCTCGGTGATCGGGCAGTTCGTGTTCGGTCTCGTCGGCAACTGGTTCAAGCAGAACCTTTATAAGCTGCCGCTGGTGATCATCGGCCGCGTGGCCAACCTTTTCTTTGGCGCCACCAGCCGTGAGCTGATGGAACGTTGGGTCTCCCAGATCATAGAGGACACGATCAAGCTGATTCTCGATGCTCTTCAGAAGACAGCGACCGAGGTGCAGGCCGGCCGGCGGCCGGTCTTGGATTTTGCCCGCCTGTTCAACATTTTTGTCCCGGCTGCCGAGGCCGCGTTGAATGATGTGCATCAGGCCGCCTCTCAGCTCAACGTCCCCGAGGACTATGAACCGCGGCAGGACGATCTCAAGAACGGTTTTGCTGCGCTGCGCGACGCGGGCCTGACATGGGAACTCGAAGGCATTCAGAACGACGAGGCCATGGAGTTCATCAGTTTGACCATGACCTACGTCCAGTATTTCCTGATAGCGGTCGCGACGTTCACGACGGCTATCGGCGGGGCTGCTGTGGCGGCGGCCACGCGCGGCATCTCGATTGCCTGGGGCGCGCTGCGCGGGGTTATCCGGGTGTTCGGCCCCCTGCGCTGCGCCATTGCCTCGGCTGTCACCATCACCGCGCACTACCGGGTGCAGGTCACCCGGCTGATTCGGTAGAAAGGTTCGAGTATGGATATCCTGGATCCGGGGTCAGAGGTCAGGCTGTCCGATGCCGGTCCCTGGGCGCCGGCCCTGGAAATGATTTTCGCCGCGGTTCAAGGTCCGGTCCCGCCCGCGCCGATGCAGCTCGAGCTGGCCCGCCAGGCCCGCTCGCTGGTCGAAGAGATCGTCCTTGCGCCTCTGGAGGAGGCCGCTCCTGCGGCCGGCTGGGTGGCGGCGGTGCAGCCGAGCTCGGTCGTTCTCATATCCGGAGAGCGCTCGCTGGTCGCTCAACTGCAACTCGGGAGTGTGGTGACTCTGGATATCGCAATCCCGGACCAGGCGGCATGGTCGATGGTTTGGAGCTCGCCCGGCGCAGACGCCGAGTCTTTGCTTACCGGGCTCGTTTCGCCGGGATTCAGTCCCGGCCCTGCGGGCCCGGCCGTTCGGATCGGAATCTTTCAGGGTGACCGGCGTGTGGCGGAGACCAGCTTCGACGAGGTTGGCGGATGGCAGGACGATCTCGACGATCGGGCGCTCACTGATGAAGTAAACCGCAGACTGGAGGAGGCGGGACAGGGGGTTCAGGCGCCCGAGGAGGGCGCGGGCCCTGGCGCCGGGCCGGCCTTGCCGTCCCCGGCGCCCCCCGCCTCTCGTGCCGAGGGAGCAGGCTCGGGTCTGGCGGGTGTTTCCGGCGGCGCGCTGGCCGGGGCGGCTGCGGCAGTGGCAGGGGTGGCGGCCGCCGCTCTTGCCCGGGAAATTGTGAAGAAGCGCGAGCAGTCCACCTCGGCCGCTTCCCCGCCGCCTGCGCCGTCCCGGCCGACACCGCCGGCGGCTGCGGCGATTCCACCACCCGCCGTGAGCAAGACCTGCCCGGCGTGCGGGACTCAAAGCGGTCCGAGCGCCCGGTTCTGCCGCTCCTGCGGCAGCCGTCTCGCGTAAGTCGAGAAGAGCTGTCAGCTGTCAGCGATCAGCGATCAGCAGCTTTCAGCGATCAGCGATCAGCTTTGAATGCGTTGATTCGCGAAAGCTGAAGGCTGAGCGCTGACCGCTGACCGCTGACTAAAACCGCCGCCGGCTGGTCCGCATCAGGTTCATCAGCATGTAGAAGAGGCTCATTCCTGCCAATCCCCGGCCTGCCTGAGTCTGTATCAGCCCGGACGCGCCCGCCTGGCTGTCGAAACCGCCGACCATCGGCCAGAGCAGGTACCCGAGCGAGGGGATGATCACCAGGACAGCCACCCATCGGCCCAGGCGAGGCGCCAACGCCACCGAAACGACCGAGAGCAGACACGGCAGCAAGAAGCGCGCGGCCGCCGCAGGATTTGCTCTGTAGGCGGCGCTGTGCTGGAAGAACTGGATCCCGATGCCTGGAAGAAGCGAGATAAGACTGTCGGTGATTCGGGCGCCGGACCGAGGCGCGAGCGGGCGTGGAACGTTGACTGGCTGGGCAGCCGGGATGCCCGCCACAGGCGCCGGAACGATCCGGGCAGGCGGAGGAGGCGGTGGGGGCGGGGCCGCCGGCCTGGCCCAGGCCTGACCATTCCAGAACAGCCAGGCCCCGTCCGCCGGGTCAATCTGCCACCACTGGCCGGTCGCATCCTGCACTCGAAGTTGGGCGATCGCTGCATTGTAGTCGTCGATCGTGAGGCTTCCCGCGCCCAGGGCCGTCCTCAATTGCAGGTACTGTTGCCCCGCCTCTTCGAAAGTCATATGAACATACCCTCCCCTCGTCGCGCCATGATGCCAGCGCTTTGCTCTGAAGATCAATCCTGTCAATCACGTCTTGCTGATCCTCGGATTCGCCGCACTCAAATCTGTAGCTGCCCCGCCAACAGGCCGGCCAGGGAGTTGGCCAGGCGATCGAGGCCCGCGCGGTCCGGAAGGGTTACGGTGAATCTGAGTTGCCCGGTCTCGTCTGTCTCGACACATTCGGCGAGCCGCGTCCTGAAGGCCTCCGCCATTTCGCGCTGAGGCGCAGGATCCGCCGGTGCGGGAAGGACTTCGGCCAGGAATTGAAAAGCGGCGCTGAGCAACTGGCCTCCAGCCGAAGCGACCCGCTGTCGCCGCGCCAGCCGTTCGGCCTCCGCTTCCCGGGTCTTCCTCTCCTCCTCGTCGGGCGCCACCTGCGGCTTGGCCCCCAAAAGCAGCTCGAGCCGCTGTTTGAGCTCCTCATAACCGCTCTCGAGGTTCACGTCTTCGACATCACTGTCCGGATCAAGCGCCGCCATGGACAGTTGCTTCTTGGCCGAGAGCGTCAGCAGCAGGTTCTCCTCGATCGTCTGTTCGGTGATCCAAGGCGAACAGGATGTGCTTGCAAGTGCCCAGGGTGTTTTTCCTGAAATCAGGGCAGGAGCAGTAGGATTGGCCGCGCTCCCAGCCGCGCAAGGCGACCCGATAGGTCCTGCCGGAGTTGAGTGTGGTGACGGTATGATCGGACCAGGGGCCGGCCTCCGGTGTGAGGCCCAGGACCATCGGCTCGGATAGCGCGCGTTGACGTCGCTCGGTCAAGAGACGCTCGACGACTTGCTCGTCGCTCAGCAGCTCAAGAGGGGTCTTCATGAGCGGAGGCGCGGCCAGCCCCAGCGCTGTCTTCTCCTCAAGCACCAGGGAGAGGGCGGCCCCAACGTGTTCGCAGGCCGATCGACAGCTCGAGCAACGCCAATTGATCCGGTTCCTGGCCGCAACATCCAGAAAGAGCTGGACGGTTGCGTCCGGGAGGCGCAAGGTCATCCTGTTCTCGGTCAGCTCCACGCTGTCGAAGTCGATTTCCCGCTTGCCGCCCTCCCGGATGAGCGCCTCGCCGTCAGACCCGAGCAATCGACCGGCTCGGACCAGATCGAGCCGGGACAGCTTGTCCTTCAAGGTACCCGCCCCGGACCTCCCGACCGCCTCTGCTGTCCTCACTGCTGCCTTCATTTGTCCCTCCTCAAGATGTACGATTTGCAGTCGGGCGATTATAGCGAACGCAGCGGTTTCTTTCGAACACAAACGGCTTTACTGGAATTGGGCCGAAATCGAGTCAGCCGGGCAGGACAGGGACGTCTGCCGCTTCCGGTGACGCAATCTGTCAGGAAGCATCTCGATGCTTATGCTTGACGCATGCGCACCATGCAGGCCCAGTGAGGCTAAGGAGTTTTCGTGGTTCCTATGCGGCGGCGTCAACGCGAACTCTTACCGCTCTTGCGCGGCCGGACGGGCCGGGATCTTCAAGACCTGCCCCACCCTGATCATGTTGGGGTCTTGCAGCTGGTCCCGATTCGCTTCGAAGATAGCCATGTAGGCATTCGCGTCGCCGTAAAACTGCTTCGCGATCTTCGAAAGCGTGTCGCCTGATTTCACAGTGTAGCTCTGGGCGGGGGCCGGGGCTGCCGGATGTCCGGCACCCGTTTGTTGCGGAGCAGCAGCGGCCGCCAGGCTCGGATCGATGTTGATTTCGACAGCGATATCCGGATATTTCGGATCGACTTTCTTGATCTGGTCCCAGATCGAGTTCTGGATTTCGTTGCTGCCGGCCGATGCCCTCAGGAACAGCTTGTTATCGACAACGTGAAGGTTCTGTACCTTGACACCCTTCTGATTCTGAATAAAGCTGAGAACCGGGGCGTACTTTTTCTTCAATTCCTCCAGACGATCCATGATTCAACCTCCTGTAAATTCCTTTCTTCCTGCGGAAACGTGACGCAAATCCCAGGTGGCCCTCTTGACTCTACGTCAATGTTAAGCGCAGGAATCAGGCAAGGGAAGCAAGGTGGAGTACGCCCGGGGATATTACGCCGACCCCGTCAGCGGAACTCGTCCTCTTGGATCGGCGTCAATCCGCGCCCGGGGTGGGGAGTGCGGTCCCACGTCGGGAGAATGACTGTGGCGAAGGACACGGGTTTCATCGCTGTAGGACCGCCACCGTCTTTTGGCCGGGCTCAAAAAACGAGCCCGGCGCCGGACTCTGGAGAGTCCGGCCA
>JBHGBF010000193.1:0-37914 GCA_041946865.1 Acidobacteriota bacterium | reverse complement strand
CACATCTGTTTATTTTCGCCAAAGTCCAGAGAGCCGCAAGCGCTGCGCTTGCGGCTCTGTTCGATGGCGTGGGGGCGCCGCTGTTACAAGCCGCAAAACCGTGTAGAATGTCCGAGTTTCAAGGAGGATCACGGATGAAATGGCTATGGCTGGCTTTAGCGCCCGGATTCATCGTAACGTTTCTCATGGCTCAGCCGAAGGATTCAGGACCGCAGAACAACCCGTTTTTCATGGAATGGGCCACCCCGTTTCAGGTCCCCCCGTTTGACCAGATCAGGACCGAGCACTTCCTGCCGGCCCTCAGGGAAGGCATTGCTCAGCAGCGACGCGAGGTCGAGGCCGTCATCAAAAACCAGGAAACTCCGACTTTCGCCAATGCTATCGAAGCCTTGGATGCCTGCGGAGAATTCCTCGATCGAGTCGAGGGCGTGTTCGGCAATCTTCGCTCTGCTGAAACCAACGATCAGCTGGAGCAAATCGCCAAGGAGATTTCCCCCGAGCTGACAGCTCTTCGGGACGACATTCTGCTCAGCGAGGAACTGTTCGCGAAAGTCCGCAAACTGTGGGAACAGCGCGACCAGTTGGCCCTGTCGGCTGAGCAACGCCGGCTGCTCGACGAGACGCACAAGGACTTCGTCCGGGGCGGAGCGAAACTCGGTCCCGAACAGAAGAAGCGCCTGCGGGCGATCAATGAGGAGCTGGCCCTGCTCAGCCTGAAATTCGGTCAGAACCTCCTCAAGGAGACGAACGGATATCGCCTGGTCATCGAGAAAAACGAGGACCTTGCCGGCCTTCCGGAACCGATTGTCGCCGCCGGCGCGGAGGCTGCCGAGGCCGCGGGCCTGGCGGGCAAATGGGTTTACACGCTTCAGGCGCCCAGCATTTGGCCGTTCCTGTCCTATGCTCGGAATCGGGAGCTTAGGCGTCAGATTCTGACTGCCTACGCTATGCGGGGAGACAACGGCAACGAGTACGACAACAAGTCTGTCCTCTCCAGGCTCGCCGCCCTGCGCGTGGAGCGCGCCAGGCTGCTCGGCTACCCGACGCATGCCGACTATGTGCTCGAGGAGCGGATGGCCAAGACCCCCGGGAAGGTTTACCAGCTCTTGAATGAGCTTTGGACCCCGGCACTGGGCGTGGCCAAAAAAGAGGCGACCGACATCCAGGCGATGATCAAAGCCGAGGGACCCGACTTCAAACTAGAACCCTGGGACTGGCGGTATTACTCGGAAAAGGTCAAGAAGGCAAAGTACGATCTGGACGAGAATCAGATCCGGGAGTACTTCACCCTGGACAGTGTCCGCCAGGGTTCCTTCTACGTGGCGAACAAGCTCTACGGCCTGACTTTCGAGGAACGGACGGATATCCCGAAGTATCATCCCGAAGTCCGGACCTTTGAAGTGAAAGACGCCGATGGACGTCACCTCGGAGTCTTTCTGGCCGACTACCATCCGCGTCCCGGCAAGCGAGTTGGCGCGTGGTCGAACCGGTTCCGCAGCCAGTATCGGAAGAACGGCAAGGATATCCGGCCGGTCGTCGTCAACGTGTGCAATTTCACCCGCCCTGCCGGCCAGCAGCCCGCCCTGCTACGGCTGGAAGAAGTCGAAACCCTCTTCCACGAATTCGGTCATGCTCTCCACGCGCTTCTCTCAAAGGTCCAGTACAAGAGCCTGAGCGGCACCGCCGTGCCTCGTGACTTCGTGGAGCTTCCTTCGCAAATCATGGAAAACTGGGCGCTCGAACCCGAGGTCCTCAAAGCCTTCGCCAGGCACTGGAAAACAGGCCAGGTGATTCCCGATGACCTCGTGGCCAAGATCAAGAAAGCAGAGAAATTCAACCAGGGATTTGCGACTGTCGAGTACCTGGCTGCTTCGTTTTTGGATATGGACTGGCACACTCTCACCGAGCCCAGGGAAGTCGAGGCGAGGACCTTTGAGAAGGCGGCGCTCGACAAGATCCACCTGATGCCCGAGATCATCTCACGGTATCGGAGCGCTTACTTCCAGCACATTTTCGCGGGAGGATATTCGGCCGGCTACTACAGCTACATCTGGAGCGAGGTGCTCGACAGCGACGCTTTCCAGGCCTTCAAAGAAAAGGGACTCTTCGACCCCGTCACGGCAAAATCGTTCCGGACCAACATCCTGGAAAAAGGCGGGACGATGGACGCGATGGAGATGTACAAGGCTTTCCGGGGACGGGAACCGTCGGTCGAGCCGCTGCTCGAAAAACGTGGCCTCAAGTGACAAGGTGACAAGGTGAGGGCTGCACTTTATGCATATTTCGAAACCGCCTAACGGTAACTGTCACCCTGTCACCTTGTCACCCCCTCACTCCTCCCTCTCACGGAACTCACCGGCCGTTCTGGTGAAGATCAACAAGGCGGCTATGCCGACGATCAGGTGGGCTGCCAACGCGTACCAGACGTACTCCGGGTGGCCCTGCCTTTGGAAGTACCCGTAGAGCGACGTGTAGATGAACCCGCTGGTGAACCCGCCGATTCCGGTTCCGAGGAAGTTCGCCCCCATGTAAAGCCCTGCTTTCTCCTTGGGAGCTATCCAGGTAATGTACTCCTGAATTCGCGGCGAGGTGATCATTTCACCGATCGCGAAAAAGAAGATACCGAGAAAGACCAGGGTGGCGGCGCCGACGGCCGCATAGCCGAGGACCACGAACCCCATTGCCATGATGAACAGGCCGGCGAGGAAGGCCGGTATGGCCTTGAAGCGGGTCACAACCGACGACACAAGCACCTGAAAAATCATGATGATGTAGCCGGTGTGCGAGATCGTCTCTCCGAGGATCCGTCGCTGGCCGTTTTCTTCGTGCGAGAAGAAGTTGGCAAAAGCCTCGCCAAACACGCTCCTGATTCCGAGGTAAAGCTTGTGGGTGTCTATGTTGGCATCGACGTACAAGGCGCACAGGTTGAAAAACGCCCAGAATGGAAGCCAGAAGACCAGTCCCAGCAAGACGAGGAAAACGGTGAACTTGATGTCAGAAAGGGCCAGCCAGATATCAGCCATTTTCTGGCCCAGGGTCGCTCCCTCGATCTCGCGCTTCGGTTCCTTATAAAAGAAGATCGTGATGAAGAGCATCACCACAATGGCGATGGCCGAGGCCAGAAAAGCATAGTTCCAGGAAATGGCTCTAAGCTTCCCGGCGACGATCGGTCCAAAGGAGCCGCCCACGTTGACCATGGCGTAGAAGACCCCGAAACCGAGTGTCTTGTTTGTGCCGTCCGTGACCGCGCGGATAGTCCCGGCGATCAGCGGCTTAAAGATCCCGGCCGCCAGGCCGATGCTGAGCATCGTGAGCGCGATGCCTGAGAACGAGCGCGTCAGGATCAGCAGGAGAATCGAGGGAAGGTAGGCGAGGTACGCGATGATCAGGACTCTCTTGAAGCCGTAGCGGTCCGCAAAGGTGCCCGAGACCACCGGGGTGAAGTAGGAAAGCAGCAGGAAGATACTCTGCACGGCGCCTAGCTGAGTTCTCGAGTACCCGAGATGAGCCATATAGATGCCGAAGCCGAAGTAAATGCCGTAATAGGCAAATCGCTCGAGCACTTCAATCGTGTTGGCGACCCAGAACACGCGTGGAAAAGGGGTTCGTTTTTGCATATGTTGTTGCGTTCAAGACAGCAGGCTGATCCGAGAACCAACCCATCGCGAACGGGACAACCTCGGTTTGTGTTCGGGTTGGTTCGTGGATGAATATTTCTCTGCTCCTGTTTACCTGGCTGGCCGCACACGGGCCACCCAGCCGCCGCCGGGCGCAAGCTTAATTTCCGTCTTACCGGTAATTTGCTGCCGGCTACGCCGGTAGTCGCTGGCCCACCGGTTGGCGTTTACCCCGTCCTGCCAGATCTCCGCAGCCTGGCCGCTCAGGAAACCGAGGTCGAGGACGAGTGTGCGAGGTTCCCAGTCAGTCATGGCGCCAATGTACCAGTCCTGTCCGGACCTCCGGGCAACGACCACGTAATCGCCGATTCTTCCATCCAGGACCCGCGACTCCTCCCAGACGCTCGGAACGTTTGCAAGCAGGTCCAGGATCTCGGGCTCGCGGTCGTAGTTAGAGGGCGTGTCACACAACATCTGCAGCGGGCTCTCATAGACAACGAACATGGCGAGCTGATGACAGCGGGTGCCCTGGCTCATGGGCCTCTCGAAAATGGCTCTGAAGTCTTGCTTCTGGGCGTTCACCATCGCCCCCGGCGTGAAATCCATCGGGCCGGCCAGCATCCGGGTGAACGGAATCGTGACGTCATGCTCCGGCGTAATGGAATCGCTCCACTTGCTGTACTCGAGCCCCATCACTCCTTCCCGCGTGAGGACATTGGGATAAGCTCTGTCCAGCCCGGCCGGCTTGTAGGCCCCATGGAAGTCAACCAGCATTTTGCGTTTGGCGGCTTCAGCCGCAATCTTCCAGTAGTAATTCACGATCTTCTGGTCATCGCGATCCATGAAATCGACTTTGATTCCCTTGATTCCCAGGTCCTCGAACATTTTCATGGCCGGCTCAAGCTGTCGTTCCAAACTAAGCCACACCACCCAGAGAATCAGGCCGACTTTCTTTTGATTGGCGTACTGCACCAGTTCTTTCAGGTCGACTTCGGGCCTCAGTTTGAGCAAGTCGGCGGGCTCAGACCATCCCTCGTCCAGGATCACGTATTCGATTCCGTTCCTGGCCGCGAAATCGATGTAATACTTGTAGGTTGCGTTATTCACACCGGAAGCAAAGTCGACTCCGTATATATTCAAGGCATTCCACCAGTCCCATGCGACCTTGCCCGGTCGGATCCAGGAGGTATCCGCCAGCCGAGGCGGGTCAGCCAGCCGGTAAACGAGGTCACTTTCGATCAACGCCGCGTCCGTGTCGGCTATGATCATCAACCGCCACGGGAAAGGCCTCGTGCCTTTCGTTGCAGCGATGTAATCGGCGCGCCCGGTGACATCCATGTACCGGTCTCGCCGCTGTTTTTCCTCGAGGGGGAAGCTGGCGAATGCCCCTTCGAGCGTATGGGGCTGCGATGCAGCTTTCTTGAGGAACATGCCTGCATAATCCTCGAGCGCCGACTCGGTAATGCCGATCCGAATTCCGTCGGGCCCCTCGAGCGTGATCGGCAGGTAGACCATCTCGTCTGTCGCCAAATTGCTGATGAGCTGGTGGACATACGGCTTCTCAAAAGACATCATGAGGGTCTTGGTAACAGGGAGGTAGCCGGCATAGTCGGCTGGGAACGCGAAAGTCGCCTGTTCCCTTGTGACTTTGATCTCGCGGTTCAGGCGAGTGACGAACCGGTAGGCAACGCCATCGTTGTAGGCACGGAAGACCAGGCTGTAATCGCCTTGAAAGTCGATTGTCAACTCATTGCCGTTGTCGAGGATCGAGGCCCGCTTGTGCTTGACCACAGGTGTAATCGTCTGGTTGATCTGAGCTTTTCGTACTTCCCGAACCTGCGGGTTCCGGCCCAGAACCAGTCCGTCGTCGAGGGTCATCGAAATGGCGGAAGGGGCGACAATCTGGTGCCCGCGATGAAGAACCGAGTAGCTGACCGTTTCGCCGACCTCGACCTTGATCACGTTCTGTCCGTCCGGAGAGGAGACCTCGTGAGTGAGACCGAAGATGTTGAGCATAATCAGAAAAGCCAGGCTGCCTGAGATGACAATCCGCTTCATAGCTTTCTCCGTTCCGGAAGTTTAAGCCAGGAAGCCAGAAACTGACAAACTTCTGAAAACGCGATGCTGCTGCGGGAGCGCCCAACGCAGGCAGGATCCGGGCAGGACTCTGCCTCACACGAGTGAAGATTCCCTGATCGTTTATCGGTAGAAAACTTCTTTAATGCTGGTTGATACTGGCAGTATGAGCCTACGAACTTTACCTCCCGTCGACGTCATGGACCAGGCTTTTCGGTCCCGAGACAGTCAGTTTGACGGCGTTTTCTATACGGCGGTCCGGACGACCGGCATATTCTGCCGTCCCAGTTGCCCGGCTCGTAAGCCGAAAAGGGAACACCTTGAATACTTCCCCACGGTCCGAGACGCCCTGTTCGCGGGCTATCGGGCCTGCAAACGCTGCCGCCCGCTGGACCCGCCCGGGGCGCCGCCGGCCTGGCTCGAAAGCCTGCTGGCACAGGTCGAGGAAGATCCGACCCGGCGGTGGACGGACAAGGATTTGAGAGAGCTGGGTCTTAACCCCCTGCGGGTTCGCCGCTGGTTTCAAGCCAACCATTCCATGACATTCCACGCTTACCAGCGCGCCAGGCGCCTGGGTTTGGCGCTGGGACGCATCCGCAACGGCGGAGACCTGACCGACAGTGGATATGAGTATGGATTTGAGTCCTTCAGCGGGTTCCGCGACGCCTTTCAGAAACTCTTTGGGGACTCCCCAGGCCGTTCCCGTTCGCAGTACCACGTAGTTGTGAACCGAATACTGACGCCGCTCGGCCCTATGATCGCGGGTGCGATGGACGACGCCTTGTGTCTGCTGGAGTTTTGCGATCGGCCTATGCTGGAAACGCAGATCCGGCGGATCCAGCGCCGCCTCCAGTGTGTGATCACGCCCGGCGACAGCCCGGTGATTGACGAGGTCGAGCGCCAGCTGCAGAGCTATTTCGCAGGAGAACTGAAAGTCTTCGACGTTCCCCTCCTGACTCACGGCACCGCTTTTCAAGAGCGGGTCTGGGAAGGTCTGCGCCAAATTCCTTACGGTCAGGTGACAAGTTACGCCGCACAAGCCAGGCGGCTGGGCTGTCCCGCAGCCGTGCGAGCGGTCGCCCGCGCCAACGGTGACAATCGGATGTGCATCATCATCCCTTGCCACCGCGTGATCGGGGCCGACGGCCAGCTGTGCGGCTACGGAGGTGGAATCTGGCGCAAGCGTTTCCTGCTGGATTTGGAGAAACAAGCGTGTTGACCCGAACCTGCTCGTAACCGGGAATACCGGTTACCAGTTACCAGTTACCAGTTACCGGTTGCTGGTTACCAGTTACCGGTTGCTGGTTACCAGTTACCGGTTGCCGGTTACCGGTTGCTGGTTACCAGTTACCGGTTGCCGGTTACCAGTTGCCGGTTAGCGGTTACCGGTTGCCAGCTACCAGTTACCAGTTACCAGTTGCCGGTTACCGGTTGCTGGTTACCAGTTACCGGTTGCCAGTTACCAGTTACCAGTTGCCGGTTACCGGTTGCTGTTTGCCGCTTGCTGGTTGCTGGTTGCCGGTTACCGGTTGCTGGTTACCAGTTACCGGTTACCAGTTACCGGTTACCAGTTACCGGTTACCGGTTGCCGGTTTACTTTGCCGGTTGTGATTAAACGCCAAGCTGGCTGAGATGGTGTTTTAAGTGACGCAGATAGTCCTTGATCAGTGCGCCGAGACTCATCGGTTCGGCTGGGCCGACCTTGCAGCCGACGTTCAACTTCTCCGGCGAAACGGTCTGGATGACTCGAGCCAGGTGATGGTTATACAGGCGCCAGAGGTCGACGATCTCCGGCCAAGGCGCTTGTTTGTAATTCTGAAGGGAAACCCAGTTGACCTGCTCGTACTTCGGGAACTCGAGGAACGCCACTTCCTGTGCCCGGACGAAGCGCTGATGATTGTTTGAGGCCGAGTCAATCAGGTGCCCGATCAGTTCGTTGCGGGTCCAGCCACCTTCACGGTAACTCCTGGCTGAACCGGCAACCGGTAACTGGTAACTGGTAACGGGTAACCGGCAACCGGTAACTGGTAACCGGTAACCGGTAACTGGTAACTGGTAACTGGTAACCGGTAACTGGTAACTGGTAACCGGTAACTGGTAACGGGTAACCGGTAACTGGTCACGTGAGCTGTTTGCGTCTGTCGCCCGGGAGGCGATTCAACTCGGAAAGGGCCGCCGAGAGCACCTGGACAAGGTTCTGCAGCCGGGAGGCATGTTGGGCGATCTCGGAAGCGGCGCCGGCGGATTCCTCGGCCGACCCAGCGGCGCCCTGAGTGACCTTGTTGATCTGGTCCATTCCGTGCGCGACTTCCTCGAGTTGTGAGCTCTGATCCTCCAAGGTGCTCTTGACGCTCTTCAGAACCTGGCTGACGGTGTCGACCTGCTTCTCGATGGCTTGCAGTCCGACACCCACTTGGGAATTCAGTTGAACCCCTTGTTCGGCGTGACGCTGTGCCTCTTCAATGAGCGCTTCGCTTTCCTGAGCAGCCTGGGCGCTTCGGATGGCCAGGCTGCGGACTTCCTCGGCGACAACGGCAAAACCGCGACCCGCGTCGCCGGCTCGGGCGGCTTCCACGGCGGCATTAAGCGAAAGAAGGTTGGTCTGAAAAGCAATCTCGCGTATGGCCTTGATCACCTGGCCGGTCTGATCAGAGGACGCCTTGATCTTCTCGACTGCGGCGCTGAGCTGTTGCATCCGGCTGACGCCGGTATTGGTTGCTTGCCGGGCGGTGTCGGCCAGGGTCCCCAACTCCTCCGCGTGTCTGCGGGTTTCCTGGGTGCCTGCGGCCACAACCTTCAGGGCCGACGATATGTGTTGAACAGCGCCCGCTTGTTCGGCCGATCCTGCTGCCAGCGATTGGCTGGCCGAGCTGATCTGGCGAGAGCCTTGGGCCAGGTCCGTTGCCATGTCGGCCACCTCGCTGATTCCGTGGGTCAGCTCGGCAACGGAGCGGGCCATCTGCTCGTAAAGCTCGCGAATCTGGGCTTCGCTCTCTCTGGCAAGGCGTTCGGCCTTCTGTCGCTCGTTCAATTCCCTGCGGATATTCTCGTTGGCGGAGGCCAGTTCCAGGGTTCTCTGTTGGACCTCGGCGTTCGCGCTGGTGAGCTGCTCGATCATCCGGCCTCGTTCCGCGTAGTGTCTGAACGCCCGCCTTCCCTGCCAGAAAATAATGAGAGCGCCGATGCCGGCGATCGCCAGAAAACCTTTCTGAAAGTACCAAGGCGACAGGACGGTGAACTCGAAGGAGGCCGGATTTCCGTCGATATTGCCGTTCCGGTCCATGGCCCGCACTTCGAAAGTGTGCCTGCCCGCAGGGACCCAGTCATAAGCGGCCAGTGTCTCCGCAGAGAAGTCCGTCCACTCTCCCTGATCAAGACGAGACGAGAACAGGAGCCTGGAATCCCTGGTCAGCTTCCAGCGGTCGCTGCCGGCGAAGGTCAGGCGGACGGAGCCTCCCGGCGGCGCCTCCCGCAGATTCCTGTCTGCCGGCACGAAACTCTCCGGCGCATCACGGTCAGCCTCCGGCTGGTACAGCGCAAGACCCAGGGTCGTGCCGCACCACACGCGCCCTTCGCGATCCTCAAAGACTTCCCAGGCCATCGAGGAAGGAAGCCCTTCATCCGCCGTATGGGTGATCCACTGGCGGTTGTGATAGCGGTGGAGGCCCGTACCGGAGGCCACCCAGACGTCGCCGCTCTTGCACGCCTGGATCGACCGGACCCGATCCATCCTGTCAAGAAGGACTTTCCAGGACCGGCCGTCGTATTCGACCAACTGGTTGCGGCCACCGATCCAGATCCGGCCGGCGCCTGCCCCGCCCAGACTGAAGACACCGTTCTTGGGTCCCAGCTCTCTGAAGCCGAAGACATCGGTTGTCCCGTTGCGGTACCGGGCCAGGCCTTCCAGTCCCCCTATCCAGACGTCACCGTTCTCCGCTTCGTAGATGGCGCGGCAGTCTCCCAGGCGGTTTTGTCCAAAGTCGAGATAGCGTCGGAACGTGCTGCCGTCGAAGATGTCGACACGATAGGAGTAAGCGTCGCCCGACTGGATCAGGAAGGTCCCGTCGCTTCGCTGGCGCATTATGCGCACCGACAGGCCGTCGGGATGCGGCACGGGCCTGAAAGTTCCCGAATCGGGATTGAAGGCCATCAGACCCTGTCCAGGATCTCCGGATGGGAAATCCACACACATCAGGATTTCACCGTTGGGGAGAGGCGCGACAGAGGAATCAGCGCCGGTGCTTCGCAGGGACGCATTCGAGGGCAGGGGAATCAGGCGCCATTTCCCGTTCTCACGCACAGCCAGCGTATCCCTATAGCCGATCCACAACCTCGCGCGGGCATCCTCGCAGACCGAAAAAGGGGTCTTGTCGAGCCGCTCCAGTTCCGGAGGCGCGAGCCAGATGCTGCGGGAGCAGTGGGCTGCCCCCTGTGACGTTCCAACCCAAAACTCTCCGCCCCGGCCCGTAAAGATGTTCAGTATGGAGCCGGAGAGAACATCTTCGCGTTCAATGGGACGCAGCTGCCCGTCGCGGAGAACGAACAGCAGGTCACCCTGGCGAATCCAGACGTCGTTGCCCGGTCCCCGCCAGCCTTCTACGGTCCCGGATGCTGTCGAATAAACCGCTTCCCAGCGGGCACCGTCAAACCGCGTCACGATGGTCTGGCCTCTTTCCCGGCCGGTTACGAACAGCTCGTTGTCGTTCTCGTGCATGCGGCCGAGGTCTTGGATCTCTGCCGGCGCCTGAAACGGAACAATCCGGACACCCGCCAGGCCTTCAGCCACGCGGCTGGCGGAAATAAGCCCGCGCTGGCCGCTAACCCAGAATCCGTTACCGTCGAGCCGAGCCAGGAGCTCCAGATAGTTCCCTATACCGGTCCGGGCGCTTGACGTCAGTTCGTCGATCCTGGCCGTCTGCGCGTTAAAGAGCAGGATGCGATCGGAGAAGAGGAGGACGACCTCGTTCAATCCCAACGGGGAAATCCCGCGGATCGGGTTGTTCTCAAGCGGGACGCCCAGCCCGGCAAGCGGGTAGCTTTTCCAGCGACCGCCTCCGAAACGAATCGGTGAGCCCTGATCCAGAGACCAGGCCTGTCCAGCCGCACTCCCGTAAATCGAGCCGGCGGTCACCGGGCAGGGATAGCTTTGAACCGTGTAGCCGTCCAGTACGGAAAACGACCCGACTACACCGAGCGAGAACCACACCCTGCCCTCGGGGTCCTGGCTGATGTTCTTCACGTACGACTCAGCCAGGCCTTGATTGCATGATGAACTCCAAAAGCGCCTGCCGCTTCGCTCGCAGAAAACTGAGCGGTTACCTTACCTTCCCCTTCCCTTCCCCTGATCCGTCGATAAGAGATTAATAAGAGATTACGGAGAAGGCGACAGGAGTGTGGACAGGCCGGAAAGGCCGTTGATCAGCGGATCTGAGAGAACGATCGAAAACGGACAGCTCCTCCGTGCGCACCCAGCGAAGGCTAAAAGGGTTGGCCGCGCTGTTTGCGGCCTACCCTGGGTCAGCCCTGCGTCCTCCCCTTCCGCCTCCGGCAGACGGGTGGTACCATGCGTTACCAAGGAGGCTTCATATGTCAGACGGCCAGACAAGCATGACTCGCAGATCATTCCTGGGAAGTTCGGCACGCGCCGCGACGGTGGCGGGATTGGCGGCCCACACGGTGGTGGGGCCGGCCGCCGAGCGGGTGCTGGGCGCGAATGAACGGGTACGGATGGGCTTTATTGGAGTCGGCAATCGTGGCTCGGAGCTGCTCGGGTACTTCATGGCGGCTCCGGAGGTCGACGTTGTCGCGCTCTGCGATGTTTACGAACCTTATCTGTGGCGGGACCGGAGCAAAGTCGACCCCAGAATCGTGAAAGAGATCGGCAACAAGGTGCCGAAGATGGGGGAAAAGTTCGCCCAGGAACCCGCCCGGGAGAAGGACTTCCGCCGGCTTCTTGACCGTAAGGATATCGATGCCGTCTGTATCGCGACTCCCGATCACTGGCACGCAATCCAAACGATCCTGGCCTGTGAAGCCGGTAAGGACGTCTACGTAGAGAAACCACTGACGATCACGATCGCCGAGGGAAGGCGGATGGTGGAGACGGCCAAGCGGACCAACCGGGTCGTGCAAGTCGGGCTGAACCGGCGCGGATCGAGCATCTATCGGGAGGCAGTGGGTCTGGTAGCTGGAGGCGCACTCGGGCGGGTCACCCTGGCGCGGGCGCTTTATACGAGCCGCATGTACCCGAATGGAATTGGCAATGCGCAGCCGAGCGATCCGCCGGCCGGGCTGGATTGGGACATGTGGCTTGGTCCACGCCCCTTCCGGCCTTTCCAGTACACCATCGCTCCTTACAAGTTCCGCTGGTGGCAAGACTACTCGTCGCAGATGGGCAACTGGGGAGTCCATTATATCGACGCGATTCGGTGGATGATGAACGAGAAGGCCCCGGTGGCGATCAGTGCGCACGGGGGCAAATACCTGTTGACCGACGACCGCACTATTCCCGACACGCTCGAAGTGACCTTTGAGTTCGCTTCCGGGGCACTGGCCGTCTTTGGCGTCTATGAAGCCAGCGGGGGGCCGACGCTGCCCGAGGGGGAAGTGGAGTTGCGCGGCGCGCAGGCGAACATCTACATCGACGATCGCGGGTACCACGTGCTGCCGTCAAGGCCCGGGCAATTCCAGGAGGGCCCTGCAGGCATTCAGGATCAAAAGAAAGCCCTCCCAGCCCGGGAAAACCCGACGATCAACATGATCCGGAATTTCCTCGACTGCGTAAAATCCCGTCAGATGGGGTGGTGTGATCTGGAAGAAGGGCATCGGTCGACGACTTTCGCCCATCTTGCGAATATCGCGCTGGCCACGAAGACCAGGCTGGCATGGGACCCGGAAAAGGAAAGGTTTACCAATTCCTCCGAAGCCAATCAGTTGCTGGATTACGAATACCGCAAGCCATGGCGGAATAGCTAATGGGCGTGTTGCCCCAAATCGCAAACCTCATCACTGCGTCTTTGAGGTCCTGCCGGCCGTGAAAGTCCGCGCCGGAGGTGGAACCCAGGCCTCCGGCGGGACAGCTCCCAGCCCGGGGCCTACCAACCCCCGTCCCCGGGGAACACGTTCGAGAACTTGACGCTGGTGCGGGGCTCGGCCATCATGTCGACCACCGTATCGCGCCATTTGGCATAGTGCGCCGTCTCCTTGTGGCGCGCGGGCCCCTCGGCATTCCGGTAGACTTCCACCAGCACGAAACGTGTCGGGTCGTCTGCCTGTTGAAGGAAGTCGAATCGGGCGATCCCTGGTTCTTTTACGCTTTGCGAGGCGTTTTCGATCGTGGCAGCCCGAAAGGCGTCCACGGCGTCCGGCTTAACGTGTATGTGAACATGAACAACCAGCATGTTTCCCTCCATTTCGAAGCGTAGCAAGGCGCTCGGCGGGTTGCAACGCGGCAATGGCAGTGCCATTTTCCTTAGGTTAAGGCTAAATTGATAAGGGGATGCTCTTCTCACCCAAGGAGGTTCGATGTTCCCAATCGGGGATGATGATCGGGGGCTTTCCGGTCCCGCCTATGTGACTATCTTCCTGGTGGTGGCCAACATTGTGGTTTTTCTCCTGCAACTCGCTGATCCTTACGTGACGGCGGGATGGAGTGTTGTCCCTAGGGAGATAGCGACGGGGCAGGACCTGGTCGGCACGCAAACGATTGAGACGCCCCGGGGGATGGTCGAGCTGTTTCAAGCCCCTGGTCCCAGTCCGATTTACCTGACGCTGCTTGCCGCAATGTTCATGCACGGAGGCGTCGTGCACCTCCTGGGCAACATGATCTACTTGTGGATCTTCGGGGACAACGTGGAACACCGCTTTGGCGCCGGTCCGTTTCTGCTGTTTTACGTTCTCTCCGGGCTGATCGGCTCGGTGGCTCACGTGGCTGTTGATCCCCAGTCGACGATTCCGAGCCTCGGCGCTTCCGGGGCGATCTCCGGCGTCCTGGGAGCTTACCTGGTCTTGTTTCCGCGCAACCGGGTGCACGCTGTCTTTTTTTACCAGGTGATCTCGATACCTGCCATCCTGGCTATCGGTATCTGGATTGCCTTCCAGTTCGTAAACGGTCTCGGGGCGATAGCAGTCACGAGCCAGACAGGCGGTGTCGCATATGCGGCCCATATCGGCGGCTTCTTTGCCGGTGTCATCCTCGCGCTTATCATGCGCGCCATTATTCGTGAAGAAAAAGTGAGCGTGTTGACGCGATTCGAGAGAGCCGACTCCCGCCGCTGGTGGTGACCTGGGGGGCGTCGTGCTGGCCGCTTCATCCTTCATCCTTCATCCTTCATCCTTCCCTCCGCCCCTTCCCTTCACGGACCTGGCGCCGCTTAGAACATCTTCTCGTAAGCCGGCACTTTCCAGGCCGGCTCGCCCGACCGCTTGCGTTCGGACAGGTCGTCGACGATCTCATCGATGACGGCCGGTATCACGTCACCGCCTCCCAGCCCGGTCAGGTACCCTTGGAGGATGATATCGGGGCGTTGCCTCAGGGCGCCGCACATTTCCAGCCAGAAGATTCCGCCTGATCCGGGCGAAACATTCCGATCGATCACTCCCACCCGGCGTGCGCTGGCCAGCGAGCGCTCCGCCTCAGCGCGCGGGAAGGGGCGAAAGAGCTTGACTTTGAGCAGCCCGACCTTTTGCCCCCGTTCCCGCCGGGCATCGACCACACCGCGCACGGTGCTGGCTATGGAATTGGAGGCAATCAGAACGGTCTCGGCATCTTCCAGGCGGTAGCCGGTCAAGGCGCCGTCCGGAAGCCGGCCGAACACTGTGTAAAACTCCTCGCGGGCTTCCTCGAGAACCGCCGGGACTCGCTGCATGGTTTCGTCGAGCTCCAGCCGATGAGCCGCTGTGTCCTCCGGAGTGATCATCGCTCCCACCATGATCGGCCGATTGTGGTCCAGTCGACGAGGTATTTCACACAGGGGAAGGAACCGGTCTACCTGGTCCTGGTCAGGCAGGTCCACGCCTGTCGAAGTATGAGAGATGATGAACCCGTCGTATGCGACTATCGCGGGAAGAAGAATCCGCTTGTCTTCGGCGATGCGAAAAGCCAGAAGGATGGTGTCGGCGACGTCCTGGTGCGATTCGCAGTAAAAATGGATCCAGGCGGTATCTCGGAGGGCCAGGGTATCTCCCTGATCGACCCAGATATTCCAGGGAGGGCCCAGCGCGCGATTGACAGCCACCATGACGATGGGCAGGCGACAAAAGCCGGCCATAAAGACGTTCTCCGTCATGTAGGCGAGGCCGTTCGAAGAACTGGCCGTAAAGGAACGGGCGCCGGCCAGAGATGCGCCGATACACATGGCCATTGCGCTGTGTTCGGACTCGACGGCCTGCACGATCCCTTTCGTGAAGCTGAAGCCGCGAAGGAACTCCATGATCTCGGTTTGGGGAGTGATCGGATAGCCGCCCGCGACGCAGCCGCGCGCCAGGCGATTAGCCTCACCGGCTGACGCCAGGGTGTAGCCGGCGACGTAGTTCCCGGTACAGAGCTTACGAGGCATGCTTGATCTTCCTCCACTGCCAACCCGCAGGATGACTCACAACTGCTCCATCAGAATCACACCGCGAGGACATTCGAACTGGCACAGGCCGCAGCCCTTGCAGTAATCGTAGTTGAAAGCGTATTCATCGCCGCGGCGCGTGAGCACGGCTTCCGGGCAGTTGGCCCGGCAGATATCGCACTGCGTGCAACTGCCGCAGCTGAAACAACGCCGGCTCTCTTCCACTGCCTCAGCATCCCCAGGCCGCTCTTCCAGGCCGAGCCGGACCTCTTTGAAGTCGTGCAGCCGCTCGCTCGCATTGCGGAGTCGAGCGTCGTGCCGAGGCGCTCGTTTGAAGGCGCTGAACCGGATCGACTCGAGGCCGACCGTTTCCACCTGCCCGGCAGGAAAAAGGTTTTCGCCGGTCAGAAGCCGATGGATATGCCAGGCGGCCTTGCGGCCGCTGCCGATCGCCCCGGCGACGGTGCCTTCATTCGTCTGTAAATCGCCGCCTGCAATGATGGGTGCACCGGCAGGTCCGAGCAATTGTCCATTCTCCTTGACCTCTGTTCCTTCGGGAAAGATAGAGAGGTCGGCGGACTGGCCGGTTGCCAGGATCAGTCGATCACAAGGCAAGACCGTTGTCCCTTGTTTCCCAGCAACCGGGACCGGCCTTCGTCGCCCGCTCGCGTCCGTTTCTCCGAGCACCATTCGTTGGCAGACCAGCTTGCCCGCCTTTAGTGACAGAGGAGCGAGAAGCTCGGTGAGACAGACACCTTCCTCCAGAGCCTCTTCGATTTCTTCCCGGATGGCAGGCATTTCGGCGCGCGTTCTCCGGTAAACGATCCGGACCTGAGCTCCCAGGCGTCTAGCGGTCCTTGCGGCATCGATCGCGGTGTTTCCGCCTCCAATAACGACAACCTGCTGCCGGTCGAGCCGTCGCTCTCCTGACCGGAAGGCGTCCAGAAAATCGATGCCCTGCATGGCGACGGACGAATCGAAGTCCTCCGGGTTGAGATTGCGAGACTCCTGCAGACCGGTGGCGATGAAAACGGCTGCGAATTGCCTGGACAAGCGAACGATATCCTCCTTACTCACCCGGGTGCTGGTGGCGGCGGTGACGCCGTGGCGCAGGATGTAGTCGATCTCTCGGTCGAGGACGTCTGCCGGCAGCCGGTAGGGCGGAATCCCGTTCCTCATGACCCCGCCCAGAGCCGGTTGGCTCTCTATCACGTGCGCGGCGTAACCGAGCCGGACGAGATGATAGGCGGCACTCAATCCCGCTGGACCTGACCCGATCACGGCCACGCGATCCCGGAAGCTCTTTACCTCAACCGGCGGAGGAACCGCATGATCGGCCACATAGCGCTCCAGCTCCCTGATATTGACCGCCTGGTCGAACTGGGAGCGGTGGCACGCTTCCATGCAGGGAGCGGGGCACACCCGGCCGCACACACCGGGGAAGGGGGATGTCGTGTGAAGCAAGGCGAGCGCCCGAGCGAGGTCACGGTCCCGCACGGCTGCCACGAACCCTCGGACGTCGTTCCCGGCCGGGCAGCCGCCGCTACAGGGAGGGGCCGGTTTCTTCTGCCGGGGTTGCTGGGTTGCCCAGGTCCCGGTTTTGATGGTTGGGAGCGTACCGGAGGCCGGATCCAGAATGCTGAGGGTCGGTCGAGGCATCTGGATCGGCGGCTGGGGCGAGCTGACACCCACGGGTTCGGGCAAGCTCAGAACCGAGTCGTACGCACGGCGCGCAGCGCTCAGGTTGGGTCCGAGAAAGCGCAGTTCGGCGAGAGCGCCCTCTACTGCCGAAAAGTCTTCACCAAAGACGCGAGCCGCCGCGCCCAGCATGGTGGTGTTGACAATCGGCGTGGTTCGGGTCCCCAGGTTGTTTTCGATCGCGACCGTGTTCGCGTCCACGCACGCGATCCGGTATCCCGGAAAAAGGTGAGCTAGCGCTTCCGGCGTGTGAGAAGAATTGAGAACGATCCATCCGCCCGGTTTCAGTCCGGTGGTTATCCGCTCATCGATGAGCGTCCGCTCCAAAACGATGACATGATCCGGCTCATAGATCTGGTTGCGACAAATGATCTCTTTGCTGTCAATCCGGACAAAAGCGCGGACAGGGGCGCCGGAACGTTCTGCGGCGTAAACGCCGAAGGCCTGGGCGTACTGATCCTGCAAAAAATAAGTCATGGCGATCAACTTGGCGAGAGTGACGCCGCCCTGGCCTCCACGGCCGAAGATGACGATTTCAATCATGGCTCTCCGCAAGTGTTGGAAGGGCAATTCGAGGTTGGCTGTGGCCCTGCGTACCGCTGGGTAAACGCCTTCATAAACCGGGCTTATTCTAATTCAAAATTCGGGTCCTTGCCTGCCCGAAAATTCCCGAGCGAGGTCAGATAGGAATTGCGGCGGGAAAAAGGATTGTCCGCGCCGGCCGCATCCTTCGCTCGGTGCCCGGTTCCCGAAACCAAACCGGTTCGCCCTGGAGGGGAATTTGCTCACAGATGTGGGCGATTTCACTCAGAATTGACTCTGCGAGGCAATCGCCAGACGCCAAGATGGCGCGTTTCTTCAAGGTTCTTTGGCGGTCACCGCTGCGGGCACTCGAAATGCAGGAGGATTTCGCGGCGTTTTGCAGGCGATGCCTGCTGGGAGGATGGATGAAGGGGACAAACAGACTGATCCTGCTGGGAGATGAAGCGGTTGCCAGGGGGGCGATTGACGCGGGTATCAGTGGCGCCTATGCCTACCCAGGCACTCCCTCGACCGAGATTTTCGAGTACATCCAGAGACTCGCGGCTCGTGACGGCTTGCGGATCCACGCCCGCTGGTCGACGAACGAAAAGGTGGCCTATGAAGAAGCGCTGGGCATGTCCTATGCCGGCCGGCGGGCAATTGTCTCGTTCAAGCATGTCGGTTTGAATGTCGCAGCCGACCCTTTTATCAGCTCGACGATTTCGGGTGTACACGGTGGGCTGCTGGTGGTCGTGGCGGATGACCCTTCGATGCACAGCTCTCAGAATGAGCAGGACTCGCGCTTTTACGCCAAATTCTCGCAAATCGTCTGTTTCGAGCCTGCAGACCAGCAGCAGGCCTACTCGATGGCGCGCGAGGCGCTGGATCTGTCCGAGAAGCTGCGAATCCCGGTCATGTTGCGGCTCGTAACACGGCTGGCGCACTCCCGCTCCATCGTGACCCTTTCCGAACCCCGGAAACAGAATCGGGCTTCCTACTGCCCGGACACGTCCTGGTGGACTCTTCTGCCCTCGAATGCCCGGCGAGGTTTTGATCGATTACTGGGTAAGCAGGCCGACCTGCACGCTTTTTCCGAGGAGCACGCTGCGAACCAGCTGACGATTGCCGGTGACGGTAAGCCCGGTATCATCGCCTCCGGGATCGCGTCCGGGTACGTCCGGGAAGTCCTGGGTGAGCGACTGTCTGAATACAATTTTCTGTCGATAAGTGTTTACCCGTTACCTGTCGAGAAGATTAAGCAGCTGGTCAAGGCCAGCTCCAAGGTCTGGACGATGGAAGACGGCTACCCGCTGATCGAACAGCAGCTGACCGGGGAGGGGCTGCGTCCCGATGCGCGAATCCGGGGCAAGATCAGTGGGGATCTTCCGCGCAGCGGAGAATTGACGCCGGATCTGGTCAAGTCCGCGCTCGGCATGCCGGCCAGTCGAGGCCTGACACTGGTGGGGAGCGAAACGGTCATGAGGTCCCGTCCGCCTGTCTTGTGCGAAGGCTGCCCTCACGCCGATACTTTCGAGATTATTCGTGAAGCCACGCGGGAGTATCCGGATATCCGCATCATGGGGGACATCGGCTGTTACACTCTCGGCTTCTACAAGCCCCATGAGGGGCTCCACTCCTGTATCTGCATGGGAGCAAGCATCGGCATGGCAGCCGGCATCAGTCACGCCGGTTTTAGTCCGGTGCTTTGCGTGATCGGCGATTCAACCTTCACCCACTCGGGCCTGCCCCCGCTTCTGGATGCGGCCAGAGAAAACACCAATATCAAGGTGTTTATCCTTGACAACAGTATCGTGGCGATGACAGGCGGGCAGCCCACCATGGTAACGGACCAGGCCATGGTGCAGATCGTGGCGGGACTAGGCGTTCCGGCCGAGCATATCAAGATCATCAAACCCCTGCCCCGAAGCCTGCAGGAGAACGTTAGCGTGGTGCGGCAGGAGATCGAGTACTGCGGCCTTTCCGTCATCATCTCGCGACGCGAGTGTGTGACCTACTACAAGGAAATCAAGACAGCACAACGTGACCGCGAAGGAGAATTGAGATGAAGCAAGATGTTCTGCTGTGCGGCGTCGGGGGGCAGGGCATTCTCTCGCTGGCTTACGTCATCGACTATAGTGCCATGGAGGCCGGGTATGCGCTGAAACAACCGGAAGTCCACGGAATGTCACAGCGGGGAGGTGCCGTGCAGGCCCACATCCGGGTCAGTGACGAGTCGATCGCAAGCGAGCTGATCCCACTCGGCCAGGCCGACGTACTCCTCTCGCTGGAACCGCTGGAGTCCTTGCGTTACCTTCAGTACCTCTCCTCGGAGACGGGCTCGGTGATCACCGACATCACACCCTTCATCAATATCCCCGACTATCCTGATCCCTCCTCCGTGTATGGCCATCTGTTGCGGCTCCCTTCAGTCCTGCTGGTCAATGGCGCCTATCTGGCCCGCAAAGCCGGCTCTCCCAAGGCGCAGAACATGGTGGTTCTCGGAGCGGCCTCTTCCCGGCTCCCCTACCCGGTGACGATGTTGGAAACGCACGTGGCCGAGCTGTTTGCGCGCAAGAGCGAACGACTGGTCCATGTGAACATCAACGCCTTCCGCACCGGATGCGCGCTGGCGCAGTTCCATGCGACTCTCAGGCAGGCAGGCATTGCAGACCACCTGATCTCACGTGTCTTGCCGTGGCTGGATTTTGATCCTTGGCCGGTTCCCGACCGTGTGGCGCAAGCGTGGATCGGGTTCTGTGGCGAGAAGACGGCCTGCGCCGCGACGGAAGCGTTGTGGCAGTCGCGAACGATCTTGCCGCTTGAAGAAGCCGTGCCTCAAAAGGTGCTGCAGGGCACAGCCGTGGGCAAAGGTTAGTGTCGTTAGTCACTCTGGTTAGGGATCAGGTTAATTGCTGCACTCCGGCATCACGCCTGAGCTTAGCTCCGTCGCGTCCCTCCCGGCGCCGGCCTCCAGGGTCAGCTCGACTCGCAGCCACCATCTTGGTTTGTCCACGATCTTCACGGGGATGTTCTGGAGCGGGCCGGTCGTTGGGAACCACAACGAGAAACTGTGTTCTTCCCTGGTCTTCAGATTGGTGATCTCGAATTCCGCCTCGATCACGTCACTCAGCTTCCAGCCGGGAGCAACGAATTCCCGATGAAGTTCCAGATCGGTCAACTGGAGCCTGTAGGGTTTGGCGTTGTAGATGTAAGTGATCGCGGGACGATACTCAGACCATTTGGGGGATTTTTGCCTGATCCGGCCTGACACGTCTGCAACCATCGCTTTTACGGCTGTGAGAAAACCGTAAGGTGCTGCGTAGGCGAATTCGGTTCTTTTCAGCTGACGGGACCGATCCGGAGGGCCGGCCCGGAGCCGGCGGCGATATCCGCATTCGACGGGCGCCGGCTGCGTGTAGTCGAAGTCCTTCTTCTCGGCGAAGATGTGGACCGTGGCTGAAGCGAGCTCCGGAGTGACCCGGCTCTGAATCGCGTCATACCAGAAAGTTTCGTCGGCCTCGTCTCGCGAGGCCCTGCTTCTGACCTCACCAAGGGACTCCTCGTCGGAATGGCGCATGAAACCTTCAAACGTGCTCGCCAGCAGTGTCCCTCCTTCTGCCGGTGACGCGGCGTTCTTCCATTGCGCCGATTCCCGCCCGTAGCCCCAACGATTGATCCTTCCCGGAACGCGCTGGGGATTCGAACCGAACAGAACCTCTACCGAGTCGATGATTTGCCCGTCCGGTCCTTTGTCCTGGCGAAGGGCAATGGTTCCCCCACCCACTCCCTCGCGCCCGACCCAGAACAGCAGGAGCCTTAGGCGTCCGGCCATGGTGTACCGGAACACCCGCCACTGCGCGTTCGAGCTGTCGGCGAAAACCACCGGCGCCGCGAACATCACAAACCAAACGAGACTGGCGATTCTGCGAGGCATCAGTCATCTGATTCTATCAGCTTCTGGCCCGCATGATGAACTCCAAAAGCGCCTGCCGCTTCGCTCGCAGAAAACTGAGCGGTTACATTTCGCGTGGCGGTCGAGTTTACAAACCGTCTGGCTTGTAATACTCTTTTGACTCCTGCCGACCCGGCATCAAAGAACAATATGAGAGTCCTCTATTTCGACACCTTCAACGGTGTCGCAGGCGACATGATTCTCGGCGCGCTGCTCGACATGGGGCTGCCTCTCGAGCACCTTCGTTTTGAGCTCGGCAAGCTTGACGTGTCAGGGTATGAGTTAAAGGCCGAAGCGATCGTGCGGGAGGGTCTGCGAGGAACCAACTTTCATGTCGTGCTAACCGAGAACTATGCACCTCGGGGTCATGATCATCATCATCGGACCCTAACCCAGATTGAGAATCTGATTCAGTCGAGTTCCCTGGGCGAATCCGTAAAGGAAAAGGCTGTCCTGGTCTTTCGGCGCCTGGCGGAGGCAGAGTCCAAAGCGCACAATACAGACCGGGGCGACGTTCATTTCCACGAGGTGGGAGCAGTCGACGCGATTGTTGACGTGGTCGGTGCCTGTGTCGGTTTCAGCTATTTCAAGGTCGATGAGTTTTATACCGCGCCGATCAATCTTGGAGGCGGGACAGTGACTTTCTCCCACGGCACCTGGCCGGTCCCGACTCCGGCGACCGCGGAGCTTGTTCGAGGCTTCCCGACGCTGCTCGGCCGGGCGCAGGCCGAGCTGACGACCCCTACAGGAGCCGCCATCGTCTGCACTCTGTCCAAACCCTCGGCCCATCCCCCGGTCGCGAGTTATTCGCGCTGGGGTCTGGGCGCGGGAGACCGTGTCATGCCGGGCATCCCGAACATGCTAAGATTAATGCTAGGAGACACTTCGGCAGTTTCGTCCGCACCAGGCAGCGGCGGGCGGCGGGAACAGGAAATCGTTGTTCTGGAGGCCACCATAGACGACATGGAGGCCCAGGTCTTCGGCTATTTCATGGACCTGGCTCTTCGCGAAGGCGCCTTGGATGTCTACTACACCCCGGTCCAGATGAAGAAGAACAGGCCGGCTGTCTTGGTTACGCTCCTGTGCTCCCCGGAGCAAGAGAGCCGGATGGCGGAGCTGCTGTTTCGGGAGACGACCACGCTCGGAGTCCGGGCGACCAGGACCAGACGCTGGGTCGTTCTTCGAGAAGTCATAGAGGTGAGGACCGCGTATGGTCCTGTGCGCGTGAAACTGGCTCGGTGGGAGGGCCGGGTCATTAACGTCGCACCGGAATATGAAGATTTGAAAGGGATTGCGGAGAAGACAGGAGAGCCTCTGAAAACGGTCAGGAGGCGGGTACTGGAACAAATAGAGAAAGTCAAAGATTATGAGTAAGACGTTCTACCTGACGACTCCTCTTTACTACGTTAATACGGCTCCGCATGTGGGCCAAACTTACACGATCGTTCTCGGCGACGCTATCGCTCGCTACAAGCGCCTCGTCGGGCAGCAGGTCTACGCACTGGCAGGGACCGACGAGCACGGGCTGAAGATAGAACGAACCGCCCGAGACCATTCGCTTACGCCGCGCCAGCTGGCCGACCGGTATGCCGAGGAATTCCGACAGGCGTGGGAAAAGCTCGGGCTCCGTTACGATCATTTCATTCGGACGACTGAAGAGCATCACGCTGAGGCCGTTCAGGAGTTGTTCCGCAGAATAAAAAAGAACCGGTTCCTCTACCCTGATCAGTACAAAGGAAACTATTGCGTCAACTGTGAAGCGTACCTCGAAAAGGATCAGAAGAGTTGCCCGGATTGCGGGAGCCGGGCTGAGCCGGTGTCTGAATCTGTTATTTTGTTCAAGCTTTCGAGCTTCCAGGACCAGCTGCTCGCCTTTTATCAGGACAATCCGAATTTTGTCGTCCCGTCCTCCCGGATGAACGAGATCGTCAGTCTTGTCAAAGGAGGACTGGAAGACCTACCCATCACCCGGACCTCCTTTGAATGGGGGATCAGGGTGCCGGATGAAGAGAAGCACGTCTTCTATGTGTGGTTTGATGCCCTGACCGGCTACCTTTCCGGTGCCGGGTTCCCGCACGACATGGCCCGTTTCCGGAAACTCTGGCCTGCCGACGTTCAGCTCGTCGGCAGAGACGTTCTCCGTTTTCACGCCGTTTATTGGCCGGCCTTCCTGATGGCCGCCGGGCTCGAGCCTCCCCGTCGGATCGTGACGCACGGCTGGTCGGAATATGACGTGGAAAAAAGCGCCGGGGTCATCCCCTCCACCGAGTTGACCGAGCTTCTTCCCGCAGATTACGTCAAGTACTTTATCTTGAGAGACATACCGCCTGGCGGGGACAACGATTTCTCCTATCCCGCCCTGATCAGCCGGGTCAACAGCGATCTCGTCAACGATCTGGGCAACCTCACGAGCCGCATTCTCAAGATGCTCGAGAACTACTTCAACGGTGCAATTCCGGAGCCGGGCGATGCGGAGGGTGGCGATGAGGAGCTCCGGCGGTTCAGCCAGGAGACCGTCCAGCTCTACAAAGAGAACTTCGACCGGTTGCATATCGCCAAGGCGCTCGACAGCATTCGGGAATTGATCTCGGTCGCCAACCGGTACGTCGTGGCAAACGAGCCGTGGGTGCTGGCCCGAGATCGGTCCAAGAAGGTCCGGCTAGCGACCGTTCTTTATAATGCGTCGGAAACTCTGCGGATCATTGCCGCACTGCTCAGCCCCGTTATACCCGACGGTTCTCAGGCGATCCTGAAACAGCTGGGCGCGGAGCGAGCGGGCGAAGATCGTAGGCCCCGCGGTCTGGTCTGGGGGGAGCTCAAGCCGGGCAGCCGGACGGGCCCGGTCGAGGCGGTCTACACGCGACTGGATCCCGATGAATTCAACGCGCGGCTCGCGGCCAGCCGCGGGCGGCAAGAGCCGCAAGATCAGAAGCCACCCGAGTCGGCCGTTGACCACGAGGCCCCCTGCAGCGGCCAGATCAGTATCGAGGATTTTGCCAAGGTCGAGATGAGAGTCGGAAAGATTCTCGAGGCCGAGCGGGTGCCACAATCCGACAAGCTGATTAAGCTGCAGGTCGACATCGGGCAAGAGACGCGCCAGTTGGTGGCGGGGATCGGAAAGGCCTACGCGCCGGAGGCTCTGATCGGCAGGTTTGTGGTCGTCGTGACGAACTTGAAACCGGCAAAGCTCATGGGTGTTGTTTCAAACGGAATGATTGTGGCGGCTTCTCACGGCGGCGTGCCCGTACTGGCGACTTTCACCGAGCCGGTGGTCCTGGGTTCCCGCTTGAAGTAGGACAACCGGCTGGCTGACAGACAAATCTTCGCGCGGGCTGGCTTGCCGGTTTGTTCGTCTGCCAGTCTTCGGTCCGACGGCATTTCAAATGACTTACATCGATTCCCACGCCCACCTGGATTCAGGCGAGTTTGCTCCTGATCTGCCCGAGGTGTTGAACAGGGCCAGGCTGGCCGGCGTGGAGCGGATTCTGACGGTGGGATGCCTGACGGGCGAGGCCGGGAGGGTTGCCCGTATGCTTGAGGTGCTGGAAAGTCAACCGGACCTCGTCGGTGCCGTGGGTGTTCATCCGCATGACGCCAGATGCTTCACGCCCCAGGTGGCCGACAGGCTGGCGTCGCTGCTGGCTCACCCCAAAATGGTGGGCCTGGGTGAAATTGGGCTCGACTTTCATTACGATTACTCGCCCAGAGAGCAGCAGCGTGAAGCGTTTCGCGAGCAACTGCGGATGGCGAACCGTTTGCGGAAGCCGGTCATTATTCACACCCGGGAGGCGGACGAAGAAACGTGCCGGATCCTCGAGGCGGAGCTCGAGTCCCCGGCTTCCGGTGTTCTGCACTGTTTCACTTCCGAGGAGCAGACGGCCCGATTTGCGCTCGGCTTGGGCTTCTGCATTTCCTTTGGAGGAATTCTATCGTTCCGGAACGCCGAGAGACTGCGGGCCATTGCCCGGGAAATCCCGGCTGATCGCCTGCTGATCGAGACCGATTGCCCCTATCTGGCGCCTGTTCCCTATCGCGGGCGTCGCAACGAGCCGAGTTTTGTGGTAAGGGTGGCGGAGGTGTTGGCGTCCGAAAGGGGAGTCACGGCCCCCGTCATTGGGGAGCAGACTAAAGCGAACTTCAGCCGGCTGTTTGGCCTGCCTGCTGCCGTTCGATTTTGAACTGACTGTGTGGCTTAGGCTATAGTAGCGCGGAAAGCAGAGAACATGGCACTTGGGTCGATAGTGACCGCGAAGGATATCTTCCGTCTGGTGGAGCGAGACCTGGGCAAGGTAGAGGCAGAGCTTCGCACTCATTCGAATTCGGGAGTCTCTTTGGTCGGAGATATCAACCAGTATGTTCACGAGAGCGGCGGAAAGCGGCTGCGCCCGGCTATCCTGCTTCTGGCTGCGCGTATGTGCGGATACGAAGGGGCGCCGGCCATCAAGCTGGGCGTCGTGGTCGAGCTCATTCACGTGGCGACGCTGGTTCACGACGACATCATCGACAACGCCGCCCTCCGCAGAGGCCGGCCTTCGGTCAACCACGTGTGGGGCAACTCCATTACAGTACTGATGGGTGACTGGCTCTACATGACCTCCTTCCGCCTGGCGCTCGACCTCCAGGATTTTCGAATCTTGGAGCTTCTGATCGACATCACCCGGAAGATGGTCGAGGGCGAGTTATTGCAGCTCGATCAGAACGGACGCTCGGACATTCCGGTGGCAAGACAGCTGGAAATATGCCGGCGCAAAACCGCTTATCTCTTTGGCGGGTGCGGCCGGCTGGGCGGAATGCTGGGAAAAGTCGGCCGCGAGCTCGAACAGAAGATCGAGCAGTACGGCACCTCTCTCGGCATGGCCTTTCAGCTTATCGACGACCTGCTTGACTACACCTCCACTGAGAGCGTGCTCGGCAAGCCGGTCCTCAAAGACCTGGAAGAGGGGCGGGTAACGCTTCCGATCACGTTTCTCATGGAGCGCGCCACGGCTCGCGAGAAGGAATTTGTCCGAGGCGTGATTCGGGACAAGGATTTCACCAGCGAAAACAAGAGCAAGATCATCGAGCTGGTGAACGCCTACGAGACTGGAATCGAGCTGAAGCGCCTGGCGGAGAAGTACGCGGCGGACGCCAAGGAATGCCTGGCGGGATTCCCCGACTCGGTCTACCGGGACGCCCTTCTGCGCATCCCCGACTTTGTCACCACACGAGAATCGTAGAGCACAATCGCCAACGCCACCCTTACAGCGGCGGTTTGATGTCTTCCACCGTAATCGGCTCGTTGGGGACGGGCTGGCTTGTGAGCAGCTGGTTGCTTGTGTCAGAAGGGCCCGTCGGTTCGTAGCTCGTCTCAAAGTCGGCGGCCGGCAGCTGCTTAAAGACCTCCCGCATGAAGTCAATCCAGATCGGAAGTGCCAGAGTGGCGCCGAAGACCCGGTTGCCGAGAGGTTTCTTTTCGTCTCGTCCCGCCCAGACGCCGGCGGTGAGCTGGGGAATGAACCCCACGTACCAGCTGTCCGTGAAGTCGTTTGTCGTACCGGTCTTCCCGCCCATCGGCCGGGCGAAGTCCGGGCCGGCTGCATGGACTGCCGTTACGGCTGTTCCATGCAGCGCCACCTGCCTTAACATGAAGACCATTTTGCCGGCCGTCTCTGGAGAAATGACTTCCTCGACCCGGTGTCGGTGCTCTTCGAGGGTCACGCCGTTGTAGTCCTCGACCCGCTTGATGAAATAAGGTTCGGGGCGGACGCCGTTGTTTGGAAACGTCGTGAAGGCGGAAGTGATGTCAAGCAGAGTCAGTTCACCGGCGCCCAGAGATACGGGGAGATACGGAGGGAATTCCCGGCGGATTCCGAAGCGGTGAGCGACGTCGATGATTCGCTTGATACCCAGCGCGTTTGCGAGCCGGACGGTGGGGACGTTGCGAGACTGGTACAAGGCCTGCTGGATCGTGATCAGTCCCTTGTATTCTTCGTCCTCGTTGGTCGGTTCCCAGAGGCGCCCCAGCCCGTCGCGAAAACTGATGGGAGCGTCCAGGACCGTATCGTACGGGGAATAGCCGCTCTCCATGGCGGTCACGTAGGTGAAGGGCTTGAAGATGGAACCCGGCTGGCGCAACGCCTGGGTGGCGCGGTTGAATTTGCTGTAGCGGAAGTCGAAGCCCCCGACCATGGCCTTGATGGCGCCGGTCTTGTTCTCTATGGCCAGAAGGGCCGCCTGCGCTTCCGGCACGCGGTCAAGGGTGACCTGAAGCGTCCTCTCATTCTGGTTAATCTTCAGGATCGTGAACATCGCCACGTCGCCTCGGCGCAAGACTTCGTTAACCCGCTTTCTGCCGGTCCATTTCACGTCGTCCACGCCGACGAGCGCGGCGTAACTCCCCAGCTTCACCTGGGCCTGAGACGGGCCTGACTGGACGACCACGCCGGGGACCATGAGCCCCTCATAGAAGATCTCCAGCCAGTCCGGATGGCGATAGGTGTTCGGGTCCTGACCTCGCTCGATCGGACCGTGCCACCGGCGGCGCTCGCGGTCGAAACGCTTCAGCCCTTCTTTGACCGCCCGATTCGCCGCCACCTGCATGTCGTAGTCGACAGTCGTGTGGATCTTCAGCCCGCTTTTCCAGATCTCGTCTGCCGTGTGTTTCTGCTCCAGGTAGATGCGGACCCATTCGACAAAGTACGGCGCGGGACCCGACTCGAAGTTACGCCCGTGCACCACCAGCGGCTCTTTCAGGCTCTTCTCGTAGGTCACCCGGTCGATGAATCCCTCCTGCAGCATGCGGGGGAGCACGTAGTTGTTTCTGCGTCTGAGCGCCTGATCAGGGTGATTGATTGGCGAGTGTCTTTCCGGGGACTGCACGATGCCGGCCAGCAAAGCGCATTCCGCGACCGTCAAGTCCTTCAGTTCCTTGTGAAGGTAATAGTCCGCGGCTGCCGCAAACCCGTATGTCCCGTGCCCCATGTAGATCTGGTTGAAGTAGATGGTGAAGATCTGCTCTTTCGAGTAGGTCTTCTCCAGCTCAATCGCATAAAGCATGTCGGTGACCTTGCGCTTGAGGGTCCTTTCTCTGCTGGTGAACTGCAGCTTGCTCAGCTGCATGGTCAGGGTCGAAAAGCCCTTCCGCTCCCCGAAAACAATGTCACGGAACAGCGTCATGAAAGCACGGCTGAAATCGATTCCGGAGTGACGAAAGAACTGCGAATCCTCTGCTGCGAGGATGGCCTCCTTCAAGCGTTTCGGGATCTGGTTGAAGGTCACCAGGACTCGCTTCTCGGTCGCAAACTGGCCGAGCACGCGCCCGTCGTCGGCATAAACGTAAGACACGACATTAGGACGAACTTTCTGGAGCTCGTCTACCCGCGGCAAATCGATGGCGTAGCCAAAAATAAGTCCGAGTGCCATGCCAATGACGGCCACACCGAGAACCACAAGGGCATAAGTGGCCCAGAACAGGGAATATCGCTTGTGCCTGCTCGCGGAATTCTTCATCGAGATCATTCTACACTACCCCCTTCGGCATGTTTGTTCGTCTTTCAGGCAGCAAGCGGCGTGCCAGGCGGGCTAAGCCCAAAAAAAGTCCTCAAGACCCGGCGAAGAGAGGGCGCCAGAAGACGGGGTTTCGCATCACTGTCGTTGCGGTTCCTGTTGTTGCTGGCGTTCGTGGCGTCGTTGCGCCCTCCGCGGCGCTCGAGTCTTCGCTCGCAGACACGTGTGTCATGCCTGACACGAACACTTTCGGTGGAATAAAGTGAGCGTTTAGAATAAACCTCACAGGAGGTCCTACTGAATCGTCTCTTTAAGGCTCTGCTGCTTCGGCCGGAGGAGGCGCCGGTCGTCCTGATCATGGCCAGTTACTTCTTTCTGGCCATGGGTTGTGTGACGGTCATCAAGGCGCTTCAGCTCACGTTTTTCCTCCAGAAAGTCGGTTTTGACTGGCGGATGCCGTTGCTCTATGTGCTTTCTGCCGCGCTGGCGGCGCCTGTCGTGCTTCTGTATCGGATCCTCGCCCGACAGCTTTCACACCTCGCTCTATCGAGCGGCACTCTGGTTTTCTTCATACTGACCTTAGCCGGCGCTTCGCATCTGCTGGAGGAGGGAAATTACTGGATCAATTTCGTTTTCTTTGTCTGGGCGGGGCTGTTTGCCCTGCTTCTGCCGACTCTTGGCTGGGTGGTCTGCTACGACCTGTTTACGGCTCGCGAAGGAAAGCGGGTCTTTGGGCTTCTAGGGATGGGGGGAATCCTGGGCGGGGCGGCCGGAGCGTCCTGGACGTACATCTGGACCGAGCGGGTCGGAACTGCGGGGCTGTTGGAACAGATCCTCGCAATCCTGCTGCTGCTTCAACTGGTTTTCATGATTATCGGCCGCTCGGGACGGCGCAAGTCGCGCAGTCGCGTCCCAGACTCGACTGCGTCGGGACCACCGACTCTTCCCGAGGATGAGCCGGAGCGGATTTACTCGAAGGGGCTGCTCGCTTCTCCGTATCTGCGCTCGATAGCTGCCCTGGTTTTCATTTCAGGCCTCGTTACGACGATGATCGATCTCCAGTATCTGGGATTGGTGAGACTTACGGCCCCGAAGGATCTCCCTCAACTTATCAGTGTGGTCTTTGGGAGCAGCTTCCTGGTCTCCGGCATGTTCCAGTTGGTAGCGACCGGGCGTTTGCTCAATCGATTCGGTATACCGGCGGCGCTGATGGTCCTGCCGACGAGTCTGGTCGGGGGATCGGCGATTGGAGTCGCCTCCCCTGGGCTTGTGCCGGCGGTCTCTCTGAGAGCTATCGACGGTTTCCTGCGGCCTTCACTCCATCGGACCGCTGTCGAAGTCCTCTACGTACCGGTGGCCGGGCAAGGTGCAGTCAGCGTGAAGAGCCTGGTGGACCTGCTCATTTTCCGGCTGGGGGATGCTTCCGGCGCCTTGGTATTTCTGTTTGGCCTGGCTGCAGTGAGCAGCTCGTTCCGGCTCATTCCGGTTCTCATCCTGTTCGGGGCCCTTGCCTGGGCATTCCTGGCCTGGCGGACGTCGCGCGCTTACATTGAGAATTTGCGCTCGAGCGTGCACCAGGCGGCTCGCAGCCGTCGCCGCCTTCACCTGCATGATTTCCGTTCCGCTGATCTGGTGATGGAACAGCTGCGGGAAACCGACGGGTGGCGGCTTCGTATTGCGCTCGACCAGCTGGCGTCATTCTCGGAGACGGGCCGGCGCTCTCCAGCCCTTCGTCCGGTTGGCGCCGAGGAAATGCTCGAATCCCACATCTCCGGACTTTATACCGCTCTGCCGCCGTGGTTCCCGATGGTCTCCAATCTTGTCTCGCATCCGGATCCCGAGACCGGGGCGGCCGCCTTTCACCTGCTGGTCCGTTATGACCCCAAGAGCTATCTGCGGAAACTGAAAAAAGAACTTCAGCGAGACGAGCCGCCTGCCACGGTCTATCTGGTGTATCTGGCGACTTACGGCGATCAGCCGGAGCGGGTCGTGGACTCGGCAAAGGTGCTCAAATGGAGCCGGGAAGTGCGGGGAATTCAAGGGGCGGCGCTGGCGAGGATCATGGGCCGCACGGGCGATACCGCTTACCTGCCGGTACTGTCCGAATGGCTGCACAGCCCGGATCCGGAGCTCCAGAAGGGCGCCGTGGAAGCCATCGGCCACTTTGGCGATCAGCGGTTCTGGGATACGCTGGTTTCTTTCCTCCACGCCGGAAGGACCCGCCAGGCGGCCAGGATCGGGTTGGCGAACTATGGGACGGACGCCGTTGACCGCCTCATGGCCCTGCTCAGGAATCCCGATGTCGATCTGGCGGTCAAGCGCGAAGTGCCGCTGATCCTGGGTCAGATCCGGACTTCTGCGGCTCGGGCAGCCCTGATGGTCGCGCTCTTCTGGCCGGATCCGGTCGTCTCCTTTCGGGCTCTGAAGGTGCTAAACAAGACCCGAGCGTATCGGGAGCTCTCTTACGTCCAGGCCTCCTTCGTCCCCGTTCTGATGCAATGGGCCCGGGAGTACTACCAGGCCCGAAATCTGGAATCCGTGGTTCCACCCGACTTTGACAGCCGGCGAGAAGCTCCGGCCCGGCCCCCACGAAATGTCCGGGCCTGGCGCCTCTTGCTCAAGGTCGTCAAAGAGCGGGAGAGCTGGAGTGTCGAGAAGATTTTCCGGACCTTGGATCTCTTCCTGCCCCGCGGCGAAGGTTATCTTTCTTATTTGGCTATGGACGACCGGACCATGATCCGAGACAATGCCATCGAGCTCATCGACCTCCGGTTGAAGGGGGAGGCCAAACAGGTGTTGATTCCGATCTTCGGAGAAAGGGACCGGAAGGAACAGGTGAAGATCGGAAGGCGGCTTTTCGGTCTGCCGGCCGAGAAGGAGGCGGTGATACGGGAAGCGCTTTTCGATGCCGATCCGCTGGTCAGGTCGTCGGTTCTGGCCGTCGTCGGAGAAGAGCGCTTGTCAGGATTGCTTGAAGACGTGCAAAAAGCCGGCCAGGATCCCAACAAAATGGTTCGTGAGACAGCCGAGCTGGTGTTGCACAACTGGAACCGGACGGGTGGTTGACAGGCTCGGGGAAACACAGTGCTGACGACGATCGAGAAGATTTTCATACTGCAGGACATTGAATTCCTGAGCCAGGCATCGGCCGACCATCTGGCTCTGCTTGCGGATCTGTTCGAGGAGCAGACTGTCGCGGCTGGACGGTACCTGTTTCGAACCGGAGCCGTCTGCTCCTCGTTCCATCTGCTCCTGGAAGGCCGCGTCGAATTCGAGAAAAACGGAGCGGCCGGCGAGGCGCTCGAGCGCGGGCCGGTCAACTTCTGGAGTTGCCTGAGCGGCCTGCCCAGCAGTCTTGCCGCCAGATGCGTGACTGAATGCCGTCTGCTGGTCATGCCGAGTGAGTCACTTTGCTCTTCCCCTTCAGCATGGGTTGGACCGAAAAACGGTCCATAAATCGTACCAAGGTGACACATGGCTATAAACGGTTGTAGGAATTGGTTTTATCTGGTGTCTTTTGCCATGTGTTACCTTGGGAGGGGAAGGTATCGCACCCAATTCCTGACCCAGGGTACCTGGAAAACGATACTCTGGGCTGTCTTGCTTAGAAAAGCAGGGCCTTATTTTGGCGCTTATGCTCCGGAGCAGACGGAAACGTTAAGTCAACAGTGTTGCCGTTAACGTGCGACAGTCGAACGCGTGTTAACCGCCGGAAATCCTTTCTCTTTTCCTTCGCTGTACTTGCCCGACACTGGTTCCGTCAACTAAACTCGTTAGGAATTTACTTATGACAAGGTACAGGAGACCCATGAAAATGCGAATGACAGGCAGCGTTGCTCTGTTGCTTCTGAGTGCGGCACTCGTAACTGTCCCGCTGGTTGCAGCGGATGCAAAGCTGGTGGTTACCTGTGTGAAGGAGTCTGGAGAGCCGATCACGAATATGCCGGTCACCGTGCACGAGGTCAGAGCCAATAAGGTCACGCAAGGGAAAACCAACAAAAAGGGCGTGGCGGAGGTTAAGAAACTGCCCGAAGGCGTATACCGACTTTGGGCGCGCACAGAGGGATTCGAGCCGGTCCTGGTCGAGTTCTTCGCGCTGAAAGGTGGCGAAACCAAAACCGTGGAGCTCAAGTTCAAGCCGGGCGACATGAACCGGAAGTTTTATTTCGAAGACCCGGCGCTCGACCAGCAGGTCAACCAGCTCTTTCAGGAAGCAGTGGGTTTACTCCAAAAGAACCAGCTCGATCCTGCGATTGAGAAGTTGAAGCAAATCCTGGCCATCAATCCCACCAGCCCCGGGGCGCGCCAGAACCTGGCTCTCGCTTACGCCAACGAGCAAAAATGGGACCTGGCCGAGCAGGAGGTCAAACAGGCGATTACCGATACCCGGAATCTGAAGCTGGCCTCACAGCCCGGAAATGAGGCGGCCTATGACCAGATGGAGGCTGCACTCCAGAAGTTCCTGCAATCCATACCGGCCATGAAGATCCAACTCGAGGCGGATGCGGCGTTGCGGGAAGGAAAAAACGAGTTGGCGGTCACCAAGCTCGAAGAGCTGATGAAGATAGCTCCCGATGATCCGAACATGCTCTACAACCTGGCCCTCGCCCAGGCGAAGTTGAGACGTTTTGACGATGCCAAGAAGACCATCGAAAAGGCCTCCGCACTGGCGCCCCAGGACAAAAACATCATCGAGCTCAAGCGCCTCCTGAGCGAGAACGAAAAGGCGATCATCCTGCAGCAGTTGCAGCAGACCCTGGCGGTCGGCGACGAGGCGTTCAAACAGGGTAAGTACGAAGAGGCTCTGGCCAAATATCAGCAGGTTCAGGCCGAAGCTCCCCCCGAGATTCAGGGCGCCGTCTGGGCCGGTATCGCTCGCGTTCACCAGAAGCTGAATCAAGAGGACCAGATGGTGGAGGCCTATCAGAAGGCGATTGCCCAGGGCAAGAACAAGAACCAGTATGCCCAGGAGTTGGCCAATTACTACTTCACCAACAAGAAGATCCAAGAGGGCGTTCAGGTGCTGGCCGGTGTATACAAGCAGGGCACCGAGCCCGTGGACCAGGCACTCTTCAACGCCGGCGCCGCCTACCGGAAGGCGAACAAGAACGCGGAGGCACAGGCGCTGTTCGAAGAGGTCTTAAAGTCGAACCCCGAGCACCCGGAGGCCCATTACGAGCTTGGTGTGCTTTACTTTTACGAGCTGAAGGATCCTGTGAAGGCGAAAGCCTCGTTGACCAGGTACACGCAGATCGGGAAGGATGTGGCTCACTTGGAGTCGGCTAAGGCCGTTTTAATCGTCATCGAGCATTCGACGCCCCCTCCAGCGGCAAAGCCGGCCGCTAAACCGGCGCCAAAGAAGAAGTGAAATACCTGGGAGTGCAGGCTTGTGCCTGAAGCGGGGTCCTCAAAGCCGTTCGTCGTTCCGCCTTCGGGCGGGCTTTTGAGCCCCTGAGGCATCCTGTCTGCTGCGTAGGACTGCCCGGCGACTGTGCTGGCGGCGCAGGCAAGGGATGCGCTCCCGAAATGGACTTTGGGAGCCTACAAAAAAGGTGGGCCCTCAATGTCCCGCGGAAGCTCAGGCAGTTCGAAGGCCTGGCGGACCAGGTTCCTGATTTCGAACAACTCCTCTTTGCCGCCCGGCGCAAGGGTGGCCAGCTGCAGCCGGGCGAGGTGATTCTCCGTCCATTGGCCGACGAAGGCTCCCGGAACGCGCAGTCTACGGGCAGGCCAGATGATCTTGTCGGCGACCAGCCGGCAGCGATTCAGCTGGCCGAAAGCGGTGATCGGCTGCTCGTTAAAGGTGCTGCGCGCCACCGACACGAGAATCCCCCCGGACAGCACGGCTTCCACCGACAGGACTGCCTCGACGGCATGGCGGTAAACAGCCTCCTCAGACAAACCTGCGAGCGGGACGGCGCCGGCTAGGATGCGGCTTGCCAGGGGCCGCGTAAGGAGTTTGTACCCGCTGTGGAAATCGGGAAATTCATCCAGCAGCAAGGCAAACTGAAGGTTCAAAGGGACACCGTCCAGGGCGGCGCGGTACTGCAGGCAGTCGACCAGCATTCGGTCGGCCAGCTCCTCCAACTCGCCGCGCAAATAGCCCATCGGATGATGCCGGCTGCTGCGTCGGCCAAGCACGAGAAGTCGATCATGCTTAGCCGCCGAAGCCACGTGCCGGGCAGCCCGGATGAAATTAACCAGTTCGTTCGGAAAGTGGTCCCCGTCCTGATCGACCAACAAAAAGTAGTGCAGGGACTCGTTTCTGACCAGGCTCTCCAGGCCGGCCAGCACAGAGCCGAGCTTGCCTCTGTTCCTCGGCGATATCACCACCGTCAGCCCGTGCTCGGCCTGAAGCCGCCGGGCCGCGTCTGCGGCGGGGTTCTCGCTGTCAGCGCTGATGCAGACGCGGGAAGGGTCTCCGACTTGACTGCGGCAGCCGAGAACGGTGTCGGCAAGCAGATCGGAAGCCAGCTGAATGTCTGTCGCTGCAGGGAAATAGGCCGGAATGACAATCCCGCTCCGTTCTCGCAGATCCTCCGCTGCAGAAAAGTATTCTGATCGCATGGTTCCTCGGGGCTACAGGTGTATTCCAGTTCGCGCCAAACTGCAAGCGAGCGTTTGTCGAGCGCGAGTTTTTTTTGCGAAACGACTGCAGGCGACCCGGCCGCTGCCTCTGAAGCGCAAAGAGCGGAGTTCCTTCCCGGGGGCGCCGGCCGGGGCTTTGCCAAAAGAGACTCGTTCCCCGGCCCCCAGAATGATCCGGGCTGGGCTGCGCAAGCGCTGTTCCCGGTTATCCTACGCCGGTCCAACTCGGGGCATCGCTCGCGGGGAAAGACTCCTCAGAAGCTTCAAGCACGATGTCCTTGGGAGCAGGCCGGGCGACTGGACGCCGATCAGCCCTGGGTGTGGGCGACGAAAGTCCGCGATAAAGAAAATAGGCGCCTGCCAGGCCAAGAATCCAGGACAAGCGTGAGGCTTTTAGGAGGGCCAGCAGGAGAAGCGACCCTCCGAGAATAAGGGACACTCGCTTCCCCGAATCGCCTGGTTCGGATGTCCGCAAATAGCCTTGCATTCCGTGAAAGACCTCCAGCACTGGAAAACGTGTTAGTACCAGTCAACCAAGGAATCGGTTCAAGTACAACAGGGGCGGGCAAGCGGCAGCTTAAAAGCTTCGGTTTTCATTCGGGAGCGCGGCGGCCCTGCCCGGCTATCCGGGACCCGTGCCGCCGCAGCCGAAGAAAACTGACTTCTTTAGAGCGTCGCCATCGCTCTGCGGGGAATCAGAAGACGAGTTTCAGGATAAGGATGAACGGGGCCAGCAGCAACAGTCCTACCGCCACGAGGATCAGGAGCGGCAAAAGGACGACCCCGATCGGCAGGAGGACCGCGAGTGCGATACCGCCCGCCACCAGCCCGACGACCAATCCGATCACTCCCTTCAACAGCCCGATGCCCAGGCCTATAACCAGCTTCAAAACCATCAGTGCGAGACCGAAAACCAGGCACACGGCCAGGGCGACGCCCACAACCCCTATACCGGCAATCAGTTCGAACATGCGTTTATCCCCTCCCTATAGCAGCGATTACGGACCCGAAACCGGAAAAGTTCAATCGCGCCGGCCGGTGAAATTTTCCGAGGGAACTGGTATCAGACTGGAATTTGAGTTAAATAGTGTACGGTTCAAGAATGGAGATGAAGATGAGACTGAAAACCTGCTTTTGTCTGCTCTCTGTCGTACTTTTGCTGTCTGTGGTCGCTCTGGCGCAGTCAACTCGGATTGAGCTGAAGGAAGGGAAGTACCAGATCGACGTCATCATCAACGGAAAGCCCTTTACGACTTATCTGCACACGCCCGATCCGTCCAAGCCGCTACTGGCCCCGGGGATTCTCCAAACCAAGCCGGTCCTCCATCCGGTGCTCAGCCCGTCCGGTATCGCCTTGACCCGCGCGTATCCGTTCACCGAGGTGCCCGGCGAATCGCGGGACCATCCACATCACATGGGGATCTACTTCACTATGGATCGTGTGGGAAGCGACGCCAACAACTTCTGGGGGAACAGCAGAGAACCGCTCCCAGCGATCAAGCATGTCAAGGTGACGAGCAAGAAGGAGGGGAGCCAGTCAGCCGCCCTAAAGACCGTTTCCAAATGGGTCGGCAAGGACGGAAAGCCCGTAGTGACGGAAGACCGCGAGATGGTTTTTATGGTTCTTGACCCCTCCACCTACGCAATCGATTTCAACATGGCGCTGCAGCCGGTTTCCGGCGAAGTATCGTTCGGGGACACCAAGGAAGGAATGTTCGCCTTCCGCGTAGCCGAGTTCCTGACTGAGAAGGCGACCGGACGGTATCTGAATTCCGAGGGCGGGGAACTGGAAAAAGGAGTCTGGGGCAAGCGAGCCAACTGGGTGCGACTGCAAGGAGAAACGGGCGGCAAGAAAATCGGCATCGTCATTCTCAATCACCCGACCAGCACCAACTCCCCGACTTACTGGCACGCGCGCGGGTACGGCTGCTTCAGCGTGAACCCGCTCGGCCAGCTGGACTTTCAGAAAGCGCACAAAGAGCCTGACCCCAAGCCCCTGGACTTGAAACTGAAGCCCGGAGAAAAGGCGTGGTTCAAATACAGAGTCGTCGTCTACGAAGGCGATTTCGGCAAAGATAAAGTCGACGAGCTCTACAAGGCCTACGCGAAGTAGGGGGGCTCCCAGCCAGACACCGTTAAAGCCGGATGCGGAGCGCAGTTCCGCCTTCTTTGTGAATATGGGTGATGTGAATATGGGTGACAGATGTGAATATCGGTGATGAATATGGGTGACACGCACTCAATTGGACCGCAAGTACCTGAAAACAAAGAGGCGTGTCGTACGTCTGGCACCAATTTCCGCGTACTTCGTCTCTGCCCTGCTGCGCGCAGAGGAGTGGGTAGACCTGGCCGGCGCCTCTGAGTTGTGTGTGTCAAGTTCAGCAATTTGCCATGGTGTTTCGACTCAAGAATCGCCACT